>NZ_JBLUPV010000017.1:0-107579 GCF_048068075.1 Pseudomonas sp. NY15354
CTTGACCGCTTCGATCTTGAATTCTTCGGGGTAACGCTGACGACTCATGGCACCTCCTATTTGGGCCTCATTATGAGGCTTGGAGGTGTCTACGAAACCAGGGGCGATTCAGATTTCCTTGCGCTTGCCTGCAAGCTGGTAGCGCAGCACCCACGCTTTTCCAGACTTTCGAATGACAAGGCGCAGGCCATCGCCATCATCGTACTTGCCATAATCCTTGAGGTTTTCTATCAATTTCGCGGTGAGCTTGGGCATGGTGTTGACCTCCGATCTTTGAATCCGGTCCCCCATTTGGTCCCCCACTCGTAGCCTGGAAACAGGCGGAACTGGGCGGAAGCTAGAAGACTGCGGCAACATTTAAGCTACCCCAAATATGCCGTTCTAGAGCGCCCGGGCGTCGGGTTTTGGATGCCGGTGGTCGGGGGTGGAAACACACTTCGAATGACTACGCTACATTCGAACTGGAGTTTATATATTATTGATTTATATGGCTTTGTTGTCAGGACTTTGGCTGGGGTATCTAAGTTCGAATCCCGAATACTCCGCCATACTCACGAGATTCAGTTTGCTCATCCTGATAAGGCAGTTGTTGTGATCGTGAAGGTGGGGGAGTGCAACTATGATGTGTGCTTTCTTGGTAACTATTCAGACGCATGTTTGGCGTTGTTGCGAAGCCGGTCGAGGTAATCGGCCCACTGCTGTGCTGCCTCTCGGCGCTGCGGCAGCAATTGCGCGCGGGCATACACGGCACCCAGTGCGCCTGGCATGCGATGCGATAACGACAACTCCAATACAATCGGATCGATACCTAAATGCTCGTGGGCAATGGTGCGGTAGGTGGCGCGAAAGCCATGGGCAGTAATGGCGTATTCCGGCCAGATTCGCTGGTAGGACTTGGCCAGAGAGGTGGCGTCGATGGGGCGGCCAGGATAGATCGGCGAGACGAACACCCAACCGTTGCCGGCCTCATCCACCACCCGGCGTTTGTACAGTTCACGTAGAAGCACGAGTGCCTGCTCAGGCAGCGGTACGATGTGTTTGCTCTTGTCCAGGTGGCGAGTTTTACTGACCACGTAACGCCAGTCGGCGCTGATCAGATCAACATCCTCCCAGCGCATTTTCACCAGTTCGCCCGGGCGCACTGGCAGCATCACCAGCAGGCGCATTGCGGTGGTCACGCTGCTCGCGTCGAGCTCATCCAGGCGCAACAGGAACTGACCCAAGTCGGCCGGTCGTTCGATCGCTGGATTGCTGGTGACCACGTGGCGGATTTTGAGCTCCTCGGTGTTGCTCAGAGCCACGTTACGCTCCACCCAGCCCCTGCCTTCAGCGAAGCCGAGCACGGCGCGAATGATGGTGCGAACGCGCTTGGCCATGGCCATCGTCCGAGCACGGCGCAGCGTACTGATGATCGAAGTGATGTGTTCGAGTCTGATCTCGGTGACAGGCTTTTCGCCGATGGCCGGCAAGATGTGATTTCGCAGTGCACCGCGAAACCCTGCAATGGATTTGCTGACCAAATCCGGAGATTTGAAATTCATCCACTCTTCGGCGACGTAGGCGAATGTACGCGCCTCGTTGAGCCATTGCGCCTCGATCTTGGCTTTTTTTGCTTTGAGTGGGTCGATGTGATTGGCCACGCTATTGCGCGCTGCCCGGGCGAGCTCACGGGCTTCCTTCAAGCCCACATCCGGATACCTGCCGATCACGAACACGTTTTCCTTGCCACGAAGACGGTACTTCAGTCGCCAGTGCCGGGAGGGTGATTTGCCGGGCTTGAGCGAGGCACGCACCTGTAGATACAGACCCGGTACGTCGCCATCAGCGTACTTGCCTGACGTGGTCAGCGAACGGATGAAAGCATCGCTCAGCTTTGGGCGGAAAGGAGGCGGTTTTTCGGGGGACATGGTGTGGGGGTATCTTTTTTAATTTTGGCTTGATGTCCCCCCAAGATACCCCCAGTCAAGCTGGAATTGAGTGGATTCTGACGGATGGCCATGGACGAATAATCTTTCTAACTCCATGTATTTAAAGGATTTGTGGCGCTTAGTGGAACTCGGTCAGAGACTATCGGGATCCCCGAAGAACATCTGTATCCGCGACCTCAACCACCGCTCGGCCGGGTCGTTGTCCTGTGCGCCGCGCCAGGCCATGTGCAGCTCGAAGGTGCGCACGTCCAGGGGCAGGTCTTCGGCGCGCAGGCCGCCGGCGGCGGTCAGGGCGTCGGCGGTGTAGTCGGGTACCGTGGCGACGATATCGGTGCCGGCCAGCAGGCTGCCCAGGCCGTTGAACTGGGGTACGGCCAGGACCACATGACGTTTGCGGCCGATCTGGTCGAGGGCTTCGTCGATGAATCCGGACAGATCGCCTGCGAACGACACCAGGGCATGGGGTCGTGCGCAGAAATCGTCGAGGCTCAGGCTGCCCGGCATGCTGTCGGCGCGCAGCAACTTGGGTTGGCTGCGGCGCAGGATCTTGCGCTTGGCGTTGGCTGGCAGTTCATTGGTGTAGCTCACGCCCACCGAGATCTCACCGGAGGCGAGCAAGGTGGGCATCAGCAGGTAGTTGACCCGACGCACCACCAGCACGATGCCCGGCGCTTCGGCGCGTATCCGCTTGAGCAACAGCGGCAGCAGGGCGAATTCGGCGTCGTCGGAGAGGCCGATGCGAAACACCGAGGTGCTGGTGGCCGGGTCGAAGTCGGCGGCGCGGCTGACGGCCGTGGAGATCGAATCCAGCGCCGGTGAGAGCAGGGCGAAGATCTCATGAGCCCGAGCCGAGGGCTCCATGCTGCGCCCGGTGCGCACGAACAGCGGGTCATCGAAGAGGGTGCGCAGGCGCGACAGGGCGGCGCTGATCGCCGGCTGGCCGAGGAACAGCTTCTCGGCGGCACGGGTCACGCTGCGTTCGTGCATGAGCGTCTCGAACACGATCAGCAGGTTGAGGTCTACGCGGCGCAGGTCGTTACGGTTCATCGAAGTGCTCGGCCTAAAGTAGGTCAGGGATGAATCTTAAGGCCAAAGGCTGGTACCCTGCACCGATTTCCGGGGGCCAATGCACGGATTTGCCAGGAGCCCAATCGATGACAGGCATGTCAACTATTAATAGCCACTGATGGTCTAACGGCAAAAGCCCGGATAAAGTCCGTGGTAATACGAGATTCACGAAGGCGAGGTATGTGATGTCCCGCATGATTCGTTTCCACAAGTTCGGCGCCGCCGACGTTCTGCGCTGCGAAGAGCAGACCGAGCCGTCCCCTGCGATGGGCGAGGTGCAGATCCGCGTCGAGGCTATTGGCGTCAGTTGGTACGACGTGCTCTGGCGGCAGAACCTGGCACCATCCCAGGCCCGCCTGCCAGCGGGCATCGGCCATGAAATGGCCGGGGTAGTGACAGCGGTCGGCGAGGGCGTCGAGGACATCGCCGTGGGCGATCGAGTAGCCAGCTTCCCGGCCACCAGCGCCAACGAACACCCGGTCTATGGCGATGTCATCGTCCTGCCACGCACCGCCATCACCCGCTACCCAGACATCCTGACGCCGATCGAAGCCAGTGTGCATTACACGCCGCTTCTGATCGCCTACTTTGCCTATGTCGACCTGGCCCGTGCGAAGGCCGGCCAGACTGCATTGGTCACTGACGCGAGCCATTGCGCAGGGCCTGCCTTCGTGCAACTGGGTAAAGCACTGGGTTTGAAGGTGTTTGCCGCCACCAAGGACCCTGAGCAGCGCGAGTACCTGCTGAGCCTTGGCGCCGAAAAAGTGATTGTCACCGAAGAGCAGGACCTGGTCATGCAGGTGGCCAAGTACACCGATGGCCGCGGCGTCGACATGGTCCTGGATGGCATGGGCGGGCCGCAGATGTCGCTGCTGGGCGATGTCCTGGCACCGCGCGGCAGCCTGGTGCTGTACGGTCTGCAGGGCGGAAACCAGACGCCATTCCCGGCTTGTGCGGCGTTTCAAAAGAACATTCAGTTCTACGTGCACTGCATCGGCAATTTCACCGGCAAGCCGGAGTTGGGCATCGCCCAGGACCAGGTTGCCTTGCATCGCGCGCTGCGTGACATCAACCAGTTCACGGCCGATCAGTTGCTGACACCCCAGATCAGCAAGATCTATCCCTTCACCCATGTGGTCGAAGCACACCGCGAGATGGATGAATGCCCCTGTGGAGGGCGGATCGTCTTGACGATGGGTTAATGCCAACCTGTCATGTGCGAATAAAAAGCCCGGGCCTTTGGTCCGGGCTTTTTATTTGGCTCTACCTAGAGATAAATCCTACATTGGATAAAAGTTAATCTTACAAATAAAAGTTGACAGTTAATAAATGAAGCACTTGTCCGCGCGCATTCGAGCGCGTCCTGATATTTAATGGTTAAAGCGGACGGGGCTGAATGGTTTTTTTACCCGGATCTGTATCTTTTATTCGTAATGCAACCTTCGATAATGGCCTTGTACGGATGTTTTCTAGGAGCAATGGATGGGCTTGGGGAGGCTATGGCGTGTGTACGCCAGTGCGCGGAATGAATTTGACTGGGTGGTGCACTTTTGTACTTCCCAAAACTTTGTAGGAAAGTTCTGCAAAGTTGAAGTGAGTCATTTTTTTGTTCCGCCCTTTACGTTGAAACACCGCAACGAAGAACAGGGAGTGTTCCGATGAGCAGTCTTCATGACCAAGCCATGCAGTCCATCTACCAACAGGTACTGGACCGTGTGTGCAATCAGATGTCCCGCGGGCAACAGGCCTCGCTGCAATTGTTGATCCAGCGTTTGACGATCGCCGCTGGCGGGGAGCAGTACATCGGTGAGTTGCAGTTACTGCTGGTGCAAGGCGGCGACCGTCGCAGCGCGCACCTGCTGGCCAGTCTGCGCGCAGCCCAATTGCGCCTAGCCCTGCGTGGCGGCCAGACCTTCCGGTTGCGGGTGATCGTGAGCTGCTTGCCCACGCCCGATCCACAGATGCTGCTGAGTCATGAGCGCCTCTTCGGCGCGTTGTTCATGCAGGACGACCCTCGGGTAGAGCTGCTCATGCTGGAGGACGACAAGGTGGTGCCGTTCAGGGCTTGCCAGGCACAAGCCATGCAGCCCTGGGCGGGAGCGCGGCAGGCATTGCTGATGTTCGGGCACCTGACCGAGGCGACACCCAAGGCCCTGCTGGGCTGCCGTCTGCATCTGCAACTGGCCGCAGCGTTGCACGGGGCGCTGGACCAGAGCGGCGGTGCCAGCGCGTTGGTCACGGCCCTGCCAGATCGTGAGCGCAGACGTGTCATGGCCTGGGGGCGGCGTCTGCTGCGTTTGGCCGGGGAGTTCCAGGGGCTTGGCGATGTGCATCAATGTGCTGCGGTGTTGACCGACGGGTTGAGTCGCTTGCATATGCGGGTCGGAGCACCCTTGGGCCGGTGTCTGGATATGCCGACGGCAATGGCCCGTGAATTGCCGCTCCAGATGTTGGCGGTGGACGACTTGCTTTGTCCCTTGAACGAGGCGCATCACCTGGATGCGATGTTGGGCCCGCAAAAAGCGCTCGGCGAACCCGATACGCCGTTGAGCGCCTGGACGGCGTCCAGCGTGGTGGAGAATCTGGAGGGCTTGCATGCACATCTGCTGGCGCGACAGACCCGATGGCAAGAGTGGCACCTGTCCCAGAAGGATGCACGGGCGAGCTGGTGGCTGCGGGTACAGCAACAAGACAGGGCGTCATTCCTGCAGGCGCTGGGGCTCGACGAAACCCAACTGGTATGCCTGCTGTCCGCCCCCTTCAACGGCCAAGGCAAAAAGCTTGCGGACTTCGTGCACGCCTACCATCCGCGCATGCGTGTGGCCTTGCCGTATCTGCACACGGCATTGCAGGGCAAACCTTGCCCCGAGACCATCAAGCACTGGCTGGTGGAAGTCAGCGGCCTGAGCCTGGCACAGTTGCAGGCGGTCTACGCCGGTCGCCTCGAGCCATCGGCATGGCGTGTGCTGGTGAATCTGACGCGGCGGGATGCGGCGCTACGATGGTTGTCGCCTCTGGACACTGCGCCTGCGATCGTACGCCAGGCGGCACTCTGATGGGGCGTTCGGCGCGTGGGGAGTTCGCCTATCAGGGCGTATATCGGTATCTGGACGCCCTGATTGCTCAGGCCGATTACGCAGAGCAGGGGCGTTTGCCGTCCTTGCGAGACCTGGCCCGACGCCTTCGGGTTTCGCTGGCGACCGTGCAGTGCGCCTATAGCCTGTTGGAGCGTCAAGGCCGGGTTCGCTCGGTACCCAAGTCCGGGTACTTCGTGAATCTCGCCGAGCGAGAGGTGGACTCGCCAAGTGCGGAGACTGCCCTGGCGCTTCCGGTATTCCCCCTGCCAATGCCATCGCCTCGGACACTGGAACGTACCTTGCTCGCTCATGAACGGCGCCTCGCGCGTCAGGGCGGGCAGGCGACGTGGCGCCTGGGCAGCGGCGCGTTGTTGCGTAGCGTGTTGGCCGCCCGCTACACCCGCACCTCTGGCCATTGCTGGAATGCCCGCCACGTCCACTTGGCCACGGATGTGCAAGCCTTGCTTGAAACCCTGTTGCTTGCCCTGCATCTGCAAGGGGCGACGGCGGTGGTGGCAACACCCTGCTGCTGGCGATTGCTGCATGGTTTGCAGAAGGCCGGCATGCGTGTGCTCGAAGCGCCGCTGGCTGCTCATGGAGGGCTGGATATCGGCGTGTTCACACGTGTGCTGGAACAGGAGCCGGTACAGCTGGTCGTGATGCCTTCCTGCCTGTCCACACCTCTGGGGCGTCTGACGCCTGTGCAGGATCAGCGGCAGCTAGTTCGCCTGCTCGCCGAGCATCCTACGCTGTTACTGGAGAACGATCTGGACAGCGACCACTGCTTCGCAGGCCCCCCTGCGTCGCGGCTACGTGATGACGTCGACGCCAGTCGTCTGCTGGTACTGGGCTCGCTGGAGGCCACGCTGGGCGCCGAAGCGCCTTACGCCTACTTGCTGTGTCGCCAACCCGGCGTCGACGAAGCCATTGCCCGGCGCGGCTTTTTGCTGCCACCACTGCGTCAGCAAGCGGTGGCGCAAACCCTCACCAAGGGGGAGGTCGACGACAGTCTGTCCAGCTTGCGCTTCGATCTTCAGGCCCGCATGGAATACCTCTGCGGTCGGGTCGAACTGCGCCTGGGCACGCACCTGGCGTTCACCAGACCTGACGGAGGGCGGGGGATCTGGGCACGGCTGAACCAGCCGATCGATACCGAAGCCCTCTTGGCAGCAGTGGCAGGGAGCCCCTTGTCCGTCGTTCCCGGAGAGTCGTTCGGGCTCAAGGGCAGTTTCCCGCAGCATGTGCTATTGGCCTGGTGCGCTGAGTCGTGGGATGGCCTGGAACAGGCGTTGCGTCGGTTGGGAAGGGTGTTTATCGGTCGTTGAACGAATACGCCCTTTGTACCTTTTTGCCAAGGATTATGGAGCTTCCAACTTTGAAGGTGAACGGCGTAAGTTAAGCATGTTTTATTGTCCGGGTACGACATATAAATACCCTTGTACGACGCGCTTTCATGTCGATTAATAATGCCGGTATGTGTTTTTGCTGGCCCTGTTGAAACATGCTTTTCTACACGCTATAAGGAGCGACACTTTCCCTGGAGTCGTCCATATGGCCGTCGAATTTCGTCCGGGTCGCAGCTCGGATGCGCGTGACATTGCCCGGTTGTTCCAAATAACTTCCGAAGGGGTGGCCGATTATATCTGGAGCCAGTTGGCAGAACCGGGTCAGGACTTACTCGATGTCGGCACTGTCCGCTATGCCCGCGATAACGTAGATTTCTCCTACCAGAACTGCCTTATTGCTGAAGCCGAAGGGCAGGTCATCGGCATGATGCACAGCTATCCGATGTATCACGATCCAGACCCAGCGCCGGCGACCGACCCTGTCTTGGCGCCTTATGCCGATATGGAAGTCCCCGACACCCTCTATATTTCGAGCCTGGCGCTTCATGAAGGCTGGCGTAACCGGGGGCTGGGCGTACGGTTCCTTGAGCAGGCACAACAACGCGCTGATCGACTGGGGCTCAAAGGCCTGAGCTTGATCGACTATGCCGCGAACACGGGTGCCCGGCGCTTTTACGAGCGGCACGGGTTCAAGATTGTCAAAACCTGCACTATCGTGCCTCACCCGATGATCCGCGTGAGCGGTGAAGCCTATCTGATGCACCGGCCCTGAGCGGCGCTTTGCCAGCGGGTGCTACCGCGTTCGCCAGCGAGGCGACCTGTAGCACTTGCCAGTGCGCGTAATCTGTATGTATAACCAGTGCCTGTTCCCTCACCTGAACGCGCACCGTGATTGCCCATTCCGTCGACGACCCTCTTTATTACCTGCATAACTTCAGGCAGGTCCTGGCCTGGGTCGAGCAGCGCTATGCCGACCTGCTCGATGAGGCCGAGCAAGGCTTCCTGCAAGCGTTCGAGCAGTTGCCCGAGCCTGCCCAGGCCTTGCTGGTGCGGATGGTCATGCGCAAGGGCGAGTTGTTTCGCAGTGACAGGCTCGACTACGCCGAAATTGGTGATAGCACCTTGGCGCTCCAGCCGCTGCTGGCGTTGGGGTGGGTCAGCGACGATGCCGTCCTGACCCTGGAGCAATTATTCGATGTACTGCGCAAACAGGAGTTGGCCCAGTGCTTTGCGGCAGAGCTGAGCAGGCCCCGGGCAGCCAAGGGCGAACTGCTCGCGCAATTGCAGCCCCTCGCGCTTACGCCCCGAACGCTGGCTGAGTGGTTTGCGCACTCTCCGATACGTATCCTCCATTGGCGCCTGCAGCCGTTGTGTGACCGCTTGCGCTTGTTGTTTTTCGGCAACCTGTATCAGGACTGGTCGGAGTTCGTGCTGGCCGACCTGGGTTTGCTGCGTTATGAACAGGTGCCGCTGTGCGCTGATTCGCGGGCCTTGCGCCAGCGCACGGAGGTCGACCTGGCCATGGCGTTGCACCAATGTGCCGACCGGCTGGAGCAAGGGGAGGACGCCGATTCGTTGCTGGCGACACTGGAGGGCCTGCACAGCGATAACCCGTGGTTGCTACGGCGACGGGGGCGGTTGATGTACGGCATCGGCCAACAGTGCGAGCGCCGGGGGGAGTGGGACCAGGCCCTGGCGGTCTATGCTCGCAGCGATCACCCCGAGGCGCGTGTGCGCCAGGTGCGGGTACTGGAGCGCAGCGAGCAATGGGAGCGGGCGCAGGCAATGGCACAGGAATTGGCCGCCTCGCCTGCCAATGCCCAGGAACAACAAGCCCTGGCGCGTATGCTCCCACGTCTGGCACGCAAGCTCGGCGGGCCGCCGCAAGCTCGCCGCCGCCCTACGGATCTGGTACTGATCGAGCTGCAGCTACCGGTGGCACTTTCCGCCCATGGTGTCGAAGAGGCGGTCCGGCTGCACCTGGCCGAGGGTTCAAGCACCTGCCATTACGTCGAAAACACCCTGTTCAACAGCCTCTTCGGCCTGCTGTGCTGGGACGCGATCTTCGCGCCGGTGCCTGGCGCTTTCTTCCACCCATTCCAGGCAGGGCCCCAAGACCTGCACGACGGCGACTTCCAGCAACGGCGCGCGGCTTTGTTCCAAGCGTGCCTGAGTCGGCTCGACGATGGCAGCTACCGCCAGGCTATGCAGGACTGTTTCGCGGCCAAACAAGGGCTGCAATCGCCGTTCGTGTTCTGGCCGATGCTCACCCCCGAACTGCTCGAACAGGCCCTGGCGTGTATACCTGCGGCTGACCTCAAGCACTGTTTCGTACGCCTCTTGCAGGACATTCGCAGTAATCGCGCGGGCATGCCTGACCTGATTCAGTTCTGGCCGGCCGAGGGCCGTTACCGCATGGTCGAGGTCAAGGGGCCTGGGGATCGGTTGCAGGACAATCAATTGCGCTGGCTCGACTTTTGCCGCGAGCACGGCCTGCCCGTTGCGGTGTGCCATGTACGCTGGGCCGAGACGCCGGCATGACCTACACCGTGGCAGTCCGGGCACTGTGCGAGTTCAGCGCCAAGGTGGGCGATCTGGACCTGCGTTTCACGCCATCGCCCACGGCCCAGGAAGGTATCGCGGGGCATCGTCGGGTCGTGGCGCGGCGGGACGCAGGCTACGAGGCGGAGGTAGCGCTGGAGGGGCAATACCAAGGCTTGCGCGTGCGTGGCCGCGCCGACGGATACGACCCGGTGCGCAATCGCCTGGAAGAGATCAAGACCCATCGAGGCGACCTGGCCCGCCAGCCGACCAACCATCGTCAGTTGCACTGGGCGCAGGCCAAGGTCTATGCCTGGCTGCTGTGCCACGCCCGGGCGCTGGAAACGATCGAAGTCGCGTTGGTCTACCTGGACGTGGACAGCGACCGCCAGACCCTGATCAGCGAACGGCACAGCGCCGCTGACCTGCAACGCTTTTTCGAGGCCCAGTGCCAGCGCTTTCTCGCCTGGGCCCAGTTCCAGCAGCAGCGCTTGGCCGAACGTGACCGGGCTCTTCAGGCCTTGGGGTTTCCCTACCCGCAATTTCGCCAGGGCCAGCGCCAGTTGGCCGAGACGCTGTACAAGGCGGTGAGCACCGGCCGTTGCCTGATGGCCCAGGCCAGCACCGGCATCGGCAAGACTCTGGGAACCTTGTTCCCGTTGCTCAAGGCCATGGCACCCCAGCAACTGGACAAAGTGTTCTTCCTGACCGCCAAGACCCCAGGCCGGGCCCTGGCGCTGGACGCCTTGCGTCAGATCACCGATGTCACGCCGCAACCGGCCTTGCGCACCCTTGAGTTGATCGCTCGGGACAAGGCCTGCGAACACCCCGACAGCGCCTGTCATGGCGAGTCCTGCCCGTTGGCCCGGGGCTTCTATGATCGCCTGCACGCCGCGCGCGAGGAGGCGGCGCGCCGACCACTGCTCGACAAGGTTGGCCTTCGCGAGGTGGCCCTGGCCCACCAAATCTGTCCTTACTACCTGGGGCAGGAGATGGCGCGTTGGGCCGATGTGCTGGTGGCCGACTACAACTATTACTTCGATGCCCATGCCCTGCTGTATGCCCTGGCCCAGGCCAACCAGTGGCGTGTGGCGGTACTGGTGGATGAGGCGCACAACCTGGTCGAGCGGGGGCGGGGGATGTACAGCGCAAGCCTGGACCAAGGCCAGTTGGCCAGCCTGCGCCAGAGCAAACCCCCGGGCGTGGGCAGTGCCCTTGAGCGTTTGAACCGGCAGTGGAATGCTTTGTACAAGACGCAGCAAGCCCCTTACCAGACGCTCGATCGCCTGCCTCAAGAGTTCCTGCGGGCCCTTGCGCAGTGCGTCGGCCTGATCCAGGAGCGCTTGGAACAGGCACCTGGTGAGGTGAACCCTGCGCTGTTGCAGTTCTTTTTCCAGGCCCTGCAGTTCACTCGGGTCGCTGAACTGTTCGATGAGCACTTCATCTTCGATGTGACCCAGCGCACGGGGCCGCGTAAGCGTCGTCTGGCCACCTTGTGCCTGCGCAACGTAGTGCCGGCGCGGTTGCTGGGCCCGCGCATGCAGGCAGCGCGCAGCGTCACGCTGTTCTCTGCCACCCTGAGCCCACGGCATTACTATGCCGACCTCCTGGGCATGCCGAGCGACACGGCCTGGCTGGAAGTGGCGGCACCGTTTCGCGCTGAGCAACTGGCGGTACGCATCGTCAGCGAGGTTTCCACCCGTTATCGGGAACGTCATGCCTCGCTGGCGCCGATCGTCGAGTTGATCGCCGAGCAGTATCGACGCCAGCCAGGCAACTACCTGGCGTTCTTCAGCAGCTTCGAATACCTCGGCCAGGTGGCGATGCTGCTGGCCGAGCGTTATCCGGCTATCCCTCGGTGGGAGCAGGCGCCGGGGATGGATGAAGGTGCGCGCGAGGCGTTTCTGGGCCGTTTCGTGCCCGACGGCAAAGGGGTCGGCTTCGCGGTGTTGGGCGGTGCGTTCGGCGAAGGTGTGGATCTGCCGGGCAGCCGCTTGATTGGCGCGTTCGTCGCCACCCTGGGGTTGCCCCAGGTCAACCCGGTCAACGAGCAGTTCAAGCAGCGTCTGGGGCGTCAGTTTGGCGCGGGCTTCGACTACGCCTATCTCTACCCTGGCGTGCGCAAGGTGATCCAGGCCGCAGGCCGGGTCATCCGCGGCGATCAGGACCGTGGCGTGTTGCTGTTGATCGACGAGCGTTTCGCCGAGCCACGGGTGCAGCAGATGTTCCCTTCCTGGTGGCAGACAGGTAGCGAATAATCCGCGCAGGCCCCATCGCACGGCGTTGCAACTCCCAGTACACTGCGTGTTCCAACACCAACATCCTGTTGATCTCGAGGTTCTTGCATGACGCTCAGTCCTTTGGCAGGCAAGCCGGCTCCGGCCAGCGTGCTGGTCGATATTCCCCGCCTGCTCACCGCCTACTACACCGGCCGTCCTGATGCGGCAGTGGCGGCCCAGCGTGTGGCCTTCGGCACTTCGGGGCACCGGGGCACGTCGCTGGAGCTGAGCTTCAACGAAGATCACGTGTTGGCGATCACCCAGGCCATCTGCCTCTATCGCCAGGAAAAAGGCATCGATGGCCCGCTGTTCGTCGGCGCCGATACCCATGCGCTGTCGGCACCGGCCGCAGCCAGCGCCTTGGAGGTGCTCGCCGCCAATGGCGTGCAGGTGATGCTGTCCAAGGACGATGAGTACACACCGACCCCGGCTGTGTCCCACGCCATTCTCTGCCATAACCGTGGCCGCCAGCAGGGGCTCGCCGATGGTGTGGTCATCACGCCGTCGCACAACCCGCCGCAAAGTGGCGGTTTCAAGTACAACCCACCCAATGGGGGCCCGGCCGACAGCGACGTGACCAAGTGGATCGAGGCCAAGGCCAACGAGCTACTGGCCGCAGGTCTTGCTGGCGTCAAGCGCTTGGGCCATGCCCAGGCCCTGCAAGCCGCCACCACCCAGCGCTACGACTATGTAGGCCGCTATGTGGCCGATCTTGAGAACGTCATCGACTTCGACGTCATCCGCAACGCCAAGCTGCGCCTGGGTGTCGACCCATTGGGCGGGGCGGGGGTGCGCTACTGGCAGGCGATCGCCGAGCACTACCGCCTGGACCTGGAAGTGGTCAACACCGAGGTCGATCCGACGTTCCGCTTCATGACCGTCGACTGGGATGGCCAGATCCGCATGGACCCATCCTCGCCCCATGCCATGCAGGGCCTGATTGGTCTGCGCGAGCGCTTCGACGTGGCCTTCGCCTGCGACCCCGACCACGACCGCCACGGCATCGTCACGCCCGATGGCTTGCTGCAACCGAACAACTACCTGGCCGTGGCCATCGATTATCTGTTCCGTCATCGCCCACAGTGGCGCAGTGACGCGGCGGTGGGCAAGACCGTGGTCAGCAGCGGCTTGATCGACCGCGTGACTGCCCGCCTGGGCCGCGGTCTGTACGAAGTGCCAGTAGGCTTCAAGTTCTTTGCCCAGGGGCTGTTCGATGGCTCGTTGGGCTTTGGTGGCGAGGAAAGTGCCGGTGCTTCGTTCCTTCGTAAGGACGGCACGGTCTGGGCCACTGACAAGGACGGTCTGATTCCGGCGCTACTGGCCGCAGAAATGACCGCCCGCACTGGCCGTAACCCAAGCCAGGCCTATACCGACCTGACCGAGGCCCTGGGCAAACCGTACGCGACCCGTGTGGAGGCCAAGGCCGATGCCCGGCAGAAGGCGCTGCTGAGCAAACTGGCGCCGGAGCAGGTGACGTCCACCGAGCTTGCCGGCGAGCCGATCGAGCAGATCCTCAGCCACGCCCCAGGCAATGGCCAGGCCATTGGCGGTCTGAAGGTGATGACTGCCAACGGTTGGTTCGCAGCGCGACCGTCTGGTACCGAGGACATCTACAAGATCTACGCCGAGAGCTTCATCGATGAAGCGCACCTTCAGCGCCTGGTGCAGGAGGCGCAGGTGTTGGTGGATTCGGCAATCGCCTGATGAAAAAAGGGGCTGCCCAGCAGCCCCAACACGATATGCAAGTGCTCCCCCTGAAGTGGTGGGAGCGTCCCTGAGGTGATTCAGCCGCCTCCAGCGAAGCCGGTGATCACGCTGAAATCACTGACTTCTACCTTGCCCCCGCCATAACCCAGCAGGTGGAATGAAAACGCCTTGCGCACCGACGGGTTGTCGAAGCCGAATTCCAGCTCCAGGGGTTGATCGGCGGTGACGATGATTTCCTCTGGCAAACCTAACGGCACATCCTGCTCGAACTCTTTGGCCTTGAGCTGGATATAGGCATCGTGCTTCGGATCGAGGGAGCGCACCTTCACCCGCACCCGGGTATGGGAGCCCTGAGGCATTTCCAGGTATTGGGCACCGATGAGGTTGTCGGCCCAGTCATCGCGGATGCGCTTGTGCAAAGTAATGGCTGCCGGGCCACCAAATTGGTAACGCAGATTGAGCGGGGTTTGCAGTAGCGACTGATCCAGTGTGCTGGCCAGGGCGGTGAGCTGCTGGCCGGTGATCTCATTGCCTCGGCCCAGGTACTGGGCATGGTCGGCAATGAAACCCTGGCTTGCGTAGCGACGGCAGCGCTCCTGGAAGTCGCATTCGGTCAGGGTGCCATGACCGTCGTGATAGCGCAGGATGCCGTTGGTGTAGGAAATCATCTCGCGCCCGGTGTCATAGTCGCGGAACAGCGAGCGCCCGCTCAGGGCAGCGGGGATGGGCAAGGCGAAGTAGTCGAGCAGGGAGGTGGCCAGGTCAACATGGCCGTAGGTGCCTTGTTTGAGACGCGGCAACTGGGCCTGTTCCGGCGCGAGGGTGAGGTTGAAGCCCCATGAGGAAGCCAGGCGTACGCCGTCGATACCGTGGGACTCATCCGACGTGATGACCACCAGGGTGTCCTTGAGCACACCTTGGCGCTCTAGGTTGTCGAGGAAGGCGCCCAGGGCATCATCCAGGTAGGCCACTGCCGCTTGCTTGGCGGTGTCGTAGCGCTGCAGGTAGCGCTCTGGCGCCGAATAGGGCTGATGGGTGCCGACGGTCAGCAGGGTGAGCATCCAGGGCTGCTTTTGCTTGCGCAGCTTGGTCACGTACTTCTGGGCACCTTCGAAGAAGGCGCGGTCGTCCTTGCCCCAAGGGAAATGCAGGTAGTTCTTGTTGGTGAACCACTCCTGGCCATGTACCGACGTGAAGCCGATGTGCGGCATGATCCGGTCCTTGGCCATGAAGCGCAGGCCGGCACCTTGCAGGTAATGGGTGCTGAAACCGGCCTGGCGCAGCTGCGCCGGCAGACAGGCCTGGTTGCGCAGGTCCTGGGTCAGCAGTTCCATGCCCTTGGGCGTGCCGTTGGCGAGCTTGTCGTAGTCACCGCAGAGCAAGGCGTACAGGCCGCGGATGGTCTGGTGGGTATGCAGCACATAGTCGGGGGTGTTCATGCCGCGCTCGGCCCAGCGGCTGAGATTGGGCATGAGCTCTTCGTCGAAATGGCTGTGCAGTGCTTGGCGGTTGGCGCGCACGTAGGCGCCAGGGATGCCTTCCAGGGCAATCACCAGCACGTTTCGGGCCTTGCCCGGCGCATCGAGAAGCTTGCGCCCGTTGAGGTCCGACTGGGTCAGGCCGGCGATGGGCAGGACGGGCACGGGTTGCTCGTTGCCCAGAACGCTGGACGTTGCGCGCTGTACATTGCCCACCGCGGCGGCGAGCAACTGGTGGGGAAGGTTGTACTGACGCCATTGGTCGGCGTCGGAGGGGATCAGGTGCTGGCAGGCCCAATGCACGCCCAGCAACACCAGAGGGATTGCCCAGGTCTTGCGCGGCAGGGGAGCAGCGCGTTGCCCGCGGTTGCGCCAGGCAGTGATCAACCAGGCCAGCAGCCCGGCGACCAGCAGCCAGGGTAGCCAAGCGTGGGCCAGGGCACCACCGGTGGAGTTTTCCATGAATTGCGGATCGAACAAGTAGGTGAGGTCGGCGCTGTTGGGCAGTCGACCGACTGCGCTCACCAGCTCTGCCGAAGCCACCAGCAAAGCGCCCCAGGCCAATAGTACAGGCAGCGCCAGCCACCAGGCACGACGGTGCAGAAGCAGCACCAACAGGCTACCGACCGCGATATCGGACAGGTAGCCGAAGGGATTGGACCAGCCGAGCAAGGCCCTTGTACCCAGTGGGATCGCCAGCACCAGGACTGCCAAGGCGAGCAGTCGGGCACGGGGATGACCGAGTATGTTCTTCACAAAGACTTCCTTCTTGTCATGAAACAGTCACTCAAGTGTGCTCCATGATAACAGGCGTTCGGCGCTGGGCGGGGCTTGCGGACAGGGTGCAAGGGGCAGCGCGGCCTGCAGACTCATTACCAAAGTTTGCATAAACGACAACGTTGGGGTGCAGGGCACCCCGTTTTTCATCAGAAGTAATAGGGAAACTTAAGACTAAACGAGAAGTCCGGTGCGTCGTCGGTCAGACCAATGGCAAGGTTCGGGACAATGGTCAGGTTGTTGGTGGCCGCGAAAGTCATGCCGATGTTGAAGTTCGCTGCGTTGTAGTCGCTGTTGGAGATCGACTGCCAATCGCCACCATCGGGCTTGATCTTGCTTTTGCTGGAAAACTGGTCGGTGAACGAGAACGACATACTCATCTTTTCGTTCAAGGCAAAGGCGATACCGCCGCCGATCTGCCACGAATCCCCGAGCTTCACATCACCCTTGACCTTGCTGCCGACCTGCGGGCTGATGTCGCTGAACGAGTCCTGCATGTTGTAGGTGTACTGCAAGCTGGCGAACAGCACCGCCGGGTCGAAGGTCTTGACCAGCGAGAGGCCGGGCGAGATCGACCAGACACCGTTGCCGGTGGGCAGGTCTTCGGGCACCGCCAGGTTGTCGTTGCCGGGGCTCTGGATCAGCTTGATGCCGTAGGGGTCTTTGCCGGTCGGAGCCTTCACCCGCAGTGTGGCGACGGCATCTGGCCAGGTTTCCGACTCGTCGAGGAACTTGTAGGCGATCCCGAAGTTGACGTCGCCGATGGTCGGGTCGCGGGTGACCGAGTCGTCCGAGGTGACGCCGGCCGCGCCGCCTGCGCCACCGGAGGAGTAGGTGGACTCGCGATAGACGATCGGGACGTTTATATCGAACTGCCAGCGTTGGTCCAGGTTGTAGCGGCCGGTCAGGTCCAGAGTCCAGTTGTCCGCCTTGATGCGGTCGATGTTGATGTTGCCGAGAAAGATCGAGTCCAGCGCCAGGAACCCATTGAGGGTCAGGGCCCGCGTATCGTAGTGGGTATAGGTGATGCCGGTCTCGAAGCTGAACTTGCCGCCGCCAAAGAAACCGCTGGCCTCGTCATACAGGTTGGAAACGCTCTGGGCAGGTTCGGAGTTGTCCTGCAGCGATTGCCCATAGGAGCTTCCGGTGGTGCCCGGGGCGCCGGAGGCCACGGTCTGGCTGCCCTTGACGCCCTCGGCGGGCGATTTGGTCAGGCGCCGCGGAGCCGGGGCCGCAGGTGCCTCCTCGACCTGGCGCAGCCGTTGTTCCAGCACCATCAATGCGTTCTGTTGTGCTTCGTAGCGCTCCTTGAGCGCCATCAGCTCCTGTTTCAGTGCTTCGACCTGAGGATCGGTTGCTGCCTGTAGCAGAGTGGCCGGGGTCAGGGTACTCAAACAAACGATAGCTCTTAGCGTCAACAAACGGTGCATGGGTTAGCCGTCCCTTCTGACTGCTTTCGATGAGACTGAGCGTAGATCAGTATCCAAGACCACGGAGACCTTTAAGCTGGTCCAGATTGACGTTCATCGATCCGGCCGCAGGTGCCTCTCGCAGCACGACATTGAACGAGGTCAGGTTGCTCACGCGGTTGCTGGAGCCGAGCAAGGTGGTGTTCTGCATCAGGCCGCCCTGGCCAATGCGTTGGAAGGTGTTGCCCTGGTTGTTGTTGGCGACGATGTTCATCTGCACGCCGGTGCCGGAGGAGGAAACTTTCAGCGCCCCCGCGCCGTTGCTGCCGACCAGCGTGGAGCCGTTGGCCAGCGCCTGCCCCAGGGGTGTACCGCTTGGGGCTTTGTCGCCCTTGGTCACGTTGATGGCGACATTGTTGTGGGCAGTGTTGAAGTCACCGGCGGCCCGCACCACCTGGGTCACGCCTTCGGTGGTATTGAGGCCGCTGCCACCGGTGACCGTGCCGGTGCCGCTCTTGGGCTGGGAGGTGCCGGTGCCTTTCTCGTTGATCAGCGACACGTAGAACTGCGGTTTGATGGTCGATTGCTGGATCTGCATCGCGGACGTCGCGCCGATCACCTCGCCGTTGGCGTTTTGCCAGGTGCTGGTCATGACGATGCCGAAGCTGACGATCCGCCCCGGCATCACATAGCGGCCTCGCAGGTTGGCCAGCTCCTGATCCTTGAGCTCGATGGGTTTGAATGTCTCGGCGTGGGTCGGCAGGGCGGCGGCCAGGCAAATGGCGGCCAGCCAGGTTGAAGTCTTCATGGGAGCTCCTGGAGCGTCGTGCCCATTCTTATTTAGAAGAAGTCGCTTTGGATGAAGCCAAAGTCCATCAACTCGGCGTCCTGCACAGGGGTGAAGTTGCTGATGCGGTTCTTGGCGCTCAGCGGCAGCGGCGGGTCGAGCAGGATGTTGTTCTTGTCGTAGCCTTGGCCGATGACGGCGAAGATGATGCCGTTCCAGCCCTTGAGGAAATCTTCGACCTTGAAGCGCTTGTGGCCCAGCACCGGGTCACCGATGTAGACCCAGCCTCTGTCGACCCTCTGCATGACCACGAAGTGCTTGTAGCCGCGAATGTCCATCAGTACGACCACTGGAATGCGGATGCTGTGCAGGGTATCGGGGGCCACCCGATAGCCACGGGCGCGCATGCCGAGGCTTTCCACGTAGCGTTTCATGTCGAGCATCGAGAAGCCCTGCACCCGGACCAGGTCCTGGTCAGCATGGGCGAGCATGCCTTCGATGATCTGTTGTTCGTCGACGTCCAGCCAGTAGGCCTGACGCAGGATGGTCGCCAGCGCCGCGGCGCCGCAACTGAAGTCGGTCTTCTGCTGCACCAGGTCGGCGAACTTGCGTTCGCGAATGCTTTGAATGGGTTTGTAGATGACCGCGCCGCCTGGCAGGACCGACAGCGGCATCTGGGCGGCTTCGCCCACGCTGGTCACGCACAGCAACAACGCCAAGGCGAAAATACGCATGTCCCACGCCCCCTTGCATTTCTGTTGAGAAAGAGGCCCCCCGCAGGGGGCCTCCAGGTCGCAGTTACATCGAGGTGTTGGAGATGGCCAGCGAGTTGCTTTGCTGGTTGCCCACACCTGCTGCCACGTTGACGCCCAGGTTGCCGCTGCCGCCATTGACCGAACCACTGAGGGTTGCGGTGTTGGTCACAGGGTTGGCCCAGCCGGTCGGGGTCAGCACTTGGAACGACACGGTGTTGCTCAGTGCGTACTCGCTAGACTCGCTGTAGCTCTTCGAGATGGTGTCCGAAGATTGCGAGGCTTTCTCGCCAGCTTTCTCGTAGGCCGAGGCGTTCGCTTTCTCCCATGCCGACTCGCGCGACTTGTCATACGAAGAGTCGCGAGCTTTCTCGTAAGAGGAGTCGCGGGTGCGGTCATACGAGGAGCTGAACGACTTGTCGAACGACGAATCGAAGGCCTTGTCGAACGACGACTCATGCGACCGGTCGCGCGAGGTATCGACGTTCACATCGAGGTTGGCGTTGAGCGAGCCATCGAAGCTTTCGCTACGAGTCCGCACGAATGGGCCGAACGTGCTGGTCGTGGTGGCATCGGCACTGGCCGAAGCGTCCAGCGAGGCGTTCAACGAAGCGCTCGATGACGAGCTCGAACTCGAGTTGTGCGAGCCACTGGCATTCCAGCTGTTGGAACCGTTGGCAGCCATGTTGTTCGAGCCGCTGGCGCTGCTGCTGTGGGATCCACTGGCGGTCATGCTGCTCGAGCCGCTGGCACTGCTGCTGTGAGAGCCGCTGGCACTGCTGCTGTGGGACCCAGACTCGCTGAAGCTGGAGCTGGAGCTCTTGTCGATGCTGGAGTCGAACGTGCCACTACTGGAGGACGAGCCGCTCTTCGACGTGGTGTAGGTCAGCGTATCCACCCGATAGGTGCGGTCTGCCTTGTTGATGACGGTCAGGCCTGGGCCGTTCTGGTTGGCGGTGGCAGAGGCAGTGGAGTTACCCATTGGCGCACTGTTGTTGGCAATGGCCATGGTATTTTTCTGCTGGTTAAGGTCGCCACCAGCGATGTTGATACCCACGTTGCCGCTGCTGCCGTCGGCCGAGCCGCTCATGACGGCAGAGCTTTGAGTGGACCAGTTCTTGACCACGTTGTTGTTGCTGCGCTGATCGACACTGGCGGTTGCCATGGATTCGCCGAAGACGAAGCTGTTGTCGAGCGCGGAGTTGTCGGACGCGGTGTTGGCAATGGCCGCCGCGTTGTCTTGTTGGTTGCCGTTACCGGCCGCTACGTTGATCCCGACGTTGCCGCTCGCGCCGCCGGCGGAGCTGCTCATTTCTGCTTCGTTGACGGTGCCTTCATTGAGGATGAAGTTATTGGTACTTCGTTGCGTATCTTCAGCATTGGCAGTGGAGCTGGTGTAGATGGGTTTTGGTGGAGGATTGTGGTGGCCGTTATGGCCATGTCCACGCCGATCGTTCTGATCCGCTTGTGCAGCAACAGCCATGACCGCAGCAATTGCGAAAACCAGAGGCTTGAGTGCCATCGAGGGTTTCATGGTGTTTCTCCATCTTTTTTAGGTTAAGTGTTGTTCTCACCTGTTTGGGTCAATTGGCGACCCGGACGCTCAGGGTGTTTGCCGTCTGGTTTCCCACCCCGGCGCTCTGATTCAACTGAATGACCCCACGGCTACCGGTGAAGGCCTGATCACCGGTGGTGACCTGGCGATAGCCGGGAGAGGCATCGGTTGGATCGGAGCTGTTGATCAACGCAACGTTCTGCTGTAGCAGGACGCTGTCGTCGATGGCTTGCGGATGTGCACTGATGCTGATCCTCAGTGCGTTGGCTTGCTGCGAGCTGGCGCCTGCGCTCTGGTTCACGCCCAGTGCACCGCTGCCATGGCTGAAGGCGTTGCCCTGGATGCTCGCGCGGGCCCCCATGTTGGGGTCAACCACCGTCTGCAGGCGTTGGCGGATCTGCGTGTTCGCGCTGGCCTCGTGGCCATAGGCGAAGGCCCTTGCGTTGGCTTGCTGCTGCAAGTCGCCCGCCGCCTGGTTGAGACTGAAGTTGCCTTGGTATTGGGCGCCTGAATTGTCGATGCTGGCGTCGTTGATCACTGGAGGTTGGGCCAAGGCCGATGCACTGCAAAACGCGGTAAGGATTAACAGCGTCTGCCTCATCTCATTTGCCTCCGGTCAGGATCTGCAGGGGCGCAAGGCCGCGTTGGACGCTTGAATTGACCATGTTGGAGATGCCGTTGCCCGAACCGGTGCCACGGCCAGCGGCCATGTTGGGCAGTTGGTTCTGGTTGCTGATGGCACCGCCCAGGTTGGTGGTCTGCTGGGTGACCAGCGAGGAAATGCCCGTGCCGCTGGTGATGCTGGCGAAGTCGCCGTCACTGAGCTCGTTGGTCTGCCTCAGGATGTGCGCAGACGGGTTGGCATTGGCGGTGGTGGGGTTGGGGTCTGGGGCGACAGGGGTACGGATGGCCATGCGGGGCTGGACATCGCGGGTGATCACGATGATGCCGTTGTCGGCCTGGACCGGCAGGCTCAGGCATGAGCCGAGTACGCAACCGACCAGCAAGGGGTGAATCAGGCCTTTATCGAATTTCCTCACGATGGCAATTCCTTCTTTTGAGCGCTGGCCCTGGACAGCGTTGCCCTGATGAGAGCAGAAGGTGTGCCGTTTTTTGATTTTCCCGTTAAATCAAAGCGTTGGAGAATCTAGCTACGGGGGTTTGGATTTTGTTGTATCAAGGGTGAGACGGATTTTCAGTCGAGCGCGGCCTGACCCTGCATCGGCGTTGCTCGAAGAGGCTTTTTTCACAAGTGTTTCACGTGTTTGACACTACCCCCAAAACTGGTGAAAAGCCCATGAAACCAGGGGCTATCGCCCCCGAGGGTGTGTCAGGCCCTTAACACTCGGTGGGGCAAGTGGGGGATTTTCCATCCAGCAGGCATTGAACCGCATTCAGGGCTGCCGTGCTTCGTTGAGACCACTCTCCGCCAATGATCTGCACCGGTTGGCGATGGCGTTCCAGCCACGCCAGACTGTCGTCGAAGAACCGTTGGCGATCGTTCAGATCTGGCTGGCTGCGCTGGCCATCATCTACCCAGCCGACGTCTTGGGGACTGAGCAACAAGTGCAAGTCGTACCGACGTGCAAGCAAGGCCTGTTCCAGCCAGGACGGACAGTCATCGAACAGGGCATGGCTCCACAGCATGTTGCTGAGCAGGTGGGTGTCGAGGATCAGCAGCTCCGGCGCCAACTGACGGGCCTGGTCTTCCCAGGCCAGTTGGCCCTGGGCGATGGTGGGGATGTCGGCGTAACAGGTGTCGCGCTGTTGCTGATCGATGAAGTGGCGCACGTACTCGCTGACGACCACCCCCCCGAAATGCGCCTGGATCTCACCACTGAGCCAGCTCTTGCCGCTGGACTCCGGCCCGCATAGCACCAGGACCTTCATGTCGCCACCAGCGCCGGGTCGCGTCGCCATTCCAGCCAGCCGCGCACGGCAATCAGGGTGAACAGGGCATAGAGCGCAGCGGTCAGGTACAGGTCCTTATAAAGGAACAGGCCGACGAAGATCACGTCCAGCACCACCCACAGCGCCCAGCATTGCAGGCGTTTCTGCGCCATCCACCACTGCGCCACCAGACTGAAACCCGTCAGTGCGGCGTCCAGCCAGGGCTGGGCGGCGTCGGTCCAGTGCGCCATCGCTGCGCCCAGACCCAGGCTTGCCAACAGGCCGATTCCAAGCCCTGTGAACATAGGCCCTGGGGCGAGGCTGGAAACCTGGCGGGCGTCCTCGACCCGCTCCGGGCGCGTCCATTGCCACCAGCCGTACAGCTGCAGCACGGCATAGACCACTTGCAGGAGCATGTCGGAATACAGCTTCACCTCGTAGAAGATCCAGCTGTAGAGCAGCACCATTACCAGGCCGATCGGCCAGCACCACGGATTCTGCTTGACCGTGAGCCACACGGCGATGACGCCGAGCACGGCGGCGAAGAGTTCGAGGCCGGACATCGGCGATCCTTGGGAGTGGGGAAGGGCGCGATTGTAGCCTGTGGGGCGGGGAAGCTGTAGTGGCTGTTCGCGGGCAGCCCCGCTCCTACGGTGGGAGCGGGGTCACCCGTGAACAAATCGTTGAGCTGTCAGACCTTGAACTGGCGCAGCAACTGTTCCAGGTCCTCGCTCAGGCGTGCCAGGGAGGCACCCGCATCGCTGGACTGGCGGGCCGCCTCGGCGGTCTGCTGGGACAGCCCGGCGGTGTCGAGGACGTTGCGATTGATCTCTTCGACCACGTGGGCTTGCTGCAAGGTGGCACTGGCGATCGACGCGTTGAGCGCGGTGAGGTTGTTCAGCGCCTGGCTGATGGCATCCAGGCTGGTGCCTGCCTCGCGGGCTTGATGGACGGTCTGACGCGAGGCCTCGCTGCTGGTGTCGATGGCCTTGACGGCCGCTTCCGACTGGCCTTGCAGGTGCTCGATCATGGTCTGGATCTCGGCGGTCGACTGGGCCGTGCGCTGAGCCAGCAGCCGCACTTCGTCGGCGACCACGGCAAAGCCACGGCCCTGTTCACCGGCACGGGCGGCCTCGATGGCGGCATTGAGGGCGAGCAGGTTGGTCTGCTCGGCGATCGAGCGGATCACTTCCAGCACCCCGCCGATCCGCGTGCTGTGCCCCGCTAGCTCGCGGATCACCTGCACCGCCTGGTCGATGGTGCTGGACAGCCGGTCGATCTGCTGCAGGCTGCCATGGATGGCCTGCTGCCCATGATCGACCTGCACCTGTGCTGCGTGCATCTCGTTGGCGGCTTGTTCGGCGGTCTTGGCCACGTCCTGAACCGCGTAGGTGACCTCGTTGACAGCCGTGGCCACCTGGTCCATCTGCAGCGACTGCTGGATGCTGCGCGCCTGGGCCTGGCCTGCGTTGTCGCCGACGTGGCTGGCGGACTGGGCCAGCGCATGGGCAGCGCCTTGCAGTTGGCCGACCACTCCCTGCAGCTTGCCGTTGAAGCGATTGAAGTGCTCGCCCAGGTGCGTGAGCTCGTCACGGCCATGGGTATCCAGGCGCCGGGTCAGGTCGCTTTCACCGCTGGCGATGTTGCCCATGGCTTGCACGGCGTCCTGCAACGGGCGAGCAATGCTGCGGGCGATCAACAGCACCAGCAGGGCCATCAGCACGGCGATGCCCAGGCCGAGCAGGGAGGCATCGCGCACCTGGCGGGCGAACTCGGCCTGAACGTCGTCGATATAGACGCCTGAGCCGATGATCCAGCCCCAGGGCTTGAACAGTTGGATGTAGGAGGTCTTGGCCACCGGCTCGCTGGCGCCGGGTTTGGGCCAGCGGTAGTCGACCGAGCCTGCGCCCTGGCTGCGGGCGAGGGCGACCATCTCATTGAACACGGCAAAGCCGTCGGGGTCGCGGATGGCGGAAAGGTCCTGGCCATCGAGCTTGGGGTTGGCCGGATGCATGATCATCTTCGGCCCCAGATCGTTGATCCAGAAATAGTCGTCCTTGTCGTAGCGCAGCCCCCGCACCACCTGCAGCGCTTGCTGTTGGGCCGCCTCGCGACTGAGTGTGCCAGCAGCTTCCAGGCCTTGGTAATAGGACAGCACCCCGGCGGCAGTCTGCACCACGTGCTGGGTCTTCTGCGCCTTGGCCAGGTACAGGTCACCATGAAGCTGGCGCAGCATCAGCAGGCCCAGGATCACCAGCATGGCCATCGCCACCAGCAGGATCAGCGACAGGCGTCGACTGATCGACATCGACCTCAAGGTCTTCATGAAAGGTACTCCCGCATTTTTCTTGTTATCAGGCGCATCCAAGCATGCTTTGCCCATCGCGACACACTCGACCAAGGGCTAAGTGCCGCGGCAGGCGTTTCGTGTCGCATACCGCGCGAGCCAATTGACAGGCAGCTCTGATAGGATCTCGGCCGCGCAAGATGAAACCTTTAGGTGTCAGGCTCTTTTCCACTGGAAAGCGGGCCGGCAGTCGCTGTAAAACAGCCGGGCCTTTCGCGGCAATCACATGCAAATCAAGTACAAGGGGCCAGCCAGGAGCTGTGCTCCATCGGGGGAATAATGGATTTTTGGAGTGCCTTGCAGGCAATCATCTTAGGCGTGGTGGAAGGGTTGACGGAGTTCCTGCCGATCTCCAGCACGGGGCACCAGATCATCGTCGCCGACCTGATTGACTTCGGTGGCGAGCGGGCCATGGCGTTCAACATCATCATCCAGCTCGGCGCGATCCTGGCCGTGGTCTGGGAGTTTCGCCGCAAGATCTTCGATGTGGTGCTTGGGTTGCAGAGCCAGCCCCAGGCGCGTCGCTTCACCGCCAACCTGCTGATCGCCTTCTTCCCGGCGGTGGTGCTCGGCGTGCTGTTCGCCGACCTGATCCACGAATACCTGTTCAACCCGATCACCGTGGCCGCAGCCTTGGTGGTTGGCGGGGTGATCATGCTCTGGGCGGAGCGGCGCGATCACCGCATCGAGGTCGACCATGTCGATGACATGCGCTGGAGCCACGCCCTGAAGATCGGCCTGGTCCAGTGCCTGGCGATGATTCCGGGGACTTCGCGTTCGGGCTCGACCATCATCGGCGGCTTGCTGTTTGGCCTGTCGCGAAAGGCCGCGACCGAGTTCTCGTTCTTCCTGGCCATGCCGACCATGGTCGGCGCGGCGGTCTACTCGGGCTACAAGTACCGTGACCTGTTCCAGCCCGGCGATCTGCCGGTGTTCGCCATTGGTTTCGTGGTGTCGTTCATCTTCGCCATGATCGCTGTACGGGGCCTGCTGAAGTTCATCGCCAACCACAGCTATGCGGCATTTGCCTGGTACCGCATCGTTTTCGGTTTGTTGATCCTGGCGACCTGGCAGTTTGGCTGGGTCAACTGGGCCATGGCGCACGGCTGAGATGGCCCGTTCGCAGACTGTACCGCGGCGCGGCGCCAACCGCGCCCAGGAGGGCGTACGCAACCTGCGCCTGAAGTTGCTGGCGCTGGCCGGGCTGTGTCTACTGCCCGCGCTGGGCGCTGCACAGATGGCCATCAGCGGGCAGTCCTGGATTCCGTTGGCGGTCTATCCGTTGGCGAGCCTGGTCAGCCTGTTGCTCTATTGGCAGGACAAACAGCAAGCCCGCACCCAGGCTTGGCGTACGCCCGAGAAGGTCCTGCACGCCAGCGAGCTGTGCGGTGGCTGGCCAGGGGCGCTGGTGGCTCAGCAGCTGTTTCGGCACAAGACACGCAAGGTGTCTTACCAGGCGACGTTCTGGGGCATCGTGATGCTGCACCAGGCGTTCTGGGTCGATCACTGGCTGCTGGATGGCCGCTGGCTGGGCGGTGCGTTCGGTTTCTTGACCGGCAATTGAGAGGGAGGCGGTGATCGCCCGCCCGATCCGCCTCGCCCTCACTCCAGCAAGAGTCCTGCCTGCAGCCGCTTGGGCAACCGCCTCACCACCAATTGGTGTGAGCGCTGCAGCAGGTCACACAACGCGTCGCGCCCCATCGGATACGGTGGGGCCATGCTGATCCAGTGCGCCCGTGCAAGATAAGGCGCCGGGCGTACGCCGGGGTGGTCGCAATAGCCCAGGAACAGCTCATCGGCCACCTTGAACGACAACCCTGCACCGGCCAGGTCCAGCACTGCGAACATCTTGTTACCCGCGACCGAGAACACCCGTACGCCGCCCCATTTGTAGTCCTCCCGGGCACCGGGCAAGGTCAGGCAGAACGCTGCCACCTGTTCCGGTGTCATCTGTCGTTCAGACATACCGCTCTCCACAAGCTTCGAACGAAGCCGCCAGGTGATCGATCCACACCCGCACCGCCGGCAGCAGGCCCCGGCGATGAGGGTAGACCGCCTGCAGCCAGCCGCCAGGCAGCGACCAGTCCGGCAACAGGCGCACCAGTTCGCCGCGTTCGAGTTCCTCTTCGCAGAACATGCTCGGCAGGGCCGTGAACCCCAGGCCTGCACGTACGGCCGCCTTGCGCACCAAGAAGTCGTCCACCGCCAAGCGCGGCTCCAGGGCGAGCTCCTCTTGCCGTCCCCCCGGGCCGATCAGACGCAAGTGCACCAACCGGTCGGCCTCCGCCGCGCCAAGCACAGGCAAACCGGCCAGTTGCGACGGCTCGCGCAAGTGGTCGGCAAAGCCTGGCGCGGCCACCAGGTGAGTTTGCGCCGGGCGCAGGCGGCGAGTGACCAGCGCTGGGTCTTCGTCACCCAGGTCACGCACGCGCAAAGCCACGTCGACCCCTTCGGAAATCAGGTCGCCCCGGCGATTGAGCAGCACCAAGTCCAACTGCACCAAGGGATACTGCTCGAGAAACCGACTGACCACATCCGGCAGGAAGGCATGGGCCAGGGCCACCGGGCACGACACCCGCAAACGCCCGCGCGGCTCGCTGCTCATGCTGGCCACCGCTTCGTCGGCGGCCTCGGCCTCCAGCAACATGGCCTGGCAATGCTGCAGGTAGCGCTCGCCCACGGCAGTGAGCTTCAGTTGCCGGGTGGTGCGCTGTAAAAGGCGTGTGCCCAGGCGTTCTTCCAGCTCGGCGATGCGCCGAGACAGACGCGACTTGGGAATGCCCAACTGGCGGCCCGCGGCGGCGAAACCACCGGCTTCGACCACGCGGGCGAAATAGAAGAGGTCATTGAGGTCTTGCATGGGTAACGTCTCATTGTTCCATCTGTGGGACAAACTAACGCATTTTTACCTGCTTATCAGCCATTCGATGGTTCTATAGGATTCTCTCCATCGCGATCGCCCCTTGATGCGGTCTTCACTCACAGGAGAGTCCCATGAAACTGTTGCATATCGATTCGAGCATCCTGGGCGACAATTCCGCCTCCCGCCAACTGAGCCGCGAAGTCGTCGAAGCCTGGAAAGCTGCAGATCCAAGCATCGAGGTGGTGTACCGCGACCTGGCTGCCGATGCCATCAGCCACTTCTCCGCCGCGACCCTGGTTGCCGCCGGTACCCCGGATGAAATGCGCGACGCTGCCCAGGCCCACGAAGCCAAGCTCAGCGCCGAGACCCTGGAAGAGTTCCTGGCCGCCGATGCGGTCGTGATCGGCGCACCGATGTACAACTTCACGGTGCCGACCCAGCTCAAGGCCTGGATCGACCGCGTCGCTGTCGCCGGCAAGACCTTCCGCTACACCGAAGCTGGCCCTGAAGGCCTGTGCGGTGACAAGAAAGTGGTCCTGGTGTCCACCGCCGGTGGCCTGCACCACGGTCAGCCGACCGGCGTAGGCCATGAGGACTTCCTCAAGGTGTTCCTGGGCTTCATCGGTATCACCGACCTTGAGATCGTTCGCGCCCACGGGCTGGCCTATGGCCCGGAACACCGCAGCAAGGCCATCGACGCCGCCCAGGCCCAGATCGCCAACGAGCTGTTCGCCGCAGCCTGATCGGCACGCGCAAAAAAACCGGCTGACGCTCCAGGCGTCAGCCGGTTTTTTTTCATTCAGGTTTCATCTGCCGGCCGCCTGGCTGGCTTTATGCTGGCACTGTTCTTCGGCCTTGCGCGGAGCTGCCTGCCCATGAAGCGAACCTGTGCACTGTTGGCCCTGGTGTTGCTCGGCGGCTTGCTGGCCCGTGCCGAGGCAGCGCCTTGGGTCAGTGGCCTGCACCGGATGCAGCTGGCCGATCCGCTGGATGCCCGGCCCATGCAGGCACTGGCGTTCTACCCGGCCAATGGCCCGACCCGCTCTGTGCGTCTGGAAGGCTATCCGTTGACCGTGGCGGAGGAAGCGCCGGTCGCCATGGGGCAGTTCCCGTTGCTGGTGTTGTCCCACGGCAACAACGGCAGCCCTCTGGCACTGCACGACCTGGCCACCGCCCTGGCGCGCCGGGGCTTTATCGTCGTGGCCGTGATCCATCCCGGTGACAACAACCGCGACCACAGCCGTCTGGGCACTTTGAGCAATCTCTACGGACGGCCCTTGCAAGTGAGCGCGGCGATCAGCGCTGCCCGTGACGACCACCTGCTCGGCCCCTACCTGAGCGATGGCAAGGTCGGGGTGATCGGGTACTCGGCGGGCGGGGAAACCGCGCTAATTCTCTCCGGTGCGCAGCCGGACCTGGACCGCCTGCACCGGTATTGCCTGGAGCGGCCCAGCGACGCCGATGCGTGCAGGACCCAGGGGGTACTGATCGCCGACCGCGCCGAACTTACGCCCCAGGCCGATGCTCGCGTAGGAGCGGTGATGTTGATGGCGCCGCTGAGCCTGATGTTCGGCCGCCATGCCTTGGCCGGGGTGAGGGTCCCCGCACTGATCTACAGCGGCGATCGGGACCAGTTGCTGGCCGTGGACCGCAATGCCGAAGCCTTGGCGCGCAAGCTGCCGGTAACGCCCGACTATCGCTTGCTGGCCGGTGCCGGCCATTTCGTGTTCATGGCGCCCTGCGACGAGGAGCAGCATGCGCGCATGCCCGCGCTGTGCAAGGATGCCGAAGGCGTCGACCGTCGCCACATTCACCATTCGTTGCAGCGAGAGACAGCGCTGTTCTTCAGCCAGGCCCTGGGGGCACCGCTGCCTGCCGAACGCTCAGTCGCGACGGGCGCGTCGCGCGAGCAGCAGCACAAGACCCACCCCTGACAGCGCCAGCAAGGCGGCCACGCAGAAGATCGACGCATAGCCCTGGCGCACGGCGACCGCCCCCATCACAGGCCCGGCGATGGCCAAGGCCAGGTCGAAGAACACCGCATAGGCGCCCAGGCCTGCGCCGCGACTGCTGCTCGGCACTTGCTGGATCGCTTCCACACCGAGCGCGGGGTACACCAGTGACAGCCCGAACCCCGTCAGGCCTGCGCCGACCAAGGCCCAGGCAGGTGAGGGCGCCAGCCAGAGCAGCGTCAGCCCCAGCACTTCGGTGGCCATGCACGCGATCGCCACGTTGTAGCCGCCAAAGCGGTTGACCGCATTGACGAACAACAGCCGGGACACGATGAAGCACAGGCCGAAGGCACTCAGGCACCAGGCGGCACCGACCCAGCCACGCTCCAGGTAATAGAGGGTGACGAAGGTCGTGAGGGTGCCATAACCGATCGAGGCCAGGGTCAGGCCCAGGCCGAACGGGGCCACCCGCCCGAAGGCGGACCAGAATGGCAGGCGTTCACCCCGCACCACCACGGCGTCCGGGCGCGTGCGCAAGGCCAGCAGCGCAAGCAGCGCCAACAGCAACAAGGCCGGGCCGAGCACGCTGAAATCCAGCCCGTCCACTAGCAGCACGCCGGCCGGCGCGCCAATGGCGATGGCGCCGTAGGATGCGATGCCGTTCCACGAAATCACCTTGGCGGTGTGCTCGCTGCCGACTTGACCGATGCCCCAGCTCAACGTGGCGACGCCGATCAACCCTTGGGCGATGCCCAGCAATATCCGGCCACCGAGCAGCAGGACAAGACTCAGCCAGGGTAGGGCGAGGGTCCAGGCCGAGCACAGCGTCAGCACGCCACAGCCAGCGATGCCGTACAGCCCGTAGCGAATCGCCCGTTTACCCCCCAGGCCATCGGCCACCCGTCCCGCGAACGGACGGCTGAGCAGGGTGGACAGGTATTGCAGGCCAATGGTCAGGCCGGCGATCACGGCGCCAAAGCCAAGCTGGTCATGGACGTAGCTCGGCAGCACCGCGATCGGCAGTCCGATGCACAGAAATGCGATGAAGGTATAGAAGACGATCGAGAGGATCTGCAGGGTGATGCTGGAGGCGGGTTGTTGCGCGGTCATGGGCACGTTCGCGGGCAGGCGGTGGGGCGTGGCCCATCATGGCGTTTGCGCGGCATAAATGAAAGCAGGCTAACGAGTTGCCTGGCGGTTGCCTGCAGGTTGTGGGAGCCTGCGATGGGCTGCAAAGCACCCCAGGACCCGGTCATTCAAGGGGCCGCATCCCCCAAGGGTACCGCGCCGAGCCGGAGAACGACGCAGTACCTGTGGGGGCGGGTTTACCCGCGAAGGGCGTGCAAGCGGTCGAGGCGGGGTCTCTATCAGACCACGACACCCTGGCTGCGCAGGTAGTCGTCGTAGGTCCCGCTGAAGTCCACCACGCCATCGGGCGTCAGTTCGATGATGCGCGTTGCCAACGACGACACGAACTCGCGGTCATGGCTGACGAATACCAGCGTTCCCGGGTAGTTCTCCAGCGCCAGGTTCAGCGCCTCGATCGATTCCATGTCCAGGTGGTTGGTCGGTTCGTCCATCACCAGCACGTTGGGTTTTTGCAGGATCAACTTGCCGAACAGCATGCGGCCTTGCTCACCACCGGAGATCACCTTCACCGACTTCAGGATCTCGTCGTTGGAGAACAGCATGCGACCCAGGGTGCCGCGGATCAGCTGTTCACCTTGAGTCCACTGACCCATCCAGTCGAACAGGCTCAGGTCGTCTTCGAAGTCGTGGGCGTGATCCTGGGCGTAATAGCCCACCTCGGCGCTGTCGGTCCACTTCACGGAACCGGCATCCGGCGCCATCTCGCCGACCAGGGTACGCAGCAGGGTAGTCTTGCCGATACCGTTGGGGCCGATGATCGCCACGCGCTCGCCAGCCTCGACCACGAAGCTGAAATCTTTGAACAGGGTCTTGCCCTCGAAGCCCTTGGACACTTTCTCCACGGTCACCGCCTGGCGGTGCAGCTTCTTGGTCTGTTCGAAACGAATGAACGGGCTGACCCGGCTCGACGGCTTGACCTCGGCCAGCTGGATCTTGTCGATCTGCTTGGCGCGCGAGGTGGCCTGCTTGGCCTTGGAGGCGTTGGCCGAGAAGCGGCTGACGAAGGTCTGCAGCTCGGCGATCTGGGCTTTCTTCTTGGCGTTGTCGGCCAGCAACTGCTCGCGCGCCTGGGTGGCGGCGGTCATGTATTCGTCGTAGTTGCCCGGGAACAGGCGCAGTTCACCGTAGTCCAGGTCCGCCATGTGAGTGCAGACGCTGTTGAGGAAGTGACGGTCGTGGGAAATGATGACCATGGTGCTGTTACGCGCGGTCAGAATGTTTTCCAGCCAGCGGATGGTGTTGATGTCCAGGTGGTTGGTCGGTTCGTCCAGCAGCAGCACGTCCGGATCCGAGAACAGCGCCTGGGCCAGCAGTACCCGCAGCTTCCAGCCTGGCGCCACTTCGCTCATCGGCCCGAAGTGCTGCTCCAGGGGAATACCCAGGCCCAGCAGCAGCTCACCGGCGCGCGATTCGGCGGTGTAGCCGTCCATCTCGGCGAATTCGGTTTCCAGTTCGGCGACGGCCATGCCGTCTTCTTCGGTCATTTCCGGCAGAGAATAGATGCGGTCACGCTCGGCCTTGACCTTCCACAGCTGCTCGTGGCCCATGATCACCGTGTCGATCACGCTGAACGCCTCGTAGGCGAACTGATCCTGGCGCAGTTTACCCAGGCGAGTGTTCTGCTCGAGCATCACCTGGCCGGCGGACGGCTCCAGGTCACCGCCGAGAATCTTCATGAAGGTCGACTTGCCGCAGCCGTTTGCGCCGATCAGGCCGTAGCGGTTGCCATTGTTGAATTTGACCGAGACGTTTTCAAAGAGCGGCTTGGCGCCGAATTGCATGGTGATGTTGGCAGTAGAAATCAAGTGCTTGTCCTGCGGGGATTCCAGAGGTGTATTTAGGCCCTCTCGTCGGTTTCGGGCCCATTCAGGGCCAACTCGACGCGGGGCGGCAGCTTCTCCAGCTCCCTCCAGTCCGAGGAGGAGCTGATCCATTTCGCGTAGGTAGAGAGCGACATCTCAACGCGATGGCCGAGCTGGTTCACGATGAACGATTCGGTTCATTCCAGTCATCGGGCACAGGGTTGCGTAGGTGTGGCGGGTGTCGTACTGGCGGCGCTCACGGATGTTCAGCGCCTTGAGCGCTGATTTGAAGTGGCGGATTGTATCACTTGGGCTCGTTGATCCACAGCCCACCTTCACTCAGCCATTTCGTCGCGCCTTGACGGGGCGCCCTGGCAGCCGGCATAGCGGCATAGGGTGTGCGCACACCACGACGGGACAAAGTTGGAATGCGAATTGCTCTCCCTAGCGAACACACCTTGCAGTGGGGGCTTGGACATGGTTCGCGAGGAAATCTACTTCACTGTCGTGGTGGTTTCGATCGTGCTGATGATCGATGTAATGGGCCTCTACGTCTATTTCAAGATGAGGCCATAGCCCATTTGGATCTCGAAGCGCGCGGTGCCTTTACCCAGGTGTGGGGCACCCTGTTGGGGAGGCAGTTATCCGCGCTTGAATACACCCTTGCTGAATATCTCCCGCCGTTCGAGACGATCGATCACTTGATGTTTGGCAACTTCGTAGATCTTGCCAAACGCTGCACGGTCCACGTGGGCAAAATATTTCGCCAGACTTTGCTCGATGAGCCTGTCGAAGGCCGCTTCGGTGATGTAGCGATAGAGTTTGCGGTGATACAAGAAACCAAACTGGAACCCTAGGGTTTCACTGAAAAACGCTGTCGGTGTGAAGAAGCTGTTTTCCAGGTCGATCGCCTGGGCCAGGCCCGAGCCCTGTTCCGGCAACATGACATTGGCCGCCCACAAGTCCATGTGAGTGATGCCCTGACTGTGCAGGGCATGCAGCAGCTCGGCAGTGGCTTCGATGACGGCCTCGACGGCGTGCGGATTACGCTCGATGAGGGCCATGCCGTCAACATGGCCGGTCAGTGATCGGCTGATCAGGAAAAAGTCTTTCATCAGGCCGAGTTTGCAGCGGCTGTAGCCATATCCGAGCAAGGCCGCGGTCCTGGCGCCGCGTCGGGTGGCCTCGCGTGTGTTGATCAGCTCTTCCAGCGGCCAGTCGTACAAGCCGTTGCGCTTGGGGGCGCAGCGCTGCATGCGCCATTTCTTCTTGATCGAATCCAGCGGCTCGCGTTTAAGGAACAACGCGCTGTCGGCGCAATCGAGCGGGGCGCTGATCCGTTTGGCAGAAGAGGGCTGCTCGATCAGGCGTTCCAGAGCCTGGCGGGTGTGCGAGGGGACGGGGGACAGAAAATACAGCGTCGTGCGCTGATGTTTCACGGAGTGGGAGAACTCGTTGAAACAAAACTGAGCATTGCGAAACACGCGTCTTCCTTGATGCTGTCAATAGGCTATCAGTTTGCGATTTTCACATTTCTTTCACATTTTTCCTATCCCCGGAAATTGATTAGTTTCCAGAGCGCGCTCGGCCTGGTCATGACGCCGTCAGTCCATGGATAATTCGGCCTTTCAACGAAAAGGTCTAACCGTGGAAACGAAAAGCTTGATGGCCGAGGTGTTCTTCAGTCTGCCAACGCATATCTGGGTACTGCCGGTGGCAGCTGTTATCGCCTTTTTTGGCTTGAAACTGGCCGAAGCCTCCATCGAGCGAGCGAACGTGCTTCGCCTGGCCACCTATGCAGCCTTGGTGCTCCTGGCGGTGGTCCCCAACGGCATTCATGCCGTCTTTGCGCCCGCTCCCGTACTCACCGGGGAAACGTTGTTGCCCAACTATGAAGGGTTGTTCTACCTCGACGCGTTCTTCGTGTTCGCTGGCTGGGCGATCAGTGGCGTGATTCGCACCCGGACGTGATCCATGGCAGGGCGATAGCGGTTTTTGACGAATGACTCACAATGGGGCACGAACCTTTTCGGGTGGGTGAAGGTCCAGACCCAGGAAGCCCCAAAAGTCCATACAAAGGCTTCGTATTGCCCTGTCGTGCAAAAGCTGGAAGACAAAGCCATGCCTGAAAGAGAAAAGCGCTACCGTGCCTACCACCTCTTGAGAGAACTCGATTCGCTGACCTCCTCGACCATGAACCAGATTGCCTACGGTCGTGTGGGAGGCGCCGAGTGGAAGGGGATGTGCCAGGCACACCGCAAGGCGTTCGAGGATTGGATGGCGTTCGCCGAATCGTTGCTTGAACCTGGGAGCGATAAAACCTCGGACTCTTCCTGACCTTCACGGCAGGTACTGCACCGGTTGTCCGATTCTATCCTGCTGTCCGTCGGACGTGGTTGCGTGATGGCACGCATCCGCTATGGTGCCACTACCAACACACATAAGACTAAAGTCGTAGGAGGCGGCATGAGAATTCGCGGTGACGTGTTCTGGTCCTGGGCAGACCCCACGCTCCATCATCGAACGCATGACGAAACGCTCGACAGCGGCTCGTGTATTGATGTGCAGGTACGATTGTCGCGAACCGGTGCCACGCAGATGTTCATCGGTCTCTACGCGCCGTCGGGCATGGCCTTGCATGAGGAGGCGTTCGATTCGCGTCCCGGCGAATCGATGACCCGGGCACTGGCCTGGGGCGTCGGACGCGCGAGGAGGGTGGCAAGCGAGCCTGCGTTGCAGTCCAGCGGGCGCAGCGCCAAGCTCGCGGTCGTAGCGGCCTGCGCAGGGCGTTGAGTGCTCAAGGAGCGTTGGGAAGGTCACCGTCGTAGGCTCTGTACGAAAAGCCTTGATACTCGGTGATGCTGCGTTGAAAACAGCCTCGGAATGCTCATTTACAACCCGTAAACTGCGCTTCCTCGGCTGTTTTCGCCTTGCCTGACCTTCGTCTCAAGACTTTTCATACAGACCCTAGGGCAGACGGTGACCTCCTGTCACGAATGCCCATACAGCAGCACATTCACCGTCGCAATCACGGTGACCAGAAACAGCACCCCTGCCGCTATTTGTAGCAGCGTCCCCACCAGGCGACCCACCCAGTTCCTGGCCGTGCCTTCGACGGCTGGATGGCGATGCAGGTCCGCGTAGCCGTTCTGTACGGTGCCGGTAAAGCGCTCGGCGCGCCCCGTGAGCCGGGTGCCGACTTTGCTCATCAGCATTGCCAGGATGAACGCGATCACGCAACCGGTCAGGCCATGGCTTTGAATGGTCTGGTAGAGACTCAGCAGCAGGAACCAGCATTGACGCAGAAACTCAGCCATGGCGGCCACGTCCATCGGCATGCGGATGGTTGCGGTTTGCCTTGGGGCGGTCTTCCGATGATCCGGCAAGAACAAACGCGATGTTTATCACAGAATAGCTATCGCTTTCGTATGTGCCAGTTTTCAGACGGTACCCATTGGGGCGTGTAATTGCCTGATGTGATTGCAAATGTATTAAGTAGTCAGTGTATTGGGATTCGTAGAGCAAGAAACCGGATGCACCGGGTAGCCTCGGCGGGTAGAGTGCCCGGCACTGGTTTTTCCAAGCGAGCACCTAGCATGTCCAGCGCGTTTTCCTTCATGCAATCACCCGTTGGAACCCTCACCTTGGTCGCGCGAGGCGATAGCCTGGCTGCGGTGTTGTGGGAGCAGGAGCGGGAAAACCGCGTACGCCTGGGCGAACTGCACCGGGACGATGGGCACCCTACGCTGCGGGAGACGGCGCGGCAGTTGAATGAGTATTTTGCTGGCAGCCGCCAGGACTTTGAGTTGCCGCTGGATTTCGTCGGCACGGATTTCCAGCGCCAGGTCTGGGCTGCGCTGCTGACCATCCCCTTTGGCCAAACGCGCAGCTACAGCGATATTGCTCGGCAGATCGGCAACCCCAGCGCCGTGCGGGCGGTGGGGGCGGCCAACGGGCGCAACCCGATTTCAATCATCGCCCCGTGTCACCGCGTGATCGGTGCTTCCGGCAGCCTGACGGGCTTTGCCGGCGGGCTGCAGGCCAAACAGTATCTGCTGGCCCTGGAAGGGCGACAGAGCCTGGCGCTGGATCTCTGAGCCCGTTCAGCCCACCCAAAGCATAATGAGGCAAGCGAGCACCGCTGCCACCGTCCCGACCACCAGGCTGTACTGCCGGTGGGCGCGCCGAGCGTGGGACTGTGCCTCGCGCAGGAACTCGCCGGGAGTCGGGGCGTCCGGTCGGTGGCGCAACCCTTCGGCCATTTCGGCGAGCCGGCCATGGATCAACAAGCCAACCAGATAATGAGTGCAGGCGTAGCAGACCAGTGCGGTGATCAGGTATTTCATGTCGCCAGCGCGTCCAGCGGCAAGGCTTGAGCAATCATTGAGGTGGTGTCGAGCAGCACCAGCCCCTGGGCCTGCTCGTCCAGCGATGCCAGCACATTGCCTTGAGGGTCCCAGGCCGCGGAATGGCCGGCACCGACGAAGGTGTCGGCCGGTCCCACGCAGTTGGCGAGCAACACCGGCATGCCCAGGCGCCGGGCAACGTCCGGGTAATGCCGCACGCCCTCGTCGATGCCCTGGGTTGTCTTGGCCACGCTGACGATATAGATATCCGCCCCCGCTTGCCGGGCGTGTTCGGCATGCTCGATGAACATCGACTCGTAGCAGATGGCCGGGGCGATGCGCTGGTTGTCCAATGCGAACACCAAGGACTGCTCGCCTGCGACGAAGAACGGCAGTTCATCATCGTGCAGGCGCTGCTTGGCATAAAGGTGTGGTGCGGCGCCGGGGTGCAGGATCGGCATGCCAATGCATATCCCGCTGGGGGTCAGCAACGGCAGACCCACGGCCACCGCAATGCCATGGCGGTCACAGAGCGCTTGTAGCGGATCGAGTAGCGAGGTGTCCGATGACTGCGCCAATTGTCGAGCCAAGGTGGGTTCATAGCCGGTCAAGGACAGCTCGGGGAAGACCACCAATTGCGCCCCTCGCGCAATCGCCTGTTCGACGCAATAGCGATGACGCTCCAGGTTGCCAGGCAGGTCGCCCTTGCGGGAGGCCAGTTGTACAGCACACAGCTTCATGGCGAGTCCATCCATGGGTAGAGCGAGAAGGGCGAGGATACTATCGGCCGGCGCGCTCAGGCCACCCTTTGCTGGACTGGTTCAGGAGGCCGGGTGCGGTGCGAAACGCTGGCGGAACCAGTCGGCGAGCATGGCTTTTTCCGCATACAGGCGGTCGCTGCTGCTGGCCTGACGGCCGGGGCGGCTGAGGTACATCTTGTCGCTGACCCGTTCTTGGGCGTGTTTTTCGGGTTGCCCGGGCTGGACGAGGGTGTAGCTCAAATCGATGCTTGGCCAAGTGATCTCGCGCATGAAGCGCACATCATAGGCGCGGCTGTGCCATGGCTCGAAGCGACCGGCCAGGTCGATGTCGCGGACATCGATGCGCAGTTGCTGCCCAGGTTGCAGGTAGCGTTGGCCAAGCTTCTGCAGGTGCTCGGTGAGGGTCTTCATGACATACGCGTCGGCGCCCCGTTCATAGCCGTGGCTGTCGAGGCTGGCATCGCGAAATTGCTCGGGATGATCGAAATGCACGTCGACCTGCGCGGTCGGTGCGCCTTGTGCCATGCTGTTGGAGGCCAGCAGCATCAACAAGACACAGGCGAGGGTGGTACGCATGATGCACCTCCACGGGCACGGACGGTTCGCCCCTCTATTTTACGCCTGCCGCTGGCACAGCAGCAGAGGATGGATGCAATGAGCCGTTTTCGGCGGGTGACTGCCAATACCCGTGGCCGCGATCTGGCCGTGGGCGACATCCATGGCCATTTCGACCGGTTGCAGCGCTGTCTGGACGAGGTGGATTTCGATCCTGAGGTCGATCGGCTGTTCAGCGTGGGCGACCTGGTGGACCGTGGGCCGGCCAGCGAACGGGCGTTGGACTGGCTGGCGCAACCCTGGTTCCACGCGGTGCAGGGTAACCACGAGGCGCTCGCCATCGCCCACCTGCGGGGCGGCAGGGTCGATCTGGAAATGTACCGTTCTGCCGGGGGTGCATGGTTTCTCGATCTTCCGCGCGCGGAGCAGCAACGCTATGTCGAAGGCTTCGCGCAGATGCCTTTGGCGATCGAAGTCCAGACGTCTCTTGGGCTGATCGGCCTTTTGCACGCTGATAGCCCTTTCCCCGAATGGTCGACGCTCAAGGCCTTCCTGGAGGCCATGGACGATCCAGAAGTGCGGGAAGTCTGCCAATGGTCACGGCGGCGCCTGCGTGAGGGCGACACCGAACCGGTCGGCGGCTTGCGGGCCTTGCTGGTCGGCCATACGCCGGTCCTGCGGGTCAAGCAACTGGGCAACGTCTGGCACTTGGATACCGGCGGCTGGGCCAGCGGCTTTTTCAGCGTGGTGGACCTTCGGACGCTGACTGTGATCAACCCAAGACCAGGCGCATGAGCACCGCGCTGGCCAGCAGGATCAACAACACACCCGAGGCACGCTCCAGCCACGGCAATGCTTGGCCGAAGCGCCGCAGCACGCGCCGATTGCCAATCGCCAAGGCGACCAGCAGATCCCAGACCAGCACGAGGGTGAACATCCACACGCCATAAGCCAGCTTCCAGGTTGTACTGCTGGCCGCGAGCATGCTCGCCAGGCTGGCGTAGAACAGTGCGTTCTTCGGATTGAGGATGCCCGAGGTGAAGCCCATTCCCAGGTTTTGCACCCAACCGTGCCCTACACCGACCTCAGCCGATTGCAGACTGTTGTGTCCGGCATGGCGCAGGAACAGCCCACCGATGTACAGCAAGTAGGCGCATCCGGCCAGTTGCAAGGCGATGAACAGCGCGCTGCCTTCACGCAGGATGGAAACCCCGGCAAAGGCCGTGGCGATGAACACGCCGTTGGCCAGGGCGATACCCAGGCACGCACCGCTTGCGGTACGCCAGCCGGCGCTGGCCGAAGCGCGAGCGACGAGGAAGAAATCAGGGCCCGGGGAGAGCAGGGCCAAAAAGTGTGCAGCGGCGACGACGAGAAATTGCTCCATGGCGAGGCTTCTGTGGCAAGGAAAGCCGCAGTCTGTCGTCCCAAGCCCTGGGCGGTATTGAAGATAATTGCACGGCGTACGCGCCAGAGCGCGGAGCGGGTGGGTAGGTTTACCCGCGCGCCCCGGCGCCGTGTCGATATTGCCCTGGTGTCATGCCCGCGTGCGCCTTGAACACCCGCTGGAAATGGCTCTGATCGGCAAAGCCCAAGCGATAAGCCACCTGTGCAAGGTCCTGGCCTTGACCGAGCAACCCTCGCGCCCGGTTGACCCGCTCATTGAGCAGGTAGGCATGCGGTGTCAGCCCCGTGGCGGCCCGGAACGCCCGAATCAGCTGGTAACGCCCCAGCCCCGCGTGCCTGGCCAGATGCGCCAGGCTGATCTCGGCCAGCTCGCAGGTCCGCAGCATGGCAATCAGCTCGCGCAGGGCAGGCGCGCTCAAGGCCGGTGCCGGGGCTGCATCCAGCGTCGCATGCGCGGCAAAGTCGTGGTCGCCGATGAAGGCCACCAACGCGGCTTCCTTCTGCGAGGCGTCCGCTTCGCAGAACAACAGCGCATTGAGCTGGCAGAACTGACGATACACCTCAACCGAGCGCGTGATACGCGCGGGCGCACCGGGCTCGGCAGCGCTCACTCCCGACTCCAGTCGCAGGCGGCTCAGCCACTGCGCATCCACATGCACCATCTGGTAGCTCCAGGCCTGGCCCGGTTCGGGATTGCAGGCATGCACCCGCTGCGCCGGGACCAGCACCAAGGTGCCGGGCGTCAGGCGCGTCTGGCCGTTACCCGCGCCGGTAAACCAGCTGAAGCCAGCATCTACCGCGCCAATGGAGAACGTCGGGTGGCTATGGGCCTTGTAGCAGGCCCGGCTATGACAGGCGCGTCGGCTTTCCACGAAGGGCAGGGCCGGATCGCGCCAGATTTCGCTGCTAGAGAGGGTCATGCAAGGCCTGCTTCGCCGAGTGCCGGAGCGCGCAGTCTAAACCGCCAGCCACTGTTCCGGCCATTCATCGCGCCACTGTGCTTGACGCACGGTCCGCCCAGCGCGAGGCTGCCCAGGTCCCACGGAGAAGAAAAATGGACCTGTCGAGCCTGCTGCTGTTCATCCCCGCCTGTTTCGCCTTGAACATGGCGCCGGGCCCCAACAACCTGTTGTCGCTGCACAACGCCAGCCGCTATGGCCTGCGTACCGCCTGCATGGCCGGTGTCGGTCGGCTGCTCGCCTTCAGTGGCATGATCGCCCTGGCCGCCATGGGCCTGGCGGTGGTGCTGCACACCAGCGAATACCTGTTCCTGGCGATCAAGGTGCTGGGTGCGGCATACCTGTTCTACATTGCCTGGCAGCTGTGGCGTGCGCCGGTGGGCGAGGCGGTAGTAGCTGCTGATCATCCCCGCGGGACTTGGCGCCTGGCCCGTCAGGAGTTCTGGGTTGCAGCGGGCAATCCGAAAGCGATTCTCATATTCACTGCCTTCCTGCCCCAGTTCGTCTCGGTGGGCAGTGCCACGCCGGTCGCCGAGCAATTCCTCTGGCTGGGCGTGATGTTCCTGCTGCTGGAATGGGCGGCTATCGCCATCTATGCAGGCCTTGGGGCGTATATGCAGCGTTGGTTCGAGCGCCCAGGACCGCGCCGGGTGTTCAATCGGGTCAGTGCGTCGTTGCTAGGGTGTGCGGGGTTGGGGCTTTTGGCGGCGCGGCGCTGAGGTCAGTCGCGATAGAACGTCTGCACCAAGTGATACCCAAACTTGGTCTTGATCGGCCCATGCACCACCCGCAGGGCTTTCTTGAAGATCACTTGGTCGATGGCGCCCACCAGCTGACCTGGGCGGACTTCGCCCAGGTCGCCGCCGCGTTTGCCCGAGGGGCAGGTGGAGAATTTCTTGGCCAGCACGTCGAAGGCTTCGCCCTTGGCGATCCGTTGCTTGAGCTGTTCGGCTTCGGCAGCGGTCTTGACCAGGATGTGGCGGGCTTGGGCTTTCATGGGACACCTGTGCTTCGGGCAAAAAAGGGCGCCATTATGCCTGATCGCGCAGCTCTGCGCGGTCTCGGAATTGCGCCAGGGCTTCGGGGTTGGCCAGGGCGTCGGTGTTCTTCACCGGCAGGCCATGGACCACGTTGCGGATCGCCAGCTCCACCAGCTTGCCACTGATCGTGCGCGGGATGTCGGTGACCTGGACGATCACGGCCGGGACATGCCGGGGCGTGGTGTATTGGCGGATCACCTGGCGAATGTGCTGGCGCAGGGCATCGTCCAACTGCAGGCCTTCGCGCAGGCGCACGAACAGCACCACGCGCACGTCGTTGTGCCAGTCCTGGCCGATGGCGACGCTTTCGACCACTTCCTCGACCTTTTCCACCTGGCGATAGATTTCCGCCGTGCCGATGCGCACACCGCCGGGGTTGAGCACCGCGTCCGAACGACCGTGGATCACCATGCCGCCCTCGGCATTCTCTTCGGCGTAGTCGCCCTGGGCCCAGACGCCGGGGTACTGACTGAAATAGGCCTCGTGGTAGCGGCTGCCGTCGCTGTCGCCCCAGAAACCCACTGGCATGGAGGGGAAGTTGCGGGTACAGACCAACTCGCCTTTCTTGCCGGTCACCGGCTGGCCGTGCTCGTTCCACACCTCTACAGCCATGCCCAGACCCTTGCACTGGATCTCGCCGCGGCGCACCGGCAGCACGGGGTTGCCAAGCACGAAACACGAGACGATGTCAGTGCCGCCGGACATCGATGCCAGGCACAGGTCGGGTTTGATCTTGCGGTAGACGTAGTCGTAGCTATGAGGCGAGAGGGGCGAGCCGGTGGACATGATCAGGCGCAGGCTGTTCAGGCAGTGGCTCTTGGCCGGCTCGATGCCCTCCTGCTCCAGGGCAGCCAGGTATTTGGCGCTGGTGCCGAAGGCGTGGATGCGTTCGGCATCGATCAGGTCGAGCAGACGCTGGGGGCCTGGGTGGAAGGGCGAGCCGTCGTACAGCACCAGGGTAGCGCCGACCGCCAGACCGCTGGCCAGCCAGTTCCACATCATCCAGCCGCAGGTGGTGTAGTAGAACAAGACGTCCTCGGCCTTGAGATCGTTATGCAGGCCGTGTTCCTTCAGGTGTTGCAGCAGTACGCCGCCGGCGCGGTGGACGATGCACTTGGGCACGCCGGTGGTGCCGCTGGAGTAGAGGATGTACAGCGGATGGTCGAACGGCAGGGCGGTAAAGTGTGGGTCGCCGCCGGGTTGGTAGAAGTCCTCCCACAGGCTGACGCGGCGGGCACAGAACGCTTCGGGGCGGGTGTGCGAGCGGGTGTAGGGCACCACCAGCAGGTGTTCGAGGTGTGGTAACTGGGCCGTGACCTGATTGATCTTCTCGACCTGGTCGATGGTCTTGCCGGCGTATTGGTAGCCGGCGCAGGCAATGAGCAGCTTGGGGGCAATCTGACCGAAGCGGTCGATGATGCCATGCAGGCCGAACTCGGGCGATGAACTGGACCAGATCGCGCCGAGGCTGGTGCAGGCGAGCATGGCCACCAGGGTTTCCCAGGTATTGGGCATCACCGAGGCAACCCGGTCACCGGCCTGGATGCCCAGCGCCTGCAGGGCCTTCTGCATGCCGGCCACATGGGCCGCCAATTGCGCGTGGGTCAGTACCTGGCGCTGGCCATCCTCGCGCACGGCCACGACGGCAGGGCGGTCATCGCGCCGCTGCAGCAGGTGTTCGGCGTAGTTCAGGGTGGCGCCTGGGAACCACTGCGCCTCGGGCATCAGTGGACCTTCGCGGAGGGTTTGGCTCGGTGGTGTGTGCCACTGGACATGGAAATAGTCGGCAAGGGTTTGCCAGAAGGCGGGGCGTTGCTCGACGCTCCAGCGATGCAGGGCGGCGTAGTCAGTGAGCTGCAGGTTGTAACGCAGGTTGACCTGGCGGCGGAAGGCGTCCATCCGGCTGGCCTGGATCTGCGCCGTGGAGGGGCGCCAGAGCACATCATTCATGCCAAGACCTCTCGCTTACGATAGAACCTGGGGCCTGTGGGGCGGGTAAATCCGCCCCTGCAGGGGCTGCGCATGACCTCTGGTCTGCGCAGCCCGAGTGGCTTTTACTCCACTTTAGCCTTTTGTACATCCGGCGACGCCGACCAGACGCGATAACGCACTTCGATGTCCTTGGGCACGTACAGCACCACCGGCAGTTTGCTGTTGTAACGCAGCATGAAACCTTCACCGACCACCGGCACGAAGGCCTCGGTCTGCTTGCCGTCCGGGCAGGCCATCAGGGTGCTGGCCGGGCCGCCGACTTTCTCCAGCCGGTAGAAGCTGTAGCCCCAGCCTTCGAGATTGTGCTCCTCGAGGCTGCCGGCCAGGCGCTGACGGTTGCAGTCGACCATCAAGGTCTTGCCGGCGAGGATTTCCAGTTGATAGGCCGACTCGTCGGTCTGGGCCGGCAGGTGGATGACCTGCCGGGTGAAGCCTTTTTCCGCCTCGGGGTAGGGCGCGACGTCCTTGAGCCCGGCTGCCATCACAGGCGCAGCGCCAGCCAGGGTCAGGGAAAGAATCGCGGTCAGTGGGAATGGGCGCATAGGGCCTCCTTGCAAGTGAAAACGAATGCAAGACCGCGCCAGATCCCGGCTGGCCCTCACTGGGCCAACCAACCGCCATCGACGTTCCAGGCGGCGCCACGGACCTGGCTACCGGCCTCGCTGCACAGGAACAATACCAGCTCTCCCAAGTGCTGGGGTGTTACAAATGCCACGGAAGGCTGCTTTTCGGCCAAAAGATCGTGCTGCGCCTGCTGTGGATCAACACCGGCTGCGGCGCGCTCGTCGATCTGCTTTTGCACCAGCGGAGTCAGTACCCAGCCAGGGCAGATGGCATTGCAGGTGACATTGCTGGTCGCCGTTTCCAAGCCCACCACCTTGGTCAGGCCAACCACGCCATGCTTGGCGGCTACATAGGCCGCCTTGCCGGTGGAGCCCACCAGGCCGTGCACCGAGGCGATGTTGACGATCCGCCCCCAGCCCCGGGCACGCATGCCTGGCAAGGCCAGGCGGGTGCCATGGAAGACGGCCGAGAGGTTCAGCGCGATGATCTTGTCCCAGGTCTGCACCGGGAACTGTTCCACCGGCGCCACGTGCTGGATGCCCGCGTTGTTGACCAGAATGTCCACGCCACCGAACTCGCGCTCGGCCAAGTCGAACAGCGCCTCGATCTGGGCCACGTCGGACAGGTCCGCAGGGTGGTGGATCACCTTGACCCCGTGACGGGCGATCTCGGCGAGCGCCGGTGCCGGGTCGCCGAAACCATTGAGCAGGATGTTCGCCCCCGCACCGGCCAGCACCTGGGCGATACCCAGGCCAATGCCGCTGGTGGAGCCGGTGACCAGTGCTGTCTTGCCTTTGAGCGTCATGCAGATCTCCTTAGACGATGCCGGTGGCGTAGAAGGTGGCGATGACCACGAAAACCGCCAGGGTCTTGATCAGGGTAATACCGAAAATGTCCTTGTAGGCCTCGCGGTGGGTCAGCCCGGTGACCGCCAGCAAGGTGATCACCGCGCCGTTGTGCGGCAAGGTGTCCATGCCGCCGCTGGCCATGGCGGCCACCCGGTGCAGGACTTCCAGCGGAATGTTCGCGGCATGGGCCGCGGCGATGAAACTTTCGCTCATGGCCGCCAAGGCGATGCTCATGCCGCCGGAGGCCGAACCGGTGATGCCGGCCAGCAACGTGACGGTGATCGCTTCGTTGACCAGCGGATTGGGAATCGCGCGCAGCGCATCGGCCAACACCAGAAAGCCCGGCAGCGAGGCGATCACCGCGCCGAAGCCATACTCCGAGGCGGTGTTCATGGCCGCCAGCAGCGCACCACTGACAGCGCTCTTGGTGCCTTCGGCCAAACGTTGGCGGATGGCGCCGAAGGCACACACCAAGACCATCAGAATGCCCACCAGCAAGGCCGCCTGCACGGCCCAGATCGCGGTGAGTTTGGCCACATCGCTTTGCACCGGCGCGCTCATGCCTGGCAACTGCAAGGTATGGCTGGCCCCATACCACTGGGGGATCCAGTGGGTGAAGACCAGGTTCATCACGCCCACCAGCACCAAGGGCGAGAGCGCCAGCCAGGGGTTGGGCAGTGCCAGGTCATCGGCGGTTTCAGGCTCGTTGCGCAGGTCGCTGCCATAGCCTTCGCCAGCGCGCTGAGCCTTGTTGCGCTGACGGCGCAGATAGAGCATGCCGACGCTGAAGACGAACAGGGTGCCGATCAGCCCCAGCCAGGGTGCGGCCCAAGCCGTGGTGTTGAAGAACGTGCTGGGGATGATGTTCTGGATCTGCGGGGTGCCGGGCAGGGCGTCCATGGTGAAGGAGAACGCTCCCAGGGCAATGGTCGCCGGGATCAGGCGCTTGGGGATGTCGCTCTGGCGGAACATCTCGGCCGCGAACGGGTATACGGCGAACACCACCACGAACAGCGACACGCCGCCGTAGGTGAGCAAGGCGCACACCAGCACGATCACCAGCATGGCCTGGCGAGTGCCCAGCAGGCGAATGGCGGCTGCGACGATCGAGCGCGAGAAGCCGGAGAGCTCGATCAGCTTGCCGAACACGGCGCCGAGCAGGAACACCGGGAAGTACAGCTTGATAAAGCCGACCATCTTCTCCATGAACACGCCTGTGAAGGTCGGGGCCACGGCGGCAGGGTCGGTCAGCAGGACGGCACCCAGCGCGGCGATAGGTGCAAAGAGGATGACGCTGTAGCCGCGATAGGCGGCCAACATGAGTAGGGCCAGGGCAGCGAGGGCGATGAGCACGGTCATCGAAAGTGTCTCCAGGTCGTTGTTTTTATGGTGAAACAGGAGATAGCGGGAATCGTGCCAGTTTTCTAACTTATTGATTTATATGTGTTTTATTGATTTTATCGGTATATGCGTCTCGATATAGAGACTGTCGGCGCTGCTTTGCAGCCCATTGCAGGCCTCGTCAGCGCCAACAAACGGTTGGGCTGCGCCTGTGCGATGGACCGCAAAGCGGTCCAAAAATAATGTCTCTATATAGAGAGTAAAGTCTCTCTATTGAGACTGAATGCCCAAGGCAATCATTTTCTTGTACAGCGTCGACCGCCCCAACCCCAGCGCCTTCGCGGCCTGCGGCACATTCCCGGCGCAACTGGCCAGGGCATCGGCGAACAATTTGCGTTCGAATGCCTCGCACGCCTCCCGATACCCCTGGTGTACCGCAGCCCCAGGCGCCACGGGGCTCAACGGTCCGAGCGCCGACTGCAGGTCATTCACGCCCAGGCGCGGCTGGTCCGCCAGCAGCGTCGCACGTTCCAGCACGTTGCGCAGTTCGCGGATGTTGCCGGGCCAGGCATGACGGGCCAGCAATGCCTGGGCGTCGGGCTCGAGTTCGTACTGGCTGCCGAGCTCGGCAAGGATGGCCTCACACAGCGCCGGCAGATCGCCCAGGCGTTCGCGCAGGGGCGGCACTTCGATGGGCAGGACGTTGAGCCGGTAATACAGGTCGGCCCGAAACGCGCCGCTGGCCATGGCCGCCTGCAGGTCGATGGAGGTGGCGGCGATGATGCGCACGTCACTGCGCAGCATCTGGTTGGAGCCGACCGGCTCGTATTCTTTTTCTTGCAGCACGCGCAGCAGCTTGCTTTGCAGGGTCAGCGGCATGTCGCCGATCTCGTCGAGGAACAATGTGCCACCCTCGGCCAGTTGCAGCTTGCCGCTGCGGCCTTTGCGGTCGGCACCGGTGAAGGCACCGGGCGCGGTACCGAAGAACTCGGCCTCGAGCAGGGTTTCGGGGATCGCGGCGCTGTTGATGCTGACGAACGCCTTGTGGGCCCGTGCCGAGGCGGCGTGGATCGCGTGGGCCAGCAGTTCCTTGCCGGTGCCGGTCTCGCCCAGCAGTAACACCGGAGAGTCACTGCCCGCGCCACGACGTGCACGGCGCTTGGCCTCCAGGCTCGCGGCGCTGGTGCCGACGAATTGGGCGAAGCTGTACTTGGCCTGGCGGGCGCGCAGTTGCGAACGGGTCGAGGCCAGCTCCTGCTGCATGCTCGAGTAGCGCTTGAGCAGCGGCGAAAGGCTACGCAGCTCATCGAACAGGGCAAAACCGATGGCGCCGATCAGCTCGTCGCGGTCGTCATGAATAGGCAGGCGCATCACCACCAGTGGCTCGTTGGGTGTGTCGAGCATGTCCAGCAGGATCGGCCGGCCATTGCTCACCACATCGCGCATCAGGCTGCCCGGGATCACTGCCTCGCAGGGCTGGCCGATGGCGCTGGCGGCATTGGGTAGGCCGAAGCGCCGGGCGTAGCGCTCGTTCATCCAAACGATACGCGCCTGGCGATCGACGATCACCGTCCCTTCGCTGGACTGCTCGATGATCTCGAACAGCGAGCGGATCGCCAGTTGCCGAACCTGGGGATAGTCCTTGAGGCTTTCGCTGTCTTGCATGTACTGGGCCTTTGAAATGCTGTGGCGGGATTATGACGACTGTCAGCCAGACTCGCGAAGGCCGATCGACCGCTAGGCCCGTGGATCGAACGCCTCGCGCAGCGCATCGCCAATGAACACCAGCAACGACAGGATCAGCGCCAAGGCGAAGAACGCGGTAAAGCCCAGCCACGGCGCCTCCAGGTGCTGCTTGCCTTGGGTCACCAGCTCACCCAGCGAGGCGCTGCCCGCGGGCATCCCGAAGCCGAGAAAGTCCAGGGCGGTGAGGGTGGTGATGGCACCGGTGAGCATGAACGGCACGTAGGTGAGCGTGGCCGTCATCGCGTTCGGCAGGATATGCCGGAGCATCACTTGCCCGTCCGGCAAGCCCAGGGCTCGTGCGGCCTTGACGTACTCCAGGTTGCGCCCGCGCAGGAATTCGGCGCGCACCACATCCACCAAGGTCAGCCAGGAAAACAGCGCCATGATCCCCAGCAGCCACCAGAAGTCCGGCTCGACGAAACCGCTGAGGATGATCAACAGGTAAAGCACCGGCAACCCTGACCAGACCTCCAGCAAACGCTGGCCCAGAAGGTCCACCCAGCCGCCGTAGTACCCCTGCACGGCGCCTGCGGCAATGCCGATCAGCACACTGAGCACCGTCAAGGCGAAGGCGAACAACAGCGACACCCTTGTGCCATACAGCACCCGTGCCAGCACATCGCGCCCCTGATCGTCGGTGCCTAGCCAGTTGCTCGCGCTCGGCGGGCTGGGGGTCGGCACCTGCAAATCGTAGTTGGGCGTATCGGCGCTGAAGGGGATCGGCGCGAACAGCATCCAGCCACCCTGGCTTTCGATCAGCTGGCGCACGTAAGCACTGCGGTAATCGGGCTGGAAGGGCAACTGGCCACCGAACTGCTGCTCGGTGTAGCGCTTGAGCGCCGGCGTGTACAGCTCGCCCTTGTAGGAGAGCAGCAGCGGTTTGTCGTTGGCCACCAGTTCCGCGCCCAGGCTGAGCACGAGGATCCCGGCGAACAGCCACAGTGAGAACCAACCCAGGCGATTGCGCTGGAAACAGCGCCAACGGCGCAGCGCGACGGGTGAGAACATCAGCGGCCCCTCGCGTCGAAATCGATGCGAGGATCGAGCACCGTATAGCTCAGGTCGCCGATCAAGCGGATCAACAGGCCCGCGAGGGTGAAGATGAACAGGGTGCCGAACACCACCGGGTAATCCCGTGAAACGGCAGCCTCATAGCTCAGCCGCCCGAGGCCATCGAGGGAGAAGATCACCTCGATCAGCAAAGAGCCTGCGAAGAACACCGTGATCAACGCCTGGGGCAGCCCAGCCAGCACCAACAGCATGGCATTGCGCAGCACATGGCCGTACAGCACGCGGCGCTCGCTCAGGCCCTTGGCCCGGGCGGTGACCACATACTGGCGGGAGACTTCGTCGAGAAAGGCGTTCTTGGTCAACAGGGTGAGGGTGGCGAAACCGCCGATCACCAGCGCGCCGACCGGCAGCACCAGGTGCCAGAAATAGTCGGCGACTTTGCCCAGAAGGCTCAACTGGTCGAAGTTCTCCGAAACCAGCCCGCGCACCGGGAACCAGTTTAGCGATGTGCCGCCTGCGAACAGCACGATCAACAGCAAGGCGAACAGGAATGAGGGCAGGGCATAACCGATGACGATCAACGCGCTGCTCCAGGCGTCGAAGCGGCTGCCATGACGCACGGCCTTGCGAATGCCCAGCGGGATCGACACCAGGTAGGTGATCAGCGTGGCCCACAAGCCCAGTGACACGGTCACCGGCAACTTGTCGAGGATCAGGTCGGTGACCTTCGCGCCGCGGAAGAAACTCTGGCCGAAGTCCAGCCTGGCGTACTGGCCGAGCATCAGCCACAGGCGTTCAGGCGCCGACTTGTCGAAGCCGTACTGGCGTTTGATCTCCTCGATGAGTTTGGGGTCCAGCCCCCGGCTTGCGCGGGACTCGCCGCGTATCGTCTCGACTCGCGCGCCCGGTGCGCCGCCGCCTATGCCTTGCAGGCGCGCCACGGCCTGTTCCACCGGCCCGCCAGGGGCGGCCTGGACGATTGCGAAGTTCACCAGCAGGATCGCCAGCAAGGTCGGGATGATCAGCAACAGGCGACGCAGGATATAGGCAGTCATGGCATGGCCTTCTTGCGCTCGGCCATCTGTGCGTTGGTCAGCGGCGTCGGGCTGATCTCCCACCAGGTGTCCAGGCCTTCGTCATAGGCCGCCTGGACTTTGGGCAGACCGAAGCGGTTCCACCACACGGTCGAGCTGCCCGGTGGGTAGTAATTAGGGATCCAGTAGTAGTTCCATTGCAGCACCCGGTCCAGGGCATGGGCGTGGCGCAGCATGTCGGGCTGGGTCTCGGCGCGTACCAGACCGTCGAGCAGTGCGTCGACAGCCGGGTCACGCAACACCATGAAGTTGTTCGAGCCGGGGTCCTCGGCCGAGGCTGAGCCGAAGTAGTTGTACAACTCGCTGCCGGGGGAAAGGGTCACCGGATAACCGGTGACGATCATGTCGTAGTCGCGGGCCATCAGGCGGTTGACGTACTGGGCCGAGTCGACATTGCGGATGTTCAGGGTGATACCGATCTGCGCCAGATTGCGCTTCCAGGGCAGCAGCAGGCGTTCGAGCCCCGACTGGCCATTGAGGAAAGTGAAGCTCAGCGCTTCGCCCTGGGCATTGACCAGCCGGTCGCCCTCGGGGCGCCAGCCTGCGGCTTGGAGCAAGGCCAAGGCCTGCAATTGCTGGGGGCGGATGATGCCCGAGCCGTCGGTCACGGGTGCGGTGTAGACCTGGCTGAAGACTTCATCCGGCACCTGGCCGCGTAGTGGCTCGAGCAGTTTGAGCTCCTGGGCGTCGGGCAAGGCGCGTGCGGCCAGCGGCGTGTTGGAAAACACGCTTTGCTGGCGAATGTACAGGTTGCGCATCATCTGCCGGTTGCTCCACTCGAAGTCCCAGAGCATGGCCAGTGCCTGGCGTACGCGCCGATCCTGGAACACCGGCTGCTTCAGGTTGAACACGAAGCCCTGGGCGGTCTGCGGCTTGGACGGGCCCAGGTGGGCGCGCTGTAGGCGGCCATCGTTCAGCGCATCGCCTTGGTAGCCCAGGGTGAAGGCCGTGGCGGAGAACTCCCGGTTGTAGTCGAATCCGCCACCGCGCAACACCTGACGGGCGACCTCGGTGTCGCCGAAGTACTCGATGCGGATACGGTCGAAATTGTAGCGGCCTCGGCTGGCCGGCAGATTGGCAGCCCACCAGTTGGGGTCGCGCTCGAAGGTGATGCTGCGGCCATTGTCGAGCCGCCCGATGCGGTAGGGCCCGCTGCCGATGGGTTTGTCAAAGCCCGCGCCGTTGGCGAAATCGCGGTGCTGCCAGTCGTGCTCGGGCAGCACCGGTAGGGCGGCCAGGTCCAGGGCCAGGGTACGGCCATGGGGCTGTTTGAAGTCGAAACGCACCTGCCGCGGGCCTTCTACCGTGACTTTGGTGACCTCCGCGAACTGGGTGCGATAGCGCAAGCTGCCTTTGTTCATCAGCAGCTCGAAGGTGAAGCGCACGTCCTCGGCGCGCACCGGTTTGCCATCGGCGAACGTGGCGCGGGGATCGAGTTCGAACCGCAGCCAGGCATCGTCAGGGCCACGCTCCATGCGCCGGGCAATCAAGCCATAGACGGTATAGGGCTCGTCGAAGGAGCGCTCCGCCAGAGGCGCATACAGCCAGCCATCGACCTCGCTGACGCCGATGCCTTTGTCGATGTACGGCAGGATATGGTCGAACTGCCCGATCTCCAGGGCTGAACGCCGCAGGCTGCCACCCTTGGGGGCGTCGGGGTTGACGTAGTCGAAGTGGCGGAAGGATTCGGGGTACCGCGGGGCTTCACCGTAGGCGGTGAGCGCGTGGGTGGGGGCGGCGTGGGCTGTGAGTGTCAGGCATAGCAACAACAGGCCCAACACGTACTGTGGGAGCGGGCTTGCCCGCGAATGCGCCCGTTCTGGCAACAGGGTTGCTGGCAGGACGGCATTCGCGGGTAAACCCGCTCCCACAGAGGGCATCACCGGGACCGAGGGCTCAGTCCTGACGGCTGGTCACTTCCAACAGGTGATAACCGAACTGGGTCTTGACCGGGCCTTGCACGGTGTTGACCGGGGCGCTGAAGACGACAGTGTCGAATTCCTTGACCATCTGGCCTGGGCCGAACGAGCCCAGATCGCCACCTTGGCGGCTGGACGGGCAGGTGGAGTTGGCCTTGGCGACTTCGGCGAAGTCGGCACCAGCTTCGATCTGTGCTTTGAGTTCGTTGCACTTTTCGAGGCTGCTGACCAGGATGTGGCGGGCGGTGGCACGGGCCATGGGGGACTACTCCTAGGGTGAAAAAAGCAAGCCTAGCGCACTTGTTCGGCAAATGTCTCGCCAGGCTTGCCGCGCCTGTCACAAACGCTCGGCCGCCCGGCGCAGCAGCGCCTCGGTCGAGTCCCAGCCCAGGCAGCCATCGGTGATCGACACGCCGTACTTGAGCGGGCCCTTGCCCAGGGCCTGGCAGCCATCGTACAGGTGGCCTTCGAGCATCATGCCGATGATCGCCCGGTCGCCTTGCAGGCGCTGCTGCAACACTTCTTCGAAGACCGCGGGCTGGCGGGCTGGGTCCTTGCCACTGTTGGCGTGGCTGCAATCGACCATGACGCGCCCGGTCAGGCCAACCTTGGTCAGGCCTTGGCGTGCCTGGGCGATGCTCGCCGCATCGTAGTTCGGCCCCTGATGGCCGCCGCGCAGTACCAGGTGGGTGTCGGCGTTGCCCAGGGTTTCGATGATCGCCGGGTAGCCCTGGGCGTCCATGCCGAAGTGGCGGTGCGGATGGGCGGCGCTGCGCATGGCGTCGCAGGCGATGCCCACGCCACCGTCGGTGCCATTCTTGAAGCCCACGGGCAGTTCCAGGCCACTGACCATTTCACGGTGAATCTGTGATTCGGTGGTACGTGCACCGATGGCGGCCCAGCTCAGCAGGTCGTCGAAGTAGCCGGCGGCCATGGGCTGCAGCAGCTCGGTGGCGATCGGCAGGCCGCGCTCGATCATGTTCAGCATCAGCCCGCGGGAGAGTGCGATACCGCCGTGCATGTCATCGCTGCCGTCCAGGTGTGGATCGTAGGCAAGGCCTTTCCAGCCGACGGTGGTACGGGGTTTCTCGACATAGGCGCGCATCACCAGCAGCAGCTTGTCATCGACTTCGCGGCTGAGGGCGGCCAGACGGTCGGCGTATTCGAGGGCCGAGCGTGGGTCGTGGATCGAGCAGGGGCCGACGATCACCAGCAGACGCGGGTCGAGGCCTTCGAGGATGGCGCGCACGGCTTGGCGATGTTGCTGGACTTGCTGGGCGAGGGCAGTGCTGAGCGGCATCTGCTGCTTGAGCAGGTGCGGGCTGGGCAGACGCTGGCTGACGGCGGTGTTGGCAGCCTGGGGTTGGGTCAGGGGCAGGGCGAGGTTCGACGATTGCATGGCGTTTTTCCCTGGGCGGACGGCGGGTTCAGGCCCGCGTGGCCGGCCCTATCGAGGTGTTCGACAGATATTCGGTTTATGACTGCGTGCAGCATTGCCACCAGTGGACGACCGAACGGAGGCGGCAGGCTGGCCCGAACGGGATTGGCTAAATCGCCAGGCGTAGGCGTCTGCGTAGTAATAAGCGATGGTGTTCATGTCTGTTTCCTCAATGTGAATCGGTGTTTTCTAGAAGCCTTGAAAAGCAAAACCCCCGGTCGGGGAGCCGACCGGGGGTTTGAGTATTCTCGTGTTCGGCGGCCCCTCGAAGGTGGGCGCCGTGTGGGTATCAGCGGCGCCTAGTGGCTAAACCAATACCCAAAATAAAAGCTGGCAACGGCCTGGCAGCCAGCAACGGCCAGCACAGGGCGCACGGTGCGACCGGTGTGGTTGGCGTGGTTGCGGATGCTGTGGGACATATTGCTCTCCAGTGAATGAGCCCGAGCTTACTGCACCTTCAACGCAGTGTTCAATGGGTAATTGCTATGGCTTCGATCACTTTTGCAATCACGGGCGAGCAGGACAGCACGCTGTTCGCGGGTGAACCCGCTCCCATAAGTACAGCGGCGGTCTTCGCAAGCGCCGCTGTACCTGTGGGCTTACCCGCGAGCGGGCCCAGGGGTCAAAGGGGATAGTGCTTGAGCTCCCGCGCGATCAGCATGCGCTGGATCTCGCTCGAGCCTTCGTAGATCTGGGTGATGCGCGCATCGCGGTAATAGCGCTCCACCGGGTAGTCCTCCAGGTAGCCGTAGCCGCCATGCACCTGGATGGCCATCGAGCACACCCGCTCGGCCATTTCCGAGGCGAACAGCTTGGCCTGGGACGCCTCGGACAGGCACGGCTTGCCGGCAGTGCGCAGGCGTGCGGCGTGGAGGATCAACAGGCGCGTGGCGTTGATCTGTACCTGCATGTCCGCCAGCAGGTTGGCGATGCTCTGGTGTTCGTTGATCGGCTTGCCGAATTGCACCCGATCACGCGAATAGGCCAGGGCCGCTTCGAATGCCGCCCGGGCGATGCCCAGGGCCTGGGCGGCGATGCCGATGCGGCCACCTTCGAGGTTGGACAGCGCGATCGCCAGGCCCTTGCCCCGTTCGCCCAGCAGGTTGGCGGCGGGGATGCGACAGTTGTCGAGGGTCACCGCGCAGGTGTCGGAGGCGCGGATGCCCATCTTGTGTTCGCTGCGGTCGACCTTGAACCCAGGGTTGTCGGTCGGCACCAGGAACGCCGACAGGCCTTTCTTGCCAGCCTCCGGGTCGGTCACCGCAAAGACGATGGCCAGCCCCGCGCGGCGGGCATTGCTGACGAACTGCTTGGCGCCGTTGATGACCCAGTGCCCGTCGACCAGTTCCGCGCGGGTGCGCAGGTTGTGGGCTTCGGAGCCGGCCTGGGGTTCGGTGAGGCAGAAGCAGCCGATCACCTCGCCGCTGGCCAGACGTGGCAACCAGGCCTGTTGCTGTTCGGGTGTGCCATAGGCCAGCAGCGGGCCGCAGCCGACCGAGTTGTGGATGCTCATCATCGCGCCGGTGGCGCCGTCGCCTGCGGCGATCTCTTCCACCGCCAGGGCATAGGCCACGTAGTCGGTGTAACTGCCGCCGAAGTCCTCGGGCACGACCATGCCGAGCAGGCCCAGTTCGCCCATCTTGCGTACCACGGCGTCATCGATCCAGGCAGCCTTTTCCCAGGCCTGGGCATGGGGTGCGATCTCGCCACGGGCAAAGTCCCGGGCCATGTCGCGGATCATGATCTGCTCTTCGCTCAGTTCCAGGTCTTGCATCTGTGTACTCCCCGGCTCACAGGCCTTCGAAGAATTGGTTCACCCGCTTGGGATCGAGTCCGCTCAAGGTCGGCGGGTTCCAGCGCGGCTGCTTGTCCTTGTCGATGATCAGGGCGCGCACGCCCTCAATGATGTCCCCGTACTCGAACCACTGGCGATCCAGGTGCAGCTCCATCGCAAAGCAGTCCTCCAGGCTCAGGTGACGGCCGCGGCGCAGCATCTCCAATGTAACCGCCATGGCCAGCGGCGAGCGGCTTTCCAGCTGGTCGGCGGTGGCCAGCGCCCATTGATGGCTGTCGCCGATGCTCACGGTGCGCAGTTGCTCGAGCATGCTGGGCACATCGGGCAAGGCAAAGAAATGGTCGATCACCGAGCGCAGGCGGGCCAGCGGGGCGTCGTCCAGCGTCTGGGTGCCTAGCTTGGCCAGCAGGCCCTGGAGGTCCTTGAGTGGGTGGTCGCCGAACGCCAGCTTGTCCAGACCGGCGTCCAGGGCAGCGATCTTGTCGCTCTCCAGGAACCAGTCCGCCAGGCCGCAGTAAAGCGCGTCGGCAGCCTGGATCTGCACACCGCTCACGCCCAGGTAGATGCCCAGTTCACCCGGGACTCGCGACAGGAAGTGGCTGCCGCCAACGTCCGGGAAGTAACCAATGGCCACTTCCGGCATGCCCAGGCGGCTGCGCTCGGTGACCACGCGCATGTCGGCGCCCTGGGCCAGGCCCATGCCTCCGCCGAGGGTGAAGCCGTCCATCAGTACCAGCACGGGCTTGCGGTAGTGATGGATGCACAGGTCCAGGGCGTATTCCTCGACGAAGAAGTCGCGGTGCAGGTTGTTGCCAGCCTTGTAGCTGTCGTGCAGCGAGCGGATGTCGCCACCGGCGCAGAACCCTTTGGGCCCCTCGCCACGCAGCACCACGGCATGGACCTGCGGATCGTCCGCCCATTGGTTCAGGTGGTGTTGCAGGCTACGCACCATGTCGAGGGTGAGGGCGTTGAGGCCGGCGGGGCGATTGAGGGTCAGGTGGCCGACGTGATTGCGGATATCGGCCAGGACGTGGGCCTCGGAATGAGCGTGCGCGGTCATGATCGCGGTCTCCCTGCTTTGTTATTGATTTTCCAAGTGAAGTCTGGAAGTTGCGCTGGAGGATCGCAGGATCCTGTCATGCGAATATGCCATGCACAATCGGTAAATCTGCAGTGCGTTTCTGCATTTTTGCCTGGCGCGCGGCTTCCAGGGCCGTTCGGTCATCTTAGCGGGGCAGGCTCAGTCACCGGTTGCCCGGCGCGAGACGCTGCCGGCGGCCTCGGTTTGCGGGCGTGCGCGACTGACCCACCAGCCGAACACGGCGGCGGTGAAGAACATGATCAGGCTGTAGAGCGCCGCGGGCACGGCCATGGTCGGGTTGTTGAGCAGCGACGGGCTCAGCGCCAGGGCAATGGCCAGGGTGCCGTTATGGATGCCGATCTCCATGCCGATCGCGATCGCCTGGCGCCGGGGAATGTTCAGAAGGCGTGGCACCCAGTAGCCCACGCCGAGGCTCAGCAGGTTGAACAGCAGCGCTGCGCCGCCGACCACCGGGGCATACAGGACCACCGTCTGCCAGTCCTTTGCCAGGGCCAGCGCGATGGTGAAGGCCAGAAACAGCGCCGCCACCAGCTTCATGGGCTTTTCCATGCGCGTGGCGAAGGTGGGCAATGCGCGCCGGATCAGCATGCCCAGCGCTACCGGCAGCAGGACGATGGCGAACACCTGCATGACCTTGGCAAATTGCAGGGGAATGGCCTGGTCCGAGGCCATGAACCACGCCAGCGACAGGTTCACCAGCAGCGGCATGGTCAGAATGGCGATCAGCGAGTTGACCGCCGTGAGGGTGATGTTCAACGCCACATCGCCATGGGCCAGGTGGCTGAACAGGTTGGCCGTGGTTCCGCCTGGGGAGGCGGCCAGCAGCATCAGGCCCACCGCCAGGGCCGACTCCAGGCCGAAGCCATTGGCGATCAGAAAACACACCAGCGGCAGCAACACGATCTGGCAGGCCAGGCCGATGATCACGGGTCTTGGGTACTTCACCACCCGGGTGAAGTCGGCCAGGGTCAACGACAACCCCAGGCCCAGCATGATGATGCCCAGGGCGATGGGCAGGACGGCGGTCAACAGTGGCGAGGCGGTCATGGCGGCATTCCTTTGGCAAGTTCAAAGCAGTCTAGCCACAAGTTGGCGTCAGCCCTGTGGCAGGACCCTGGGTTTTTGCCGAGTCGATTTGTCGCTTGAAGCTTGCCGCCTGCGCCTCTAGCATGCCCGTTTTTACCGAGGATTAGCCCCCTATGCCGTTCCAGCAAGGTCTGCTCGCCAAACCCGTGCCGGCTCACGCCCGTCACCTGTTCTTCTCCCTGCAATCGGTCCAGGCGCTGCCCGCCGTGCTGGACGCCTTGCTGCCGCAGGTCGATGGCCAGAGCCTGATCCTTGGCGTGGGTGCCCCGCTGGTCAAAGCGTTGGGCCGCGACGTGCCGGGCCTGCGGGCGTTCCCGCAGTTGGATGCCGTGGTGGAAAACCCCAGCACCCAGCACGCCCTGTGGCTGTGGCTGCGTGGCGAGGAGCGTGGCGAGCTGTTCCTCCAGGCTCAAGCCCTGGAGCAATTGCTGGCCCCGGCACTGCGCTTGGTGGACAACGTGGATGGTTTCCTGCACCGAGGTGGTCACGACCTGAGCGGCTACGAGGACGGCACCGAGAACCCGGTGGACGACGAGGCGATCGAGGCGGCCATCGTCGCTGGCGAGCAGCCTGGCCTGGCTGGCTCCAGCTTCGCGGCATTCCAGCTGTGGAAGCACGACCTGAACTACTTCAAGTCGCTGCCTCAGGTTGAGCAGGACAACATCATCGGCCGCCGCCTGAGCGACAACGAGGAGCTGGAGGACGCACCGGCCTCGGCCCACGTCAAGCGCACGGCCCAGGAAAGCTTCGCTCCCGAGGCCTTCGTCGTGCGTCGCTCCGTGGCCTGGGCGGACGAGCGGGGCGCAGGCCTTGCCTTCGTGGCCCTGGGCCATTCACTGGATGCCTTCGAAGTGCAATTGCGGCGCATGAGCGGGTTGGAGGACGGCATCATCGATGGCCTGTACCGCTTCAGCCGTCCGCTGACCGGTGGCTATTACTGGTGCCCGCCGATGGGCGAGGCCGGGGTGGATGTGAGCCTGCTGCTGGGCTGATGGGTCTTGTGGGTGGGGCTGCTTTGCAGCCCTCTCGCGGCACAAGGCCGTTCCTACAGAGGACACCGTTCGACCTGTAGGAGCGACCTTGTGCCGCGAGAGTGGCGCGCTGGCCCCCTGCCTCAGAACGGCACCGCAACAGTCAACTGGCTGTAGACGTTGGTGCCGTTGCCGCCCACCTGGTTGCCGCCGTTGCTCTCATCCTTGCGTGGCTTGTACAGGCCCACCAGCGGGCTGATGATCAGGTGGTCGTTGACCGCCCATTCCAGGTACAGGTCCAGCTCCTGGGCGTCCAGGTTCAGGGTGTCGCGGGTGCGCACGGTATCGAAGTCGAAGAACAGCGCGCCGACGGTCAGGTCCTCACGGGGCGTGGCCTTGAGCCCGACGTGATGGACACCGGTGTTGCTGTTGAACGGCCCGGCATAGTTGCCGGCCACCTCACCCATCACCCAGGTGCCGTAACCGCTGGAAAACCCGGTGAACAGCGGGTCCCAGTTGTCGGAGTAGCGGGTGTAGCGGTAGGTCAGCTTCGGCGCCCAGGCAAGGTCGGCGAAGGTGTAGCCCGCTTCCAGGTACCAGGCCTGTTCCGGCCCGCCGCGTTTGTCCTGCCAAGCGTACTCGAAGGCGAAGCTGGCGTTCTTGACACCGGCATCGCCTTCGCCACGCACGCTGTAGACGTCCATGCCTTCACGGGCCTTCTGGAACTCACTGGCCCACTGGTCGGTGACGTCGATGCCGTGGATCCAGGTCAGCCCCAGGGTGCCCAGGGCGTGGGTGTAGTCCAGGGTGCCGGCGGCAAGTTCGGTCTCGGCCTGGGCGCGGTTGTCCGATTTGAGCCACAGCACGCTGCCATGCAGGCCCTCCTGGCCGCCCAGGCGCAGCATGGCGGTGCGGTCGAAGGCATGGCGAGCGCCGAGGTAGAAACCGCCGCCGCGGTTGAGCGCACCGTCGGCCGGCCCTTTACCCAGGTTGGGGCCGTCATCGTTGATCAAAAAGCCACTGCCCAGGTGGATCACCTGGCGTCCGCCGGAGATATCCACGCCATCTTTGCCCAACAGCGGGAACAGGTCGCCTGAGCGCCAGCCCAGGTAGGCGTCCTCGATCTTGGTGGTGCGCTCGGAACCGTCCTGGTTGCCGCCCGCATCGCCATCGCCCCAGGCCCCGGAGCTGACCCAGTTCAGCGCGCCATACAGGCTGCCGTTGCCGGCCAGTCCCTGGTCGCCACTGACCCCATACTTGATGAACCCTTCGCGCCAGGTGGAGCCCCCAGGCGTGCCGTCGTAGTTCTTGCGGCTGTTGAACATGCCCCACACCGCCAGCATGTCGGCGTTGAAGTGAGTGTCTTCGTCGGCGTACAGCTCATAGGCGACGGCCGCCTGGCTGGTGCCCAGCAGGGTAACGACCAGCGCGCCGGCGAGGGCGGAGCGATGTGCGGTGAAAAGCATTGGCGTTCCTCGTTTCTTTTTTTTGGTGTTGTGGAGGCAAAGCGGTCGGTGTGAGCCGACAACGCGGTATTAGTGCGTGGATGCAAGGTGCGGGTCTTGCCCATGGCTGCCAGGTCGCTTGCACCTGGCAGCCAGTTCACGGCGCCAGGGTCGCCTGGGTTTCCGGCAGCGTCGCACCGCCGTCCACGACCAAGGTCTGGCCGGTGATGTAGCTGGCAGCGTCGCTGGCCAGGAACACCATCGCCGCCGCGATATCACTCGGTTCGCCCAGCCGGCCCAGGGGCACGCCCTGGGCGATGCGCTGGTTGTGGGCGGGGTCGCCGAGGTTGTCCATGGCGGGTGTGCGAATCATGCCCGGCTCGACCCCGTTGACCCGCACCCCCAAGGGCGCAAGCTCCAGTGCCGCGTTGCGAATGAAGCCGTTGACCCCAGCCTTGGACGCCGCGTAGTGGCACAGCCCTGGGTATGCCACCCGGGGGCCGGTGACCGATGAGGTCGCCAGCACGCAGCCCCGACCCTGGCGGCGAAACAACGGCAACGCGCCCTGGGTCAGCCAGAACAGCGCCTCGAGGTTGACCGCCAATGTGCGCTGCAACAGCACAGGGTCGATGTCGGCAAAGGCGGTGAGCGGGAAGAACGCCGCGTTGTGCACCAGCACGTCCAGGCGATCCAGGCCGGCCAGCAGGGCCCGGATCGCCTGGGCATCGGCCAGGTCGATGGCCACGGCCCCCACCTCGTGGCCTCGGGCGCGCAGGCTGTCGACCAGCGCGTCGGCAGGTGCCTGGTCGAGGATCAGGACCTGGGCGCCACACGCTGCGAATGCCTCGACGATGGCCTGGCCGATCCCTTGCGCGCCGCCGGTGACCAGCACGCGCTGCCCGGTGAAGTCATGGCCGGCGGTCATGGCTGGCCTCCCAGCTGGGCATAGGCCAGGGTCGGCACGTCGACGATGGTCGAGCCCCCGTCGGCGGCGATCACTGCTCCGGTGATGATGCTGGCCTCGTCGCTGAGCAGGAACCTGCACACCGCCGCGATTTCTTCGGCGCTGGCCGGACGACGCAGGGGGACGTCGGCAGTGACGCGGCGGTAGGCGGTATCCAGATCCTCACCGTGATGATCCATCAGCACCTGCATCTCCTGGTCGGCCATGGGTGTGCGCACCCAGCCTGGGCACAGGCAGTTCACGCGCACACCCTCTGGCCCGTAGTCGCGGGCCAGGGAGCGGGTCAGGCCGATCAGGGCATGTTTGGCGGTGGTGTAGCCGCAGACCGCCGGCCCGGCCGCCAGGGCGGCGATGGAACCGAGCAGTACCAGGCTGCCACGTCGCTCGCGCAACAGCGGCAGGCAGGCGCGGGCCGTGTGGAAGGCGCTGTCCAGGTTGCTGCGCAGGGCGGACTGCCAGCTCTCATCGGAGGTCTGGCAGGCAGTGCCCACGCCGTGGCCGCCGGCGCTGGCGATCACCCCGTCCAGGCCACCGCAATGGGCCCGGATCTGTTCGATCAGGCCCGGCCAGGTGGCGCTCTCGGCCACGTCAGCGGCCAGCACCAGGCCGCCGGTATCCTGTGCCACCCGCTCCAGAGCGGTCCGGCGGCGGCCCACCAGCACGGTGCGCCAGCCTTGGGCCGCCAGCAGCCGGGCGCAGGCCTCGCCGATGCCGCTGCCGGCCCCGGTAATGAGTACGCTGCCGGTCACAGGCCGTACTCCGTGCGGTTGAGCACGCTGCAGTGGGACGACACCGGGAAATTCGACAGCGTGTCGAAGTCAGCGCCTTGGTAGCCGAAGATCTTGCCGTCGCTGCGGTGCTGTTGCAGGTCGATCATCACCAGGCCCAGGGTCGGCACGATCTTTTCGCGCCAGACGAACAGGTACAGCTGTTCGGCGATCTTGTAGTAGTGGGCGCGGTCGGTGTCGCACAGGCCTTGTTCGACGCCCTTGAGGCACTGCCAGCTGTAATAGCGCTCGTTCAGGTAGATGTGCTCGTACTCTTCGGTGGGGCTGTAGCGGTAGCGGTTGCGCAAGCCCACCAGCTCCTGGGTCGGCGCGTGAGGGCAGGCGCCGTCCTGCCAAGGGCGGTCCAGGCTGCCGTGATGGAAGTGTGCCTGCACATCGGTCAGCGGCTCGCCGGCCAAAGCGCGGGCATACAGCCCCCGCTCGACCTGGGAGGCCTCGGGCAGGCGGCCGAGCACGGCGGTGAACGATTGGCTGAGGGTGTCCAGCACCAGGGAAATCGACCAGGCCTGGCCGGCCTCGTGCTTGATGAAATCGACCAGGTAGATGCCTGGGCGCACCGAGGTCGCCCGGTACGGCGCGCTGCCGGCGCTGTGTCCATCGGCGGCCTGCCAGTGCAGGGCTTGGGCGTCGAAACGGTGCTCGATGATCCAGCCATTGGCGAAGTGCAGGGTCAAGGTGCGCCCGGCCAGGTCCGCCAGCTGAGGCAGGATGAACGCCTCGGGGGCGAAACCTTCGGCAAGGGCGCCCACGGTGATCCAGTCGGTTGGGTTCGGCATGTCGGTAACTCCTGTGATAGTGGAGTCCACAGGGTGCCGGGATGCGCCGGGGCGCGGTATCAACCGGATGGTTGAGTCACAGGTACAACGTACTGACCAGCTCGGTGCGATTGCTCACGCCCAACTTGCGGAACAGGTTGATCAGGTGCGTCTTGATGGTGGGCAGGCCGATGGCCAGGGCGCGGGCGATGTCCTTGTTGCTGGCCCCGTCGCGCAGCAGTTCGGCGATCTGCCGTTCGCGCGGCGTCAGTTCCTGGTTGGCGAGCGGCTTGGGCGTCGTCGAGGGCTGGCTGGCCACGGCCAGTTGCATCAGGCCGTGCAAGGGGAGCAGGCGGTCGAGTTCCTCGCCACGGAACTCGCCCAGGTTTGCGCCGCGCAGCAACGACACCCCGGCCAGGGGGCGGCCACCGACCTGGGCAATGATCTCCACCACGTCGACGACCTGATGGCGTTGCAAGAATCCCCGGTAGGCCTGGCCCTGGGCCGGAGGCAAATGCGCAAGCCCCTGGCGCAGGGACACCACCGGGCGCCCCAGCGCCAGGCAGCGCCCGGGCTGCAGCGGGTCGTACTCCCGGTAGTGCTCCAGATAGCGTCGGTGCATCGGCAGTTGCATGTCCTGCAGCAGGAAGTCGCAGGCCTGCTGCTGGCTGTCGATGCGGTAGAACGCCGCCAAGGACGCCGGCACCTGCTGGCTGAACGCCTGCAGGCAATAGCGGCCCAGGGCATCGTCGGAGACCGCGGCCCGTACGCTCATGGTCGCGACCCTCAGTAGCGGATCATCACGGATTTGAGTTCGGTGAAGTCGTCGATGAAGGCCGAGCCGAACTCCCGGCCAATGCCGGAGGCCTTGATGCCGCCGAACGGCACGGCAGGGTCGAGGAGGGTATGCATGTTCACCCACAGGGTGCCGGCCTGGATCTCGGGGATCATACGCATGGCCTTGGCCAGGTCGTTGGTCCACAGGCTGGCGCTGAGGCCGTAGGGGGAAGCGTTCATCAGGTGCAGGAGTTCGTCCTCGGTGTCGTAGGGCAGGAAAGTAGCCACCGGGCCGAAGGTTTCCTGGTTGAGCAGAGTGTCGCTGGATGAGCGGGCCAGAATCACCGTGGGCTCGACGAAGCAGCCCGGGCCGTCGCCGATCTGGCCACCATGGATGATCTGGCTCCCTTCGGCGCGGGCGGTGGCGAACAGCTCGCCCAACTTGCGCTGATGTGGCTTGTTGGCCACGGGGCCGAACTGGGTGCTTTCGTCCAGTGGCGAGCCGATTTTCAATTGCCCCAGGCGTTGGGACAGCGCCTCGAGCAAGGGGTCGATTCGCGAGCGGTGGACGTAGAAGCGCTCGCCGGCGGCGCAGATCTGCCCCGAATGCAGGAAGCCAGCTTCGATCACCCCGTCCACCGCCTTGTCGAGCGCGACATCGGGCAGGAACGCCACGGCATTCTTGCCGCCCAGCTCCAGGGTCGCCCGGGTCAGCTTGGCCCCCATGGCCGTCTGGCCCACGGCAATGCCGGTGGGCACGGAACCTGTGAACGAGACCTTGTCGGTACCGGGGTGCTCCACCAAGGCCTTGCCCACCGTGCCAGCACCGGTCAACACGTTCAGCGCGCCCGCTGGCAAGCCGGCATCGCTGGCAAGCTCGGCGATCCGCAGCAGGGTCAATGGCGTGAACTCGCTGGGCTTGAGGATGATGCTGCAACCGGTGGTCAGGGCGGAGGCGAGCTTCCAGATGGCGATCATGGTGGCGAAGTTCCACGGCACGATGCCCACCACCACACCGATCGGCTCGCGCAGGGTATAGGCGCTGTAGCGTTCGCCCGCGAAGGAGGGCAGGGACGGGGTGATGGTCTGGCCGGTGATCTTGGTCGCCCAGCCGGCGTAATAGCGCAAGAAGTGCGCGGCCTGCTCCACCTCGAAGGCGCGCGCGATGCCGATCAACTTGCCGGACTGCAAGGTCTCCAGCTGCGCCAGTTCCTCACGGTTGGCTTCCAGCAGGTCGGCCAGGCGCAACAAGACTGCGGCACGTGCTGCGGGGCTGGTGCGCGACCACGCGTGGAAGCCATCGCGCGATGACGCGACGGCGTGCTCGACATCGGCCTGGTTGGCGTCGGCCACCTGGGCGAGGGTTTCGCCGTTGGCCGGGTTGACCACGGCGATCCGCGTGGCCGATTGGCTGGCGACCGTTTCGCCATGGATGTACAGGCCATGGTCACGTGCCAGGAAGGCAGTCACCGAGGGCAGCAGAGAGATGTCGCTCATGGGCGGGCTCCGGGTAGGGTCAGCGGGGTGTGGCGCGGCCCATCGCTTGCCCTGTGCAAGCGGCCGTGCGGGGCGACAAGGCGCGAGCCCCTGGGATAGATGCGTCAGGCCGAGCTTAAAGGCCCCAGTCGCAATGGTTCTTGTCTGCCTGTGCCAGCGTCCATGACCCAGGCTGCCAGCCTGGGTGTGGCCATGAAAAGTACAATTCGAGCTGCGGAAGGTGCATTTTCAGCAGCGTCGGATGGCTCCCATACTGGCCCGGCATTCATCAGCGAGACGCCACTGCTCGCCAAGGTCCAATAACAATGAGCCAGACCATGAAAAAGCCAAACTCCCTGCTGGAAGACCTCAAGCCGCTGCTGCCCGCCATCGCCGCCAATGCTGCCCAGGCCGAGCGTGAGCGCACTGTGCCTGCCGAGAACATCGCGTTGCTCAAGAGCATTGGCCTGCACCGGGCGTTTCTGCCCAAGCCCTATGGGGGCCTGGAGATCAGCCTGCCCGCGTTCGCCGAGTGCATCGCGACCTTGGCCGGCGCCTGCGCCAGTACCGCCTGGGCCATGAGCCTGCTGTGCACCCACAGCCACCAGTTGGCGATGTTCTCGGCCCAGTTGCAGGAAGAAATCTGGGGCACCGACCCGGATGCGACCGCCAGCAGCAGCATCGCCCCGTTCGGCCGTACCGAAGAAGTCGACGGTGGCGTGCTGTTCAGCGGCGAGATGGGCTGGAGCAGCGGCTGTGACCACGCCGAATGGGCGATCATGGGCTTTCGTCGGGCCAACGACGAAGGCGGGCAGGACTACTGCTTCGCCGTGCTGCCACGCAGCGATTACCAGATCCGCGATGACTGGTATGCCGTGGGCATGCGCGCCAGCGGCAGTCGCACTCTAGTCGTCGAGCGCGCCTTCGTGCCCGAGCATCGTATCCAAAAGGCCAAGGACATGATGGAAGGCAAGTCCGCAGGCTTTGGCCTGTACCCGGACAGCCAGATCTACTTCAACCCGTATCGTCCGTATTTCGCCAGCGGGTTCTCCACCGTCAGCCTGGGGATCGCCGAGCGCATGCTCGAGGTGTTCCGCGACAAGACCCGCAACCGCGTACGCGCCTATACCGGAGCCGCGGTCGGTGCGGCGACACCGGCGCTGATGCGCCTGGCCGAGTCCACCCATCAAGTGGCGGCGGCGCGCGCCTTGCTGGAAAAGAGCTGGGAGGAAATCGCCGACTTCAGCGCCCGTCATCAGTACCCGACTCGCACGCAGCTGGCGTTCTGGCGCACCAACCAGGGCTACGCCACCAAGCTGTGCATTCAGGCGGTGGATCGCCTGATGGAAGCTGCCGGTGGCGGCGCCTGGTTTGAAAGCAACGAGATGCAACGGCTGTTCCGCGATGCGCACCTGACCGGTGCCCACGCCTACACCGACTACGACGTATGCGCGCAGATCCTTGGCCGCGAGTTGATGGGCCTGGAGCCGGACCCGGCGATGACCTGAGGGGCCATGCCCACGCAGTGACGGATGCGACCCATTCGCGGGTAAACCCGCTTCCACAACTCACCACACGCCCCTGTGGAAGCGGGTTTATCCGTGCATGGGCCGACGCCCCTCTCAAAACAACAACAGGAGCCTTGCATGTCCACTTCCTTCGATGCCCGCGCCTTTCGTCGCGCTTTGGGCAACTTCGCCACTGGCGTCACCGTGATCACCGCCGCCGATGCCAGCGGTCGCAAGGTTGGCGTCACCGCCAACAGTTTCAACTCGGTGTCCCTGGACCCGCCCTTGATCCTCTGGAGCCTGGACAAACGCTCCAGCAGCCATGCCGTGTTCGAGGCCGCTGAGCATTTTGCCGTGAACGTGCTGGCCGCCGACCAGATCGACCTGTCCAACACCTTCGCCCGCCCCAGTGAAGACCGCTTTGCCGGTATCGAGCATGAACTGGGTGAGGGTGGTGCGCCCTTGCTGCCCGACTGCGCGGCGCGCCTGCGTTGCCAGAAGTACCAGCAACTGGATGGGGGCGATCATTGGATCATGATCGGCAAGGTGCTGGCCTTCGACGACCTGGGGCGCTCGCCGTTGCTGTATCACCAGGGCGCTTACTCCATGGTGTTGCCGCATACCCGTATGACCCGTCGAAGCGAGGGACAGCCGCCGAGCAGTCACTTCCAGGGGCGCTTGCAGCACAACCTGTACTACCTGATGACCCAGGCGCTGCGCGCCTATCAGGCCGGGTACCAGCCACAGCAACTGGCCACCGGGCTGCGCACCAGCGAGGCGCGCATGCTCATGGTGCTGGAGCACGACGCAGGCCTGGCATTGCCTGAATTGCTGCGTGAGGTGGCGATGCCCGAACGGGAAATCGTCGAGGCCGTCGCCAACCTGTCGCGCAAGGGGTTGGTCACCGATGACAACGGCCGGGTGTGCCTGACCGACAAAGGCCGTGACGAGACCGAAGGGCTGTGGAGCCTCGCCCAGGCTCAACAGGACCGGGTGTTCGGGCAGTTCAGCGCTGAGCAGTTGGAAACGTTCAAGACGGTGCTCAAGGCCGTAATACAAGGCTAATGGGGCTGCAGCGCAGCCCCGGCGAGGGTGCTGGCAGCCAGCAACAAACCCCACGGCAGCCAGCGTCAAGACCGGCGCCGGCCACTGGCGCACAGTGCCAAGGCAGGCTGGGCGATCGCGGGCACTTGCGATACGCCTGGCTTGCGGGCATTTTCTCCCTCGTCTAGCCAGGGCACTTCCCATGACAATCAACAATAAGCTCACTGAGCACCTCAACCGTGGCAGCATCGGTTTCCCAACCGCGTTGGCCAGTACCGTCGGCCTGATCATGGCCAGCCCGGTCATCCTCACCGCGACCATGGGCTTCGGCATCGGCGGCAGCGCCTTCGCCGTGGCCATGGTGATCGCTGCGCTGATGATGCTCGCGCAATCCACCACCTTCGCCGAGGCGGCGGCGATTCTGCCGACCACCGGCTCCGTCTACGACTACATCAACTGCGGCCTGGGGCGTTTCTTCGCCATCACCGGGACCCTGTCGGCCTACCTGATTGTGCATGTCTTCGCCGGTACCGCCGAGACCATCCTTTCGGGCGTGATGGCCCTGGTGAACTTCGAGCACCTGAACACCCTGGCCGAATCGGCGGGTGGTTCCTGGTTGCTGGGGGTGGGCTTCGTGGTGGTGTTCGGGGTGCTCAACGCATTCGGGGTGAGCGCCTTCGGCCGCGCCGAGGTGGTGCTGACCTTCGGCATGTGGACCACCCTGATGGTGTTCGGCGTACTTGGCCTGCTGGCCGCCCCAGCGGTGGAACTGGACGGGCCATTCGGCGTGTCGATGGTCGGTACCGACCTGGTCACGGTGCTGTCGCTGGTGGGCATGGCCATGTTCATGTTCGTTGGCTGCGAGTTCGTCACACCCCTGGCGCCTGAGCTGCGTCGTTCGGCCTGGGTGATGCCCAAGGCCATGGCCCTGGGCCTGTTCGGTGTGGCCAGTTGCATGTTCATCTATGGCGCGGCGATGAAGCGCCAGGTGGAGAACGTGGTGCTCGACGCCGCCAGTGGCCTGCACTTGCTCGATACGCCCATGGCGATTCCGCGCTTCGCTGAGCAGGTGATGGGCGACATCGGCCCCATCTGGCTGGGCATCGGCTTCCTGTTTGCTGGCGCCGCCACCATCAACACCCTGATGGCCGGCGTGCCGCGTATCCTCTATGGCATGGCCGTGGATGGCGCGCTGCCCAAGGTCTTCACCTACCTGCACCCGCGCTTCAAGACACCATTGGTGTGCATCCTGGTGGTAGCGCTCATCCCGTGCCTGCACGCTTGGTATCTGGGTGGCAACACCGACAACATCCTGCACCTGGTACTGGCCGCCGTTTGTGCCTGGAGCACCGCCTACCTGCTGGTGACCCTGTCGGTCGTGATCCTGCGTATCCGCAGGCCCGACTTGCCGCGGGCCTATCGCTCGCCACTGTTCCCACTGCCACAGATCGTCTCGAGCATCGGTATCGTGCTGGGCATGTGGTTCATCACCCCGCCAGGCATGGATCCGGCCGATGTCTACGTACCCTTCGCGGTGATGCTGGGCGGCACTGCGGCCTACGCGCTGTTCTGGACCCTGTGCGTGCAGAAGGTCAACCCGTTCAAGCCGGCGCGGGTCGAGGATGTACTGGAGAAAGAGTTCAACGCCGAGCCCGGTCATACCCCATCCCAACAGGTGCGCCATGTCAGCGAGTTGGCTTGAACGCCTCACCGGCCCGCGTGCGCCGGCCGGCTACCGACCCGGGGTGACCCTGGGCCATCTGCAGCGCAACCTGGGCCTGGATGACTTCATGTGCCTGGAGCCCGGCCTGGCGCAGTTGACCTACCGCAAGGATGGCCCTGCTGTAGCGGTCAGCGAACGTACCGAAAGCCACCTGCTGATGCACCTGGTGATGTGCGAGTTCAGCCTGCGTGTGCCGGCCAGGCAACCGGGAGCGCTGTGCCTGGAAGTGCGGCACAGCGGCGTGGTGCGGCGGACCGGCCTGGTGTGCCGGCTACGCGAAGGGGATCGGGCACGCTTCGACACCTTCCAGCGCCGCCTCAACACCGACGAAGCACTGCGCTCGGCGCTGATGCCGCTGGACTTCAAGCGCCTGCTGCTGGAGTGTCGCAACGGCCAGTGGCACGTCACCCTCGAGCACATGGGCGGCAGTGAAGTGGTCAACCGCATGCCTGCGTTCCGGCGCTACATCCCCCTTGGCGTCGATCAGCGCAGCTACCTCTGGCGGGCCTTCGACGCTCTGGAGCAGGCCTTGCGCGACAGCTGAGGGCTGCTGCGCTCGGCAACCATTCCTCTACACGTGAACGATGACAGTTGTGCGCTCATTGATAACATGTTAACAATTGGCGCATAACTACAAATGCTTCGCGTGTGGAGGTCTCCATGCCCAATGCTCAAACCACCCCTGGACTCAGCAACGACGGACTGGATCGTTGGACCACGGCCATGCAACAGGTCTGTGGCCGCTTCGAGACGGAGCTTGCGTTCAATCGCTCGCTGTTCATCGGCGAGATCTCGACCTGTTCCCGCGCTGGCCTGCCCTTGGCCAACCTGCGCACCAACGCTGGCAACATCCGCCGCCTGGGCGATAACGCCGACTGCGATGACGATCAGCATTGCTTTTTGGTCAGCCAGCGTACCGGGTACTCCCAGGTGACCCAGGATGGCGTCAGCATCCAGCTCGCGCCAGGCGAGCTGCTGCTGATGGATTCGGTGGGACCGTGTGAAATCACGCCGTTCGGGTTGATCGAGCACGTCTCCTTGTCGTTGTCCCGAGAGCAGGTGCGCCGTCACCTGCAAGGCCAGGACGCATTGTTCGGCAAGATCTCCTCGACCAACGCCTGTGGACGCATGCTGCACCTGTTGATGGACCAGTTGTGCCGCGAAGGCGACGAGGGGGCCGTGCCCAGTACCCAGGGTGATGCCTTGCAAGCGGCATTCATTGCATTGCTCGAGCCGGGTTTCGAGCGCAACGTGGACGGGCCATGCGACCTGGCGGGCCTGAGCGGCGCCAACCTTCGCAGCTATGTGCAGAAGGTCATCGACGAGTCCCTTGGCGAGCCAGGGCTTACGCCATCGAGCCTTGCCAGCCGCCTGAGCATCTCGGTGCGCCACCTGTACCGATTGTTCGAAGAAGAGGGCGACAGCGTCTGCCGCTACATTCAGCGCTCACGCTTGCGGCGCAGCGCCGATGACCTGTCCAACCCGTTCCTCAGGAGCGAATCGATCACCTCGATCGCCTACAAATGGGGGTTCACTGACTCGGCGCACTTCAGCCGTTCGTTCAAGAAACAGTTCGAGCAGTCGCCCAAGGATTACCGCGCCATGGCCCTGTTCTGCGGTCGGTAGAGGACCGCTCGCACAGGGATCGTGCACGTCGAACCTTGCTTGCGCCGCGAAAGGGCTGCCTGGCAGCCCCAACGTTCTTCAGCGCAAACGCCCGGCCAAAGCCTCCACATACTCCGCCAGGAACCGTCCATGGGCCGCTCCAGGCTGCTGCGACTGGATGAACCCCAGCATCGGGTCTTGTACCGCCGTGCGCACGCCCACCAGTTCCTCGATCGCCGCCAGTCCACAGAACGGCACATAGGCTTCCGAATACCCCCCTTCATGCACCAGCACCAGGCGCCCGGCGCAGTGCCGTTCGGCCGCCTCGCGCAGCAAGGCAGTCATCGCACGGAACGAATCACTGTGCAGCAGCATGCGGGCCAACGGGTCTACCGCGTTGGCATCGTAGCCGCAGGCGACCACGATCAGCTCGGGGGCGAAACGCTCCAGTGCCGGCAGCACGATCTGTCGCATCGCTTGCAGATAGGCATCGTGACCGCTGCCGGCCGGTAGCGGAATGTTCAGGTTGAAGCCTTCGCCTGCTGCCTGGCCGCAGTCCTCGGCGCCACTGTAGCCTGGCGGGTAGCAGTGCTCCTGGTGCAGCGAAATGGTCAGCACATCGCTGCGTGTTTCGTAGATCGACTGGGTGCCGTTGCCGTGATGCACGTCCCAGTCGATCACCGCCACCTTGCCCAGACCATGCCGTGCCTTGGCCGCTTCGATGGCGATGGGAATGTTGGCCAAAAAGCAAAAGCCCATGGCCTGATCGGCCAGGCAGTGGTGCCCAGGCGGGCGCGACAGCGAGTAGGCATTGTCGGCCTCACCCCGTAGCACGGCGTCCACTGCAGCGATGGCAAGGCCTGCCGAGCGCTTGGCGATTTCATAGCTGCCGGGGCCGACCGGGGCCTGCGGCCCCAGCTCGCCACCGCCGGCATCGCTCAGTGCCTTGAAGCGTTGCAGGTAGGCCTGCGGGTGAACCCGCAACAGGTCCGCTTCGTCGGCGGCCGGCGCGCTTTGTTGGAGCAGGGACTGGCTCAGGCCGGAGACATCCAGCAGGTTCTTCAGGCGGCGCTTGGTTTCCGGCGATTCGGCGAAGCCAGCTGCGGCAGGCGGTTGCACCCAGCCGCCAACCGGCAGGGTCAAGGCATGCATGCCGGCGCTGTGCCAGAAACACAGCTCATCGAAGAAGAACGCGGTACGACGGGTCATGGGTGTACTCCAGTGGTGACGAGAAAGCGGGAACGGCGGGTGATCATCAGGGCGATGAAGGCCAGTAACAGGCAGCAGGCGCTACCGATCAGGACGCTGCGCATGCCCAGACCCGCCTCCAGCACTGGGCCGGCGATGGCCGGGCCCAGGGCCAGGCCACCGCCGATGACCAGGTTGACGCTGTTCATCAGCCGGCCATGCCGGTCGAGGTCGGCCAGGCAGGCCAGGATGAAGGGCAGCACGAAAGTCCAGCAGAACTTGAACAACAGGGCAGCGCCGGCGAAACGCAACAGGCTCGGGGTGTCCAGCAGCAAGCACAGGGCAGTGCTCATCAGCCCAAGGCCCAGCCCCAACAGCACGTTGCGCGGCCAGCGCGGACCGATCAGCGTGGCGCACAGGGCGCCGGCGATACCGAGCAGGGTGGCGATCGACAGGATCCGGCCACTGTCGGCAGGTTCGATGGCCGAAGTGGCGGCGACACTGCCGATGAATGTCCACACCGCACTGAGGCCGGCGTAGAACACCAGGACCGCGAACAGCCCGCACAGACCGGGCAGCCAACCTTGGCCGAGGGGTTGGGTCGACGCATGCCGGGTGGTGCCTGCAGGGCTAGCACTGAACGCGCCGGCCAGCGGCAGACACAGCAGCATCAGCATGGCCAGCCCGAGGTAAAGAGCTTTGAGCCCGAAATTGGCGAACAAGGGCGGGAGCACCCACAGCCCTACCGCGCCGAGCATCAATTGCCCGCCGACCCACAGCCCGTAGACGCGGTCTGCCTGTGGGCTTTGCGCCGCACTGGCGATGCACACCACCATCAGGCTGCCGCCGGCCAGGGCGCTCAGGGCGCGCAAGGCCATCAGCGTGGCGTACTGGTCGGTGCAGGCGCTCGCCAGGTTGGCGCCGATGAACAGCAAGGCGGCGCCGCGGGCCACCTGGCGCCAGTCCCAACGCGATTGCCAGTAGTAGGCGGGCAGCGTGGCCAGGCTCATGGCGGCCAGCTCAACGGAAAACAACTGGCCGATCCGTGCCGGGCCCAGGCCAAGTTGCGCGGCGTATTGGGTGGCGACGGCAGGTGCGGTCATCAGCACGCTGGGCACCACGGCGGCAAACAGTACGATGGCCAGCAGGCGCAAGGGGGCGAGGCCGATTGCAGAAAACAGGGTCATGGCGCATTCCTCAGAAGACGTGGACGAAACGCAGCAGCAGGTTGTCCTGCGCGTAGGCGTTGTCGGTCGATACGTTGCGGGTCAGGCCCAGCAGCACCTGGTTGCGTGAGTCGAGCCAATGGCCGAGTTCGAAACCGGCCTGGGTGTAGCGCTGATGGGTGTCGTCCAGACGCCGGCCGTCGAGTTCCAGCTCGCCGCCATCGGCATGGATCAGGCGCAGGGCGCCGTAGGTGGTGGGGGAGAAGTCGTAAGAGGCGAATGCCTGCAGGCGGTACAGCGGTTTCTGCTGCAGATCGGCGCCGAGATAGTCGTCGTTCTTGTCGTACAGCTGGGCTTCAAGGTTGCCCTCGAGCAGCCAGCGCTCGCCGACGCCTTGGGTGTAGTTGTAGTTCAGGTGCAGTGCCCAGCGGTTGGCTCCGGGTGACACGCCTGGATTCTGGCTGTGATACTCGCCCACCGGCACGCTGAGCAGGGCCAGCAGACCGCTGTAGGTACGGGACTGCGGGTCGTTTATGAAAAACAACGTGCCGCCGACCTGCGGGTCGCCCACGCCGCGCTCGCGCTGATGTTCGCTGGCGCCGGGCAGGCGCGCTTCGGTGTCCACGTAGGGCACGATGAACTGGGGCGTGCAGAGGGTGCCGCAGATGTCGCTGAACCACAGCTGGCGGTAGGCGAAGGCGTTGACCGAGAGGTCCGCCTTGCCGCTGTCGTCACCCGCCCCGTGATAGTCGCCGGAGCGGGTCAGCGGCAGGTAGGCAACCCCCAGGCTGGTCCCCACCGGCGCTGTGACGAAGTCGCGGGCGTTGAGGTCTGCGGCCTGGGTGTCTGGCCAGGCTAGGGCCAGGGGAAGCAGTAGCGCGTAGGTACGGCGGTGATGCATGGGGCTGTTCCTTTGTTGTTGTGATAGGTGAACGGCAGGCAAAGCATCCCCATACCCGCCATGGGGCATGGCGGGGCGAGGTGGATCAGGGCAGGGTCAGCTGGGTGGGTGGTGGAGCCGTTGGGTGATACCGGCTTTGCTGTTGACGCCCAGCTTGGTGTAGATGCTGCGGATGTGGTGACGCACGGTGTTGGGGGCGACGCCGAGCTGGCGGGCGATTTCTTTGTAGGTGTCGCCGGCGCCGAAGCGCTCGGCCACATCGGCTTCGCGGGCACTGAGCAGGCTCAGGACCGAACGGGGGCGAGCGGTCAGCAGGAACAGATCGCCCACGGCGGTGGAGTCCAGTTGCAACTGGCGGCCGCGGTAGCTGTCCGGGCTGATCTGCTCAGGCAGGTGCGGGCCGCTCCAGTCCGGCCACTCCAGCAGCAGGCGCTCGACGAAGCCGCGCTCGGCGCAGTGCAGTGTGCCCTGGCGGTCGCACACGGCCAGGGCCAAGGTGTTGGCACCGTCGAGTGCCTCGCGCAACGCGACCAGGGCGCGAATCTGGTTGGCGCCCTCGGCGGCCACCAGATGCGGCATCAGATGATCCAGCAGAAAACACTCATGAGCGGTGAACGCAGTGGCGCCCATGGCCCGGTAGAGCGTCAGGTGCACGCTGAGTTGGGTCTGCGGGTCGATGTGGATGATGCACAGGAATTCGCCGAACCCGTGCTTGGCACCCAGCCAGCGCAGGCCGGCAGGCGTTTCCCTGGCTTGGCTGTCGACGATCACCGCGCGTCCCGGGCAGGCGTGGACCAGGCCGACGGTGGGGTCTTGGTCACGGATCGACTGCCAGTCCTGCAAGTATTCAGGCGGCAGGCCGAAGACATGGCTGCTGTGCTCATCGGGCAACCCATCGATCAGCGCGGCGCGGCCCCACCAGGCCGTGTCGAACGGGATCAGCGCCCGGACCCGATGCAGGATCTGATCATGAAAACGCGACAACGGCTGCTCCTGGGCCAGGCGCTGCACTTCCAGCACCAGAGCGTTGAACAGCGTGAAACCGGGGGAGGCGAGAAAATCGGCATTGGAGCTGCACATAGGCGGTACCTGGCTGAGACGTTCTTGTTGTTGTCAGGGCCTGTGAACAAGTATCGCCAGCTCGGCAGGTGAGGACCATCCTGCAGATGCAGGATGCAGTGGTTCGGTGCATGGCGCTGTGGCACACGAAACTGTGGATGCGGGTTTTGTGTAGCGCTCACACACCGCATCTGTAGGCGCTGGCGAAGCCTGCGATGGGCTGCAACGCTGCCCTATTTCCGAGGGTGGGGCTGAGCGGTGTTGCTGGGCGTGCACGGTCCTTGTGGGAGCGGGTTTACCCGCGAATACGTCGGTGCGCACGCCGACGTTTACGCGGGTAAATCCACAAGGGTAGGGGTCAGGCCACTGCCAGGTAGTGCTTGACGAAGGTCTCGCTGAGCACTTCCCAAAGCACGGGGGTGCCCTTGGTGACGAACCACGCATCGCCCGCTTTGTAGCGGGTGACCTGGCCGCTGGATTCGTCAGTGAGCTGGATCTCGCCGGTGACGATCACTGCCTGCTCGCTGAACGGATAGACCATGCGGAACTTGCCGCGGGTGGTGCCGAAGTAAGCACTGCTGACCGGGTCGGTCGGGGCGCCGTAGGTCATCTTGCCGTAGCACTTGACCTCGCCTTCGAGAATGGTCGAGCCCAGGTCGGCAACGGTGCCCCAGGCGTCGAGTTCGGACAATTGCACGCCCTGGCGGACAGCGGTAAGGGTCATGAGAGGATCTCCAGTGGTTGAGAGTCAGTGATCAACGACGGCCGTTGAAGAAGCCCGACAGCTGATGCACGGTCTTGCCGGCAGTCAGCAGCAGTGGGCGGATATGGTCCTTGCCGAGGATCCGCGCGTGCTTGACCGAGCTGATCAGGTCGTAGCGCGAGGAACCTTCGTGCATGCCTTCGGCGAGGATCTTGCAAATGATGTGGCTGGGGGTGACGCCGAAGCCCGAATAGCCCTGCACGTAGAAGGCATTGGGACGGTTGCTCAAGGTGCCGATCTGCGGGAACAGGTTGGCACTGGTGGCCATCGGGCCGCCCCAGGCCAGGTCGATGCGCACGTCCTTGAGGTACGGGAAGATCTTGAGCATAAGATTGCGGTTCCAGGCTTTGAGGTCCTGGGGGATGTGCTCGACGAAGGGCGTGGCGGCGCCGAACAACAAGCGGTTCTCACGGGTCACGCGGTAGTAGTCGATCACCGGGCGGATATCGCTGTAGGCGCCGCGGATCGGGCTGATGCGCTGGATGAGCTCATCCGACAACGGCTCGGTCATCATCTGGAAGGCATAGGTGTTGATGGTCTTGGCATGCAGCTCAGGCTCGAGCTTGTTGAGGAAGCTGTCGCAGGCCCATAGCAACTTGCTGGCCTTGACCGAGCCACGGCCGGTGCGCACGGTGATGCGCTCGCCGTACTGCACTTCCAGTGCCGGGCTGTGTTCGAAGATACGCGCGCCATGGCCGACCAGCGCCTTAGCTTCGCCGAGCAGCAGGTTGAGCGAATGCACGTGACCGCCACCCATGTGCAGCAGGGCGCTGCTGTAGGCGTCCGAGCCGATGATCTGCTTGACCTCCGAGCCGCCCAGGAAGCGGATCTCGTCCTTCTGGTTGATGGCCTTGAAGTCTTTTTCCCAGGCGCGCAGGGTCTTTTCCTGACGGGCATTGAAGCCCATGTAGCCATAACCGTGGCAGAAGTCGGCATCGATGGCGTAACGGGCGATGCGCTCCTTGATGATGCCGGCGCCCAGCTCGCTGATCTCGAAGATCTCGCGCAGGCCTTGCTCGCCGACGCTGGCCTTGATCTTCTCAAGATCGTGGCCGATGCCGGCCATGATCTGCCCGCCGTTGCGTCCGGTACCGCCGAAGCCCAGATAGCGGGCTTCGAGTACCACGATGTTGGTGATGCCTTTTTCCGCGAGCTCCAGGGCCGTGTTGATGCCGGAGAAACCGCCACCGATCACCACCACGTCGGCGTCGATGTCGCTTTCCAGGGTCGGGAAGCTGAGGTTGTATTTCTTGGTGGCCGTGTAATAGGTCGGCGTTTCGATGTTGATCATGGCGCAGCCTGGACAGTTGGAATTATTGGTGTGGGCTTGCTTGAGCCGTTGCGCGATATACGTATTGAGCGCCTAACGCCCGGTAGGTGTCTTGCCTGTGGCTGCCGCGCTTTTGACGCTGGCTGCCGGGGGCTGGTAGCGGGGTTCAATAGACCCCGCCGGGTGCGGGGCTGGCAGCCCCTTCCTTGAACGAGCCCATCAGCGCCTGCAAGCCGCGCATCAGGACGGTGGTGTCCACGCCGACGGCCACGAAGGCGGCGCCCAGCTCGATGTAGCGACGGGCCAGCGTCTGGTCGGCGCTGAGAATCCCCGCGGCCTTGCCGGCGCCGCGAATCCGCACGATGGCGTCCTCGATCGCGGCCTGCACCTCGGGGTGCCCGGGGTTGCCGCGATGGCCCATGGCCGCGCTGAGGTCGGCCGGGCCGATGAATACACCGTCGACACCTTCCACCGCGCAAATCGCATCCAGGTTGGCCAGGCCTTCGCGGTTCTCGATCTGTACCAGCAGGCACATCTGGGCGTCGGCGTGGTCGAGGTAGCCGGGAATCGTGTTCCAGCGCGAGGCCCGCGCCAGGGCGCTGCCCACACCGCGCACGCCGCTCGGTGGATAGCGCATGGCGCGCACCAGCGCTTGGGCCTGATCGGCACTTTCGACCATGGGCACCAGCAACGTCTGGGCGCCGATGTCCAGCACCTGCTTGATCAGCGCAGTGTCGCCGATCACCGGGCGGATCACCGCTTGGCTGGGGTAGGGGGCGATGGCCTGCAACTGGCCAAGCAAGCTGCGCAGGTCATTGGGCGCGTGCTCGCCGTCGATCAGCAGCCAGTCGAAGCCGGCATTGGCCGCCAGCTCCGCGCAATACGGGTCAGCCAGCCCCAGCCACAGGCCGATCTGCGTTTCGCCGCGTTGCAGGCGCTGCTTGAAGGTGTTGATGGGCATGTCCATGGCAAATCCTCAGACGAAGCGGCAGGCAATGGCGCCGAGCTGGTCATAGTCGACATGGAAGGTATCGCCGGGGCGTGCGGCCACCGGGCGGGTGAAGGAGCCGCCGAGGATCACCTGGCCGGCTTCCAGCCCCACGTCGTAGGGCGCCAGCTTGTTGGCCAGCCAGGCCACGCCTTTGGCCGGGTGGTTGAGCACTGCGGCAGACACCCCGGACTCCTCGATCACGCCGTTGCGGTAGAGCACCGCCGGCACCTTGCGCAGGTCGATCTCGGTGGGGCGAACGGCGCGCCCGCCCATGACCACGCCTGCGTTGGCGGCGTTGTCGGAGATGGTGTCGAAGACCTTGCGGGTGGCGTTGGTCTGTGGGTCAACCTGCTGGATGCGCGCGTCGATGATCTCCAGCGCCGGGATCACCCACTCGGTGGCCTCCAGCACGTCGAACAGGGTCACGTTCGGTCCTTTGAGCGGCTTGCCGAGGATAAACGCCAGTTCCACCTCGACCCGGGGGACGATGAAACGGTCGAAGGGAATGTCGCTGCCTTCGTCGAAGAACATGTCGTCGAGCAACGCGCCGTAGTCCGGCTCGGTGATGTTCGATGACACCTGCATGGCGCGCGAGGTCAGGCCGATCTTGTGACCGACCAGCTTGCGCCCGTCGGCGATCTTGCGGGTGACCCAGGCGCGCTGGATGGCGTAGGCGTCTTCGATGGTGATGGCCGGATGTTCCAGGGAGAACTGGCCGATCTGTTCGCGTGAACGCTCGGCCTGGTCGAGGCGGGCGGCGGCGTGCTGAATGATGCTGGCGTCGAGCATGGAAACCTCAAGGCTTGGAAAACAAAGGGTGCAGGCTGCTGTGCTTGGCGTCGTAGACCTGGCCTGGGCTCTCGTCGATCTGCAGGGTCACGCCCACCGGGCGGCGTTCGAGCAGCGCGTCCAGATGGCCGCGCAGCACAGCCAGCAGGCTGTCGCCGACCTGCTGGTGCACCGCGCGGCTGCGTCCGGCCCCCATGCGCAGGTTGGCGTAGACAAAACCGTAGTTGCCCTGGCCGTCGGCGATCGCCGCATGGGCCGCGGGGTAGGCCAGCACGCGGGTACCCCCGGTGGGAAACACCGGGCGGCCCGTCTCATCACGCTGCTTGAGCATGCAGTCGGCCAGGGCGCGGCACAGGCCGCCCATGTCGGCATCGGCTTCGATGTCCGGGCTGTAGAGCAGGACCAGATGAGGCATGGCAGGGCTCCTTACAAGCGGCTGGCGGATATCACGCCAGCCGGGGTCGAGGCCTGGGCAGCCGGAATGGCGGAGCCGTCCTGGGGTGTGACTGGGAAGATGGCGTTGATTTGGCCGGTGCCCGAAGAGCCGAAGTAGGGCGTGACCACCTCGGCCTTGCCGTCGTACTGCGACCAACCCAGGGCGCCGAGCAGCATGGCGGTGTCGTGCATGAAGCCTTCGCCGTGGCCCTTGACCGCGTATTCCGGGAGCATGGCGCAGAAGTCGGCCCAGTCGCCGTCTTCCCACATGCGCACCACGCGGTGATCGAGCGTCTCCAGAAACGGGCTCCAGACCTTGGTGGCGAATTCCGGTGCCTGGCCGTTCTGGGCGAAGCGGTGGGACAACGAGCCGCTGGCCAGGAACGCCACGGTCCCGTCGTAATGCTCTTCGACCGCCTTGCGCATGGCCCAGCCGAGGCGGGCGCTGTCGTTGAGGTAGTGGGAGGTGCACAGCGCCGAGACCGAGACCACCTTGAAGTGCTGGTCGGCGTTCATGTAGCGCATGGGCACCAAGGTGCCGTACTCCGGCGCCAGGGTGGTGGCGTCGTGGGCCATGGTTTCCACGCCCAGGCGGTTGCAGGTTTCGGCCAACACCCGGCCCAGCGCCGGGTTGCCCGGGAAGGCATAGGGCATGTTGGCGATGAAGTGCGGCAACTCGTTACTGGTGTACAGCCCCTCGAAGTGAGGCGCGCAATTGATGTGGTAGTTGGCGTTGACCAGCCAGTGAGTGTCGAACACCACGATGGTGTCCACGCCCAGTTCGCGGCAGCGGCGGCTGATCTCCAGGTGGCCATCGATGGCCGACTGACGGAACCCTTGGCGCGGGCCAGGGAGTTCGGACAGGTACATGGACGGCACGTGGGTGATCTTGGCGGCCAGAGCGAGCTTGCCCATGGGAATCTCCGGTGAAGTGTTGTTGTTCTGTGTCCATGATGGGGTAGACCCGCTCCCACAGCACACTGTGAGAGCCGGCAGCGCTAGATGCCCCAGCGCGGAATGTGGTGGCTACCCATGGATATACACACGTTCTTGATCTCGGCGAACACCTCGAAGCTGTATTGGCCGCCTTCGCGCCCGGTCCCCGAGCCTTTCACGCCGCCGAACGGTTGGCGCAGGTCGCGCACGTTCTGGCTGTTGATGAACACCATGCCGGCCTCGATGCCCCGGGCCAGGCGATGGGCCTTGCCGATGTCCTGGGTCCAGATGTACGACGCCAGGCCGTACTCGGTGTCGTTGGCCAGGCGCAGCGCCTCGGCTTCGTCCTTGAAGGGGATCAGGCAGACCACCGGGCCGAAGATTTCCTCTTGGGCGATGCGCATGCGGTTGTCCACATCGGCGAACACCGTGGGTTGGATGAACTGCCCTTTGGCCAGGTGCGCCGGCAGGCCCGCCGGGCGCTCCAGGCCACCTGCGACCAGGCGTGCGCCTTCCTCGATACCGATGCGGATGTAGCCTGTGACCTTGTCGTAGTGCTGCTGGGTGATCATCGAGCCGACTTGAGTCTTCGGATCGGTCGGATCGCCGACGATCAGCCGCTTGGCACGAGCGGCGAACTGCGCCACGAACTGCGGGTACACGCTTTCCTGGATAAAGATACGGCTACCGGCGGTGCAGCGCTCGCCGTTGAGCGAAAAGATCGTGAACAGCGCAGCATCCAGGGCGCGCTCGATGTCGGCGTCCTCGAAGATCAGCACGGGCGACTTGCCGCCCAGCTCCATGGAGTACTTCTTGAGGCCCGCGCTCTGCATGATCTTCTTGCCAGTGGCGGTGCCGCCGGTGAAGGAGATCGCCCGTACATCCGGATGGCGGACCAGGGCATCACCGGCAGTGGCGCCGTAACCCTGGATCACGTTGAGCACGCCATTGGGGATGCCGGCTTCCACCGCCAGGCGGCCCAGTTCGCTGGCGGTCAGGGGCGAAAGCTCGCTCATCTTCAGTACCGCGGTGTTGCCCAGGGCCAGGCAAGGCGCGGTCTTCCAGGTGGCGGTCATGAATGGCACGTTCCAGGGCGACACCAGACCGCACACACCCACCGGCTGATACAGGGTGTAGTTGAGCATCTGGTCATCCACCGGGTAGGTGTGGCCGTCCATGCGGGTGCAGACCTCGGCGAAGAAGTCGAAGTTGTGCGAGGCCCGAGGAATCAGCACGTTCTTGGTCTGGTGGATCGGCAGGCCGGTGTCCAAGGTCTCCAGCTCGGCCAGCTTGGGCACGTTCTGGTCGATCAGCTCGCCCAGGCGGCGCATCAACCGCGCCCGCTCCTTGGCGGGGGTGTTGGCCCACTTGGGGAAGGCTTCCTTGGCCGCGGCCACGGCTTGGGCCACTTCCTCGGCGCCGCCGCTGGCCACTTCCCCGATGGCATCGCCAGTGGCCGGGTTGTAGTTGATGAAGGTGTCGCGGCTCTCGACTTCGCGGCCGTTGATCCAGTGCTTGATCATGCTCATGCCTCTTTTGCTTTCAGGGCGAAGAACTCGGCTTCGCTGACGATTCGGTTGACCAGACGGCCCACGCCTTGCACTTCCACCACCACTTCATCGCCTGGCACCACGTCGGCCAGGCCTTCCGGCGTGCCGGTAGCGATCATGTCGCCCGGCTGCAGGGTCATGAAGCTTGAGAAGTATTCGATCAGATAGGGGATGTCGAAGATCATGTCCGCGGTGGTGCCTTCCTGTTTCAGCTCTCCGTTGATCCAGGTGCGCAGCGTCAGGTTGGACGGGTCCGGCACATCGGCGGCGTCGACGATCCACGGGCCGACCGGGGTGGTGGCGTCGCGGTTTTTCACCCGCAGGTTGGGGCGGTAGTAGTTTTCCAGGTAGTCGCGGATGGCGTAGTCATTGCAGACCGTGTAGCCGGCCAGGTAGTCGAGGGCGTCCTCGCGCTTGACGTTGCGCGCCGGCTTGCCGATCACCGCCACCAGTTCGCACTCGTAGTGCATGTAGGCGACGTTGTCCGGGCGCCAGGTGACCTGGTTGTGGCCGGTGTAGGTGCCGGGAGACTTGATGAACGCCAGCGGCTCGGTGGGCGGAGTAAAGGCAAGCTCGGCGGCGTGGTCGGCGTAGTTCAGGCCCAGGGCGAACATGGTGCCGTTGGCCGGCGGCAGCCAGGTGACCTGGTCGGCGGCGACCAGGCGGCCATCGGCCAGACGCAGGTGCTGGTCATTCTCGACGGTGGCCGCGTGGACCTGGCCGTCGAACTGGATACGGGCGTGTTTCATGGGCAGGTCCTCATTCGGCGACGATGGTGTTGATCAGCTGGCCGAGGCCGTCGATCTCCACGGTCACCCGGTCACCGGGCAATACGTCGACGCGGCCTTCCGGCGTGCCAGTGATCAGCACATCGCCGGCATGCAGGGTCATGAACTCGCTGATCTCGGCGATCAGCTGGGCCACGCTGCGCACGCAGTTAGCGGTGTTGTTGTGCTGGCGCAGTTCGCCGTTGACCAGCAGGCGAATCCCCAGGGCCTGGGGGTTGGGCACCTGCGCCGCAGGCACCAGTTCAGGGCCGAAAGAACAGAAGCCATCACGGCACTTGGCCTTGACCGCCGGGCGGTAGTAGCTGTCCTCAGGCAGGCTGAACTCGTTGACGATGGTGTAGCCGGCCACATGCGCCAGGGCGTTTTCCACGCTGACCCGGCTGGCGTCCTTGCCGATCACCACGCCCAGTGCCGGGCCCGGTTGCAGGCGATCGACTGCCGAGGGGTAGGTGACGGGTTGGCCGTGCTGGTTGCGGGTATTGGGCGTCTTGATGAACAGCACCGGCTTGACCGGCGGCTGCTTGTAGGGCGGTTCGTTGAAGGCGGCGAGGTGCTGCTGTAGCAGGCCCTGGTAGTTCAGGGCGACGCCCAACAGGGTGCCGCTGGCAACCTCGTGCAAGGCACGGCTCATGCTTTTCTCCTGGCGGTAGGCGAAGCGGTGTGGAAGCGCTTCTTGGCATTTTTGTTAATGTGTTAACGTTATAATTAATATGTTAACGATCGTCAAGGCACTCCCAGGACGATTCGCGACCACCGGCCAGTGCTACCATGGAAACCGGCCCGACTCGCCAGCCCGCACGAGCACGACATGAAAGAGCGACAGCCGATCCCCAATATCAACATCGGTCAGGTGTACGACCAGCGTTACAGCGAGAGCGAGGTCCATTACGACCGGCTCGGCAACCTGGCCGGTTTCTTCGGGCGCAACATGCCGGTGCACCGGCACGACCGCTTTTTCCAGGTCCACTACGTCAAGACCGGCAGTGTGCGGGTGTACCTGGATGAGCAGCGCTATCACGAGGCGGGGCCGATGTTCTTCCTGACGCCGCCGACCATTCCCCATGCCTTCGTCACCGAACCCGACGCCGATGGCCATGTGCTGACCGTGCGCCAGCAACTGGTATGGCAACTGCTGCAGGCCGAGCCTGGGTTGATGACCGGGCCGCGGCTGGCGCCAGCGTGTGTCGCGATGGGGCGTCTGCAAGGCCAGGCAGCGGTCGATGCGCGGCAACTGGAAGTGCTGTTCGACATGCTCGGCGCCGAGATCAGCAGCAATCGGCCAGGGCAGGGCACCGCTGTGCAGGACCTGGCCAGGCTGGTGATGATCGGTCTGTTACGGCTGTGTGCCAATTCCTTGGAGGCGACCCCAGCACGGCATGAGGATCTGCGGCTGTTCAACCGCTTCAACGAACTGATCGAGTTGCACTATCTGGAGCACTGGACGCTCCCAGCCTATGCCGCCGCCCTGGGCGTGACCGAAGCACGGCTGAACGATGTCTGTCGACGCATCGCCGATCTTCCGTCCAAGCGGCTGGTGTTCGAGCGTTTGATGCAGGAGGCCCGGCGCCTGCTGCTGTACACCGGTGGCTCGGCCAACGAGATCTGCTATCAGCTGGGCTTCAAGGACCCGGCCTACTTCAGCCGGTTTTTCCAGCGTCATGCGCAGATGACGCCAGGGGAGTACCGTCAGCGGCAAATGCGGTGATCGCGCGGCGGCGCTGGACAGATCCCCTGCAAATGTATTTCACTTTGTTAATATCTTAATGAAGTGCTGTGCGCATCCCTTGCCCCCAAGCACCACAGCCCCTAGATTCCTGGCTTTGCAACCTGAACTGATGAGCATGACCTTACCAAGACCTTCCCTGACTCTGACCCTCCTGCAGGCCCGCGAAGCAACCATGGCGTTCTTCCGCCCGGCCCTCAACGCCCATGACCTGACCGAGCAGCAATGGCGGGTGATCCGCATCCTGCGTCAGCAGGGCGAACTGGAAAGCCACCAGCTCGCCGACCAGGCCTGCATCCTCAAGCCGAGCATGAGTGGCGTGCTCAAGCGCCTGGAGCGTGACGGCCTGGTGGGCCGGCGCAAGTCGCCTGAGGACCAGCGTCGCATTTTCATCAGCCTCACCGTGCGTGGGCAGCAGTTGTTTCTGGCCATGAGCGAGCAGATGGAGCGCAACTATCAAGAGATCCAGCGCCAGTTCGGCAGCGACAAGCTCGAACAACTGATGGGCCTGCTCAACGAGCTCAAACGCATCAAGCCCTGAGCCGTGCCCTTTAGCGGCTGGTCAAGGCCAGCGAGTCGTCGAGGATCTTCAGCAGCGACGCCGCCCGCCGCGCGTAGACCGCAGGGTTGGCGTACATCAGCTCCACATGCAGGCTGTCGATGATCCCCAGGTACGCATCCCCGTAGAGCTCCAGCTTGTTGCCGTCGCTGCGGGCCCAGGCATGGCGCTCGCGCAGGGCCTGGCAAAAGTCCACACGGATGTGCTCCAGGTAGGCTTCGAACCCTGAGGTGACCAGCGGTTTGAGCGAAGCGGGCGGCAGAAAGGCTGCACGCAGCACGAAGCGCAGGCTGGGCGAGCTGGCATAGCGTTCGGCCAGGTCCAGGGGATGTCTATGCCCTGGCGGCAGGCCTTCTGCCGATTCCCGCGCGAACACGCCCTGAACGTAGGCCGTTTCCTGCGCCAACGCGCGCTCGAAGGTCTTGGCGAACAACGCATCCTTGCTGGCGAAGTGGGCATACAGCGACGCCTTGCGCATCCCGGCCTGGGCGGCGATCTCGCTCAGTGACGAGCCATCGTAGCCATGGTCGGCAAAATGACCCTCGGCGGCATCGCAGACGCGTAGGGCGGACGGGGTCAAGGCTTTCACAGGTGCACTCCAGGCTTGCATCGGGTTGGTGCGGCGATTGTGTTGTCCGTTGGGGGCTGGGTCAAACCCCCTGCGCGCCAAATGCCTGGGCCCGATTCTTTATTGCCGTCGGTCAGCGTCTGCGCAGATAAAGCGAATCTCCTTGCTCGGTGGGTACTCGACACTATGCACGGCTGCTGTCGTGCATTCCTTACGCCACACGAGGTGACAGACGATGGCTAACAAAGAGACCAGCAAAAGCGGCAGCCAGGGTGGATCGAAAAACCCAGGCAATTTCGCCAACGACCGCGAGAAAGCCTCCGAAGCCGGCCGCAAAGGTGGGCAGCAGTCCGGTGGTGGACGGTCGAGCGAGTCCAGCCGCAAGGGCGGCCGCTCGTAAGCAAGGCAGCGCAGTGCCGGGGCTTCCTGGCACTGCGATCAACGGGCGAGGAGGACACACATTATGCGAATAGCCCCAATGCTCTGTCTGTTGGGCGGCCTGACGCTGCTCGGCGGTTGTTTCGATCGCGACGACGATCATCCCGCCAAGGACGCCGACCCCAGCAAGCCTTCGTTGCAAATGCAACAACCTGACACGCCGGCCACCGCGCCCGCTTCACCATCGCAACCGATGCCATCCCACGACCCCGACAACTGATCGTGCGAGGAGTGAGGCATGAGGGTGATGACTTGCGAGACCGCCGTCCCGGTGACGCCGGCTCAGGCTTGGAGTGAGTGCCTGGAGCACCGCTACCAGGCCTTGCTGCAAGGCCGCTGCAGCGATGGCCAGCAGTGGCTGGAAGAACAACTGAACCGCGCCGATGCGCTGCCTGATGACTTGCCTGCTTCTCCCGCACAACTGGACCAATGGTCTGCCTGCCGCGCCGCCAGCGTGGCCGAGCATTATGCGCTGTATCTTCAGGCGCGGCGTCACGGGGCACTGCGTCGCTACTTCGCCAATCGGTCTCAAGCCCTGTGGTTTCTGCAGCAGGTCGCACCCACCAAGGCGGTCGACGGGGCCTGGTTGCAGGGCGTCCTGCACCATTGGCATGACCCGCGTTACCACGGCCTGATCCGTACCTACCTCGAAGAGCTCGGCGAGGGCGACCCGCGCTGCAACCACGTGCTCATCTACCAGCGTCTGCTCACCCGCCTGGGTTGTCAGGAACTGTTGCCCCTGGACCCTGCGCGTTATCTGCAGGGCGCTCTGCAATTGGCCTTGGGGCAGCACTTCGATGGCTTGCTGCCCGAAGTGATCGGCTACAACTTGGGCTACGAGCAACCGCCGCTGCACCTGTTGATCACCACCCATGAGCTGGCGGAGCTGGGCATCGACGGCCATTACTTCCAGTTGCACGTGACCATCGACAACGCCGCCAGCGGTCATGCCCGTAAAGCGATCCATACGCTACGCCAGCTCTGGTCGGAGCAGGGCGGCGAAGATTTCTACCGACGGGTACGGCGTGGCTATCGCCTGAATGACCTGGGCATCGACACGCCCAGCCTGATCGCCAGTTTCGACCTCGAGGGCGAGTTGCTCGATGCCCTTGAGCGCAAGCGTCTGTTCGGCCAACGCATGCATTCGGACCATTGCCGGTTGCAGGGCCGCACCCTCAACCAATGGTTGAGCGCTCCCGACGCCATGCCGGGTTTGCTCAAGGCGTTCGAACAGCACGGTTGGGTACGTCGTGGCGAAGATCCGGCGCACAGCCGTCTGTGGCGACTGATCGAAGGCCCTGACGCCGCCATGTTCGGGGTATTCAGCGCCTACGAGAAGCAACTGTGGCACGACTGGATCGCCCAAGGCTGGGAAGGGAACTGCGTGCGCCGTGTGCTGCCGGGCAGTTGGCAACCTGATCTGGAGCCGGATGACGCGGCGCTTGATCAGGCGCCGGTGCAGGCGCTGATCGAGCGGATGGCCGGCAATCGCCACGCCTCGCCTGAGGGCCTGCGTGCCACCCGCGCCTATATCCAGGCCACTGGCCTTGCCCAGGAGGAGCCCTACTGATGCAACTGAGCCCCGAACAGATCCAGGCCGACCAGGCGCTGCTGCAACTGGGCCGGCGCCTGCGCGCGGACGGTTATCGCTTCACCTGCGTGACCCCCGCGACCCATGCCCGAAACAACACCCGGGCGGGCAGCGAGCGGGCCGGTACGCTGCGCGATGTGTTCGGCTGGAGCCGGCCCTTCGACCCTGCTCTGATCTCGGCCGATGAATTACAGCAACTGCAGGCTGCCAAGGTGGTGACGGCGCAGGGCCAATTGCTGCGCAGCAGCGTGCGCTGGTCCAGCCTGGACGACCTGCTGCTGGTGCATTCGGCCTTTCCCACCGAGGCCAGTGACGCGGTGTTCTTCGGCCCGGACAGCTACCGCTTTGCCCAGGTCATCCATGAGCACCTGCAGCGTACCCCCAAACCCGTCCAGCACGCCGTGGACATCGGCTGCGGCACGGGCGTGGGCGCGTTGCTGATCGCCCGCGCCGCGCAGCATGCGCAGGTCAGTGCCGTGGACATCAACCCGCTGGCCTTGCGCTACACCGCGATCAATGCGGCCCTGGCTGGGGTGGGCAACCTGTCGGTGGAGCCGAGCGACCTGCTCGATGGCATCAGCGGCAGCTTCGATTTGATCGTGGCCAACCCGCCGTACATGCTCGATGCCAGCGAGCGTGTCTATCGCCATGGTGGCGGGGCGCTGGGCGCACAGTTGTCGCTGCGTATCGTCGAGCAGGCCTGTGAACGCCTGAGCGCCGGTGGCGCTTTGCTGCTCTACACGGGTGTGGCCATCGTCGAAGGGCGCGACGCCTTGCTCGAAGCCATCCGCCTGCGCCTGGCCGGGCCGCAGTGGAGCTGGGCGTACCGGGAAGTCGACCCGGACGTGTTCGGTGAGCAGTTGCTGGAGCCGGGTTACGAGCGGGTCGAGCGCATCGCTGCCGTGGCCCTGACCGTGACGCGCAATGCGTGAGGGTAGGTACCGGCCCTTGAGCTTTGGCATCGAGGAGGAATACCTGCTGGTGGACCTGCGCAGCGCGCAGGTGCTGGCCAACCCTTCGCTGAAAGTCGCCAGGCGTTGCCGGGAAGTCATGGGCGAATATTTTGCCGAAGAGATGTTCCGTAGCCAGATAGAAGTCGCCTCGCCGGTGTTCACCCACCTGCACGAGGCCCATGATTTTTTGCGGAGCACCCGCCAGCGCCTGGGCGAGGTGTTGGCCGAGGAGGGCGTTGGCCTGTACTGCGCCGCCAGCCATCCGAGCGCCCAGTGGTTGCGCCAGCGCGCCCGCACCACAGCGCACTATCGTCAGTTGTTCGATGACTACCAACACGTGGCCCGGCGCAGCCTGTTGTCCGGGCTGCACGTTCATGTGGGGGTGCCTCCCGGGTGTGATCGTATCCAGTTGATCAACCGCTTGCTGTACTGGCTGCCGCTGTTTCTGGTGCTGAGCACGTCGTCGCCCTTGTGGAACGGCCAGGCCACCGGCTACATGAGCTATCGACGGGTGATCTGCGCCGAGTGGCCGCACATGGAATTGCCTGAGCCGCTGGCGGACTGGGAAGCCTACCTGCGTTACCGGGCTTTGCTGGAGCGCACCGGCGCCCTGAGCAAAGAAGGCGACTTCTGGTGGGCGATTCGCCCGTCGCGGCGATTTCCCACGGTGGAGCTGCGCATCTGTGACGGATGTCCGCGCCTGGAGGATGTGCTGTGTATCGCAGGTCTGTTCCGCCACCTGGTGCAGAGCACGGCCGTGGATCACTACGACCCCACGCCGATCAACCGCGAAAGCCGCTGGATCACCCAGGAGAACTACTGGCGGGCCAAGCGCCATGGTCGTCATGGGCTGTTCTTGGGTGTCCACGATCAAGTGCCCGTGACCGCCGAGGGCTGGCTGGCCCAGTTGCAGGCGCAGTGCCCGGCGGACACGGCGGATGCGCAGCGCGCGGTGCTTCAGGCCCAACGCATCCTGCGCGAAGGCACCAGCGCCGATCGCCAGCTCGCCTGCCTGGCACACGCTCGCAGCGACGGGCTGGATGCGCGCCAGGCCCTGCGTGCGGTGGTCGATCAGGTGCTGGCCGATGGTGCCCTGGGAGTGCGTTGTTGAGCGAGTATGTGCGAGGCGGGCGGCTCATTGCTCCTTGATGATTGAGATCTTGCCGTTGCGTTCGACGATGGCATAGCGGATCTGCGCCACCGTCTCGATGCCTTGGCTATCGCGCGCCGATTCGAGGATGTCGTCCTCGGTCAGGCGCGCCTTGCGCATCCGTCCATGCAAAAAGCGCCCATGCTCGACGACCAACGTGGCATGGCCGTCGAGCACCCGGGCCAGGCGCCTGGAATTGAGCTTGGCCAGCGACAGGCCGACGTCCAGCACGATCAGGGTGGCGATCACCAGCATGGCGTTGATGAAGGAGAAGTCCTCGCCCAGCAAGGCTTGCTGGGTCGCTTCGCCGATGATCATCAGCAAGACGAAGTCGAAGGTGGTCAGATCGCTCAGGGAGCGGCGACCGGCGATGCGAAACAGCAGCATCAAGGCAACGTACATGCCGGCGGCGCGCAGTATCGAATCCATGACGGCTCCCTACGGGTAGATGAAGGTGGAAAAGCGCGCCTCGCTGTCCGGCCCGAGGCTTACCCGGCCTTGCAGCCTGCCGGGCGTTTCGGCGCGCAGGCTCAGGTACAAGGTCGCGGTGCCGTCAGTGCCGGTACCCAGTTGCAGCTTTAGCCCCTGGCCCTCGGAGCGGGATCGCAGCGGCTGGGGTTGCACGGTCTCGAGGCTCGCTTCGCGAAACAGGTCGCCGTCGAGCAGGACCTGTACCTGCCCGTTGCTTGGGCCCCTTACCCTGATCTGCAGGCTTTCCAGCACGCCGCTGCGGCTCAAGCGCGCGTACTGCACCAGGACGCGTCCGTCGGCGCTGCTCGCTTGGGCATGGCTCAACGGGCCACGGCCGAACCCCCCCGCCAGGGCCAGCAGCATCACCCCTGACAACAGGTACCAGCCCAGCCGCTCGAAGCGCCAGACCCGTTGCTGCATGGCCATGTCTTCCTCGACCGGCTGATGGCGTGAGCGCTGTTCGTCGTCGGTCATGGCCAAGATTCCGCTCAGGCGCGTTCGCCGCGCAGCCAGCGCTCGTGGTAATGCTGCAGGCGCGTCAGGCCATACAGCGCGCCCTGGCGCAGTACTTCAGGGCGATCGCCGAAAAAACGCTGGCTACGGGTGAACACGGCAATCGATTCATCCTGAAACGCCCAGGCAAAGCACAGGGTGCCCGGCGCGATCCCGTCGGTCCCGTCCGGGCCGGCCACGCCGGTGGTGGCGATGGCCACGTTGGCGGTGCTGTCCTTGAGCGCGCCGAGGGCCATCTCCCAGGCCACTGCCTCGCTGGTCAGGCCGTAGCGCTCGATGGTCACAGGGCTCACCCCGAGCAGGCGCTGCTTGGCCTTGGGTGAATAGACCACGTAACCGCTTTCCAGCGACTCGCCCACGCCGGGGTGCTCCGCCAACAGGGCGACCATGCGCCCGGCGGTGCAGGATTCGGCGGTGGTCAGCACCAGGGCGTTTCGCTTCAGGTAATCCAGCACGTGCTGGACAGGGTCCTCGCGCATGGGGGCGCCTCGTTGGGGTCTTTTGCGATGGACGCCGGTGTCGGGCAAATGGTTCAGCCCGTTGCGCGTGACCACCCGTCGGTGCGCACGATGGGCCGAACAAACCTTCAATCCTGGCGCTGCCTCGAAACCTGTAGCGACCCATCGATTCGCCAGAAGGAGGCGCACCATGCCCAACAAGCCCCGCGACCAGTTCAGCATGCAGAACCCGCTGACCCAGTACCCGCATCCGCCATTTCCCGAGCAGACCCAAGCCCCGCCAGGGCTGGATGCGAACATGCAGCCCAAGCCCGACCACGGCGAAGATACCTACAAGGGATTCGGCCGCCTGGCCGGGCGCAAGGCGCTGATCACCGGCGCCGACTCCGGGATCGGTCGCGCTGTGGCCATCGCCTTTGCCCGCGAGGGCGCCGACATCGCACTCAACTACATGCCCATGGAGCAGGCCGACGCGCGTGAAGTGATCAAGCTGATCGAGGCTGAAGGCCGCAAAGCCATCGCCCTGCCAGGCGATCTGAAAGACCAACGCTTTTGCGGTGAGCTGGTCGACCAGGCCCATGAGCAACTGGGCGGCCTGGACATCCTGGTCAACGTCGCCGGCAAGCAAGAGGCGCGCAAGGACATCGGCCAGATCAGCCACGAACAGTTCGACCACACGCTCAAGACCAACGTCTATGCGCTGTTCTGGCTGTGCCAGGCGGCGGTGCCGTTGATGCCGGCTGGCGCCACCATCATCAATACCGCCTCGATCCAGTCCTATCAGCCGTCGGCGACACTGCTGGACTACGCGACCACCAAGGCGGCCATCGTGGCCTTCACCAAAGCCTTGGCCAAGCAGGTGATCGAGCGCGGCATCCGGGTCAACGCCGTCGCCCCGGGGCCGATCTGGACCGTGTTGCAACCCAGCGGTGGCCAGCCGCCGGAGAAAATCCCCGAATTCGGTTCGCAGTCGCCGATGAAGCGCCCCGGCCAACCCGCCGAGTGCGCGCCGCTGTATGTGCTGCTGGCCACCCAGGAGTCGAGCTACATCACCGGTGAGGTGTTCGGTGTCACCGGCGGCAATCCACTGCCATAGGGCGGCGCGAGTAAACCTTCAGGGCGCCGCGCAGTCCTTGGAAATAAGGGCCCCAGTGCTTGCAGGGCCAAGGAGGTGGCTGATGACCCTCATCTGCCTGTTGCGCGGTTGCCAGTGGGGCGCCGCACTGAGCTGTGAATACCCCGGGCTGCAGTGCCAATGCTGCGAGCGCTGCGGCGCCTTGCGCTACTGTCGGCCCGGCCAACCGTTTGAACCTGGAACCTAGGAGCTAAGCCATGGCCCGGGCAATCTGGAAAGGCGCAATCAGTTTCGGTCTGGTGCACATCCCGGTCAGCCTCAACACGGCAGTGCGCACCGAGCGCGTCGATTTCGACTGGCTGGACAAACGCAGCATGGAGCCGGTCGGCTACAAGCGGGTGAACAAGGTCACCGGCAAGGACATCGACAAGGAACACATCGTCAAGGGCGTGGAGTACGAAAAGGGTCGCTACGTGATCATCAGCGAGGAAGAAATCCGCAACGCCCGTCCCGAGGCGACCCAGACCATCGATATCTTCTCGTTCGTCGATGCTGCCGACATCCCGCTGCAGCATTTCGATACCCCGTACTACCTGAGCCCCGACCGTCGGGGTGGCAAGGTCTACGCCCTGTTGCGCGAGACCCTGGAAAGCACCGGCAAGGTCGCCTTGGCCACCGTCGTACTGCATACCCGTCAGCACCTGGCACTGCTGCGACCACTGGACGAGGCTCTGGTGATGATCACCCTGCGCTGGCCGGAGGAAGTCCGCGGCGTGGAGACCTTGGAGCTGGACCACAGTGTGACCGACGCCAAGGTCGACAAGCGTGAGCTGGACATGGCCAAGCGTCTGGTCGAGGACATGAGCGGACCCTGGACGCCGGAGGACTATCATGACGCCTTCCGCCAGACCATCCTGGATCTGGTCGAGGAAAAGGCGGCCAAGGGCAAGATCAGCGTGGTGGAAAAAGGCGAGGGGGCGCCGACACAGAAGGGCGCAGATATCGTCGACCTTACCGAACTGCTCAAGCGCAGCCTGGGTGGCGGCAAGAAAGCCGCACCGGAGAAAAAACCAGCCAAACGCTCGCGCAAGGCATCCTGAAGGGGGCGCAAAGCGCCCCCGCGCCTCACCCTGTGACTGACCCCTCCAAACCCACCAGGTAATCGCCAAACCCTTCCCGCGCTCGACTGTTTCGCCGGCTGCTGGTGGCCACGCTATGCCGGGCCGTCCACACGATCTGAGCACCGCAGGCCTCCAGCGCCCGCACCAGGTGCACATCTTCGTGGGCCGGCAAGGGCGCGAATCCACCCGCACGCGCATAGGCCTGGGCACACACGCCCAGGTTGGCCCCATGGATATGCCGGTGACCCTCCCTGGGCTCGTACCGGCTGCGGTAAAGCTCGCGCAACGCAGCGCCTTGCCATGGCTGCCAGCGTTCGATGTGCACGGTGCCGCACACCGCGTCGGCCGCGAACTGCAGTTGGGACAGCAGCCAGTGCGCCGGCACCCGGCTGTCGGCGTCGGTGAAGGCCAGCCATTGCGCGCCACGTTCAAGCATCCATGCCGCGCCCGTGCGGCGGGCAATGCCGACATTGCCCGCATCCACTGCCAATGTCGCCACGCCATGGCGGTCGGCAATGGTGGCACTGGCGTCGTTGCAGCGGTCGAGCACCACCAGCACCTGCACCGTCAGGCCTGTGTGTTCGGCCTCGTGGGCGGCGCGGTTCACCGCGCGCAGGCAATGCCCCAGGTGTCGGGCCTCGTTGTGCGCCGGGATGACTACGCCGATCATGGGCAGGTCTCGTCCAAGTCCACCACGCTGGGCTGGCACGACCAGTATTCGAGTAAAAAGTCCGCCTCTTCGTGGCGCAGCACCGGGTACAGCGGCAGGTGCCGAGCCAACAGCTCATGTACATTGCGGCCATCCTGGGGACAGCCGACGATCGGGTGGCGCCAGTGGCAGGCCAGCAAGCCGCCGTCATGGCTGAGGCTGGCCACCGATTGCTCGATTACCTGCAACCAGTCCGTGGGGTCCAGGTAGTAGCCGATCTCGCTCAAGACGATCAGGTCGAATTGGCCACCGGGCCAGTCGCCCGGCAGGCGACCTTGCTCGACCTGAACGTGGCTCGCGGCAGCCAGGCGTTCGCGTGCAAGGCTCACCGCAGTCGCGTCGATGTCCTGGCACAACAGCGTGGCGCAGCGCTCGGCCAGCCCGATGCTGAGCTCCCCGTTGGCGCAGGCGGGCTCGAAGATGCGTCGATAGCACTGTTGCGGCAGGCTGGCGAGCACCAGCTCGCGTTTGCGCCGCTCGTACCAACGGGTGCGGAACGCCCAGGGGTCGTCGCTGGTGGCGTACAGGTCGGCGAAATACTGCGCATCAAGGCTCATGGCGACTCCATTGGCATTCAAAGCAGCACCAGTTCGAAAGGCTGCAAAAGGCACTCCAGCAGGGCGGGCTTCAACACCGGAGGGCGCTCGCCATCGGCCTGCAGCTGGCTCAGATGCGCTGACAGCGCCTGGCGTTTGCGGGCCAGGCGGGTTTCATCCAGCGCAATGCGATGCGCCCTTGGCCAGGGCAGGCGGGGATCGTCCGGGCGGGCCCAATGCCATGCCCAGACAGGGACCTCGGCCAGCTTAACCTTGTGGGCCTGGCAGGCCTGGGCGGCGGCGCGGCCGACGGCCTCATGATCAGCATGACCGTCGCCGCGCCAAGTGGTCAGCAGCAGGTCATCGGTCTTGAGCAGTTGGCCAAGGTGGTTGACCAGAAAGGCTTCGTCGCGAGGGACCGCGCCGTCCTTGAGGTGCAGCCGGTGCCAGTCGAGTTGGGCAAGGTCCAGGCCAAGTTGCTGCAAGGCCTGACGACTTTCCAGGGGCCGTTGCCGGCGCAGGCGCTGTTCGCTCCACTGACGGGAGCCGGGGTGGCTGGCTTCACCATCGGTGACCGAGATCAGCAACAGGTCCTGCTCGTGCCCCCTGAAACCCGCCAACAGGCCTCCCGCCATAAGGATCTCGTCGTCTGGGTGCGGTGCCACCAGCACCAGGCGTCGCCCGGGCGGGCACAACTGGTCGGGGGTGATCCACGTGGCCCGGGCCAGATGGGCAGCCTGCTGCCACTGGCTCCAGGGTGTGCCGCTGCTGGTTTTTATCGGATCGTCGCTCATAGCTGCCACGCCCCGGCTGGCACCTGAGCCAGTTGTTGCCCGAGCGATGCCAAGTCGCGTTCGGCGTGGCTCTGGCGCAGATAGACCGGCAAGTCGGCGCTCAAACGGGCGAAGTGGCTGCTGCGGCAAAAGGGTGTGGCACCCAATGCACGGCCCACATGGTGGATCACTTGCTCCACCGCATGCTCGACCTGGGCACGGGTGCGGCGTACCTCGAAGCTGGCGTCGGCGGTCGGCTGCCGGTCGATCCATCCCGCGCATTCGCGCAGGGCCGCGCGCGCGCCGTACAACGCAGCGTCCACCGCACCCAGGTGCGCCAGGGCATGGGCGTCCGGCGCCGGTTTGCGGCAATGTTCGCGCAGGTAGTCCGCCAAGGCTTCGGCTGCGCCATACCAACAGGCGGCGATACCCGCACCGCCGTGCCAGAAACCTGGGCGCATGAGGTACTGCCCAGGCCGACCCACGGCAATCCCGGGGGCATCGTCGAAGGCGATCTCCACACTGGTGGTGGTGGCCATGCCCACGGCTTGCCATTGCTCCACCTGGATACGCTGGCTGGGATGAGCCAGCTCGATCGCCACCAGCTGGGGCTGGTCGTCATCGCCCCAGGCAGTGATCAACGCACGGTCGATCTGCAAGGCGCCAGAGCACCAGGCCTTGCGCCCACCCAGGCGTACCTGCTCACCCTGGCGGGCGAGAATGCGCGCCCGGGCATCTGGCGGCTCGGCGGCCCATACGCCCCAGAGATCGTCGCCCACCAAGTGCGGTGCACCGCACTCGGCGAGGATGGCCAGGGCGTCGGTATGGCCTTCGTAGAGCTTGGCCAGGGCGAGATCGCAACCGGCGATGCGGGCGAGGGTCTGCCAGCGCTGCAGGGTGTGGCCTTGGCCGGGCAGGGGCAGCAGGTCCAGATGGTCGGACTGCAAAGCCTGCATCAGTACGGGGAGTTGGGTGTCGAGGTTCAGTGCCTGGGGGCGTTCGGTGAATGCCCGCAGCAGGCGGTCGAGGTTGTTCAGGTCGAAGTCCTGGATGATGCTCATGTGCTCGGCTCCCCTGTGGTGTTCTTCTTCCAGCCGCGCAGGTTCATGGCGCACAGGCAGAACTGCAGGACGATCAAGGCCCAGGCCTGAACCTGCCAGCCCCAGATCACCCACAGCACGTTGCTGCTGATGAAACAGCAGAAGCCGACACGGCGCCGGCGCGGCTGGCGGGAGCCGATGCACCACGCGGCCAGTACGGTGAGCAGCATGGCCGGCCATTGCAGTACGTCGAGCAGCACGGCCATCAGTCCAGGCCCATCTGCTTGCGCATACGCGCGGTGATCGATTGCCGGGTCTTGGTCAGATCCGCCCAGGGGTCGTCGACCTCGGCCAGACGCTCGGCCAGGTTACCGATGTGCCATTGGTTGGCGCCCTTGAGCTGAGGCAGCTCCTCGCGCCAGATCGGCACCGACACCGGCAGGCCCTCACGGGCGCGCAGCGAGTAGGCGCTGACCGTGGTCGCGCCTTTGCCGTTGCGCAGGTAGTCGATGAAGATCCGCCCGACCCGGTTCTTGGGCCCAGACACCGCGCTCAGGCGCTCAGGGAAGAGCCGGGCCAGGTACTCGACAATCGCATGGCTGAAGTCCTTCACCTCGTCCCAGCCTGCGCGGCGAGTCAGTGGCACCACCAGGTGCATGCCCTTGCCGCCGCTGGTCTTGAGGAACACCTTCAGGCCCAGCTCGTCGAGCAGGGTGAGGGTCAGTTGCGTGGCTTCGAGCATGGCCTTCCAAGGCAGGGCCGGGTCCGGATCCAGGTCGAGGACGAAGCGATCGGGCTTGTCGAAGTCCTTGTCGGTGCCGTTCCAGGTGTGCAGTTCGAGCGTGTTCATCTGCACCGCACCCAACAGGCTTTCGGCGCTGTTGAGGATCATCGCAGCCTGGCCGGCCTGGGCTTTGCTGTAGCTCACGACGTCTGGGATGTGCAGTTGGCCTGCGTTTTTCTGGAAGAACAGCTCGCCGCCCAGGCCATCCGGTGCCCGCACCAAGGCCACGGGGCGGTCCTTGAGCTGGGGCAGGATCCACGGGGCCACCTGGGCGTAATACTCGGCGACCTGGCGCTTGGTCACGCCGCTGGTGGCATCGATCACCCGCTCCGGGTGGGTCAGGCGCAGATCGCCGAGCTGGGGTTCGGAGACGGGCTTGACGACGCGTGTCTTGGGCATGGCGCGCTCCAGGTCGATGGCGGATGCGGGCTTGTCATCGCGCAGGCCATGAAACACCGAGTGGCGCACCACACCGTCACGGGTCATCTGAGCATAGGCGACTTCGGCCAGCAGCTGGGGTTTGAGCCAGTGCACGCCTCGGGCGTCGGCGCCGGTGGGCGGCTTGGCCAGGGCGGGCTTGTCCACCTCCAGTGGCTTGAGCCAGGCATGGATGCTGTCTAGCGTGGTGGCGCTGAAGCCGGTGCCGACCTTGCCGGCGTAGCGCAACTGGCCGCTGTCGTTGTCATGCAGGGCCAACAGCAGGGCGCCAAAGGCATTGCGACTGCCCTTGGGATCGGTATAGCCGATGATCACGAACTCCTGGCGCTGCTTGCACTTGAGCTTGATCCAGTCGCTGCTGCGCCGACCGCTATAGGGGCTGTCGGCGCGCTTGCCGATCAGCCCTTCGAGCTCCAGGCGACAGGCGCTGTCGAGCAGCGAATCGACGGGCTGGTCGAAGTCGGCCGAATACTTGACCTGCTCCGACTCACGCCCCTCCAACAATTGCCGCAACGTCTCGCGACGATCCTGCAAGGGCACCTGGCGCAGGTCTTGGCCGCCGAGAAAGGGCAGGTCGAACAGGTAGTAGGTGATGCGCTCGTCGTGCTCGGTATCGAAGGCGTTCTGCAGGGCCTGGAAGTCAGCCACGCCGTTCTCGCCAGCGACCACCACTTCGCCATCGAGCCAGGCGGACTTGAGCTTGAGCGTGCGCAGGGCAGCCACCTGATGGGGCATCTTGGCGCTCCAGTCGTGGCCGTTGCGGGTGAACAGGCGCACGTCCGCCCCCTCGATGCGGGCCAGGATGCGGTAGCCGTCGAACTTGACTTCATAGCGCCAGTCACCGGCCGGCGGGGCGTCGACCAGGGTGGCCAACTGGGGTTCCAGGCGTTCGGGCAGCTCGGCGTTTCTGGCGCTGCTGGCGCGTGCTCGGGGGCTGGCCGTTCGCTGGGTGGGCTTTGCAGGGGTCTTGGCTCGGCGAGGCACCAGGGTGCGTTCGCTCAACACGCTGTCGGGCTGGGCGTCGACGATGCTGTAGTCGGTTTCGCTGCGGGCCTGGTCATCGTCGGACTTGACCAGCATCCACTGCTCCTTCTTGCCGGCCAGGTGGGTGCGGAACAGGTTCCAGACCCCGGCGAGCTTTTCGCCTTGCAGGCGAAAGCGCAGCTTGCCCTTGGCGTAGGCGCTGTGCGGGTCGCCCTCAGGCTCCCACACGCCACGGTCCCAGACGATCACATCGCCTGCGCCATAGTGGCCCTCGGGGATATGGCCTTCGAAATTGGCGTAATCGAGCGGATGGTCCTCCACGTGGATGGCCAGACGGCGCACCTTCGGGTCCAGCGACGGGCCCTTGGGAATGGCCCAGCTCTTGAGGGTGCCGTCCAGTTCCAGGCGAAAGTCGTAATGCAGGTGGCTGGCGTCGTGTTTCTGGATGCAGTACTGCAAGGCATGCGCCGGCTGGCCGCGGCGGCGGGCGCCGGCAGGCTCGGGCGTGGCATTGAAGTCGCGCTTGCGCTGGTACTCCTGCAGGGGCTTGGCCATGGCGGGCTCCGGGAGGGTTCGCGGGTCTCTAGACGTGGGAGGGAGCGTCGCGCTCGAGAGTTCAGAATTTTTGCCCGGCCTGCGCCGCCGGGCAGAAACTCTGAATCATTGTCCGGCCCCGGCAGTCGACCGCATGAACCCACCCGACGGAGAGCCGTGATGTCCCAGCCAGACGATCCCAAAACCAGGCCCCCGGCTGAGATCGACGATACCGAGGACCGCATGGGCAGCGTGCACGAACTGGATTTCAGCGACCGCCATGACGAGCGCGAAGGCCGTGTAGGCGACGAACGCCCTGCCCAGGAAGTTGACCAAGCGTTCCCGCCCGGACGCGTGGCCGAAAGTGGCATGACCGGAGGTGAAGCCCTGAGCGACAGCCTGCATGAAGACAACGTCACCTTCGATGACCTGAGCCCGGACACCCTCTACGACCAGACCGGCGCCCGCGACCCGCACGAGCCGGGAGGTGTCGGCGGTCCGGCAGACAAGACCCTGCGCAGGGTGCAGGAGCATGAGATCGGTGGTGGCGTCGGCCTTGACGAGGCTGAGCTGGCCCGCTCCAACCCCTTGGATGGCGAGCCGTGGACTGACGAGGTTTCACCGACCGATGATGACGATGAAAGGAGCTGACCATGATCGAGCAACGTTGTGCCTGTAATCATTGTTCCTGCACCGTGGATGCCAATGCCGTGGTGCAGGATGGCAAGGCTTATTGCTGCGAAGCCTGCGCCACCGGCCACCGCAACGGTGAGCCGTGCCGCATGGCAGACTGCAAGTGTGCCGAGATGGTGCAGCCGAAGGAAACCAATGTGGACAATGCGCTGGACGAGACCTTCCCAGCCAGTGACCCGATCTCGCCTTGATCGTTTAAGGGCGATGGGCTGCTTTGCAGTCCATCGCCGGCTCCCGGCTCCCACTGGGACGTTCTTGAGACTCGCCCAATCGCTGGAATCAGGCTGCGTGGCGCAGGGCGTCGATCAGCTCGCCCTTGCGCATGGTCGAGCGCCCGGCGATATGTTGCTTGCGTGCCCGGTCCATCAGCTCGGTCTTGGTCATGTCCTCCAGCCGCTGCCCAGGCCGGGGCACCCCATGGCGGGTGGCGGCAGCGCGCTTGGCCGAGGACTCGCGGGATTTTTGCTTGGCCTGCGGGCTTTTCTTCTGTCCTGAGCCGCCCTTACGTTCGCCTCCGCCTGACTGCTTGTTGACCGTGGCCCAGGCGCGGGACTCCGCTTCGTCCTTGGAAACGCCCTTGGCTTCGTAGCTTTCCTCGATGTGCTCGGCCTTGCGTTTCTGTTTGTCGGTGTACTTGTCTTTATCTCCACGTGGCATGGCGGCTATCTCCCTGGCGTTGGAAAGCGTTGTCGATTACTACGGCTGAACCCACGCCAGGCCCCGTCGTTCCTCGGGTGCGACCAGCGGTCAATGGGTTTGCCAGATACCGTCCTTGCGTTCGCAGTCGGCGCGTGCCTGGCCCAAGCTCGGCGTGTCGTAGTAGTAGGTGATCACCCGGGCGTCCTTGGACAGGGCCGGGCGGGTCGAAGGTTGGTCGCGCCCGGCAGCGTTGGGATTGGCCAATGACTCCTGGGTCAGCGGCGCGATGCAGCTGCCGACGCTGCCATCGGCGCAGCGGGCGACGGTGTGCTTATGGGTGCTGATCATGTCCTTGCTCTCGTTGCTGCACGACCAGGCGATGGCTTCGGCGGGCATGTTGCTGTAGCTGTAGCAGGTGTGCCGCTCCACCGGCTTTACCGCTTCGCTGGAGGAGCGGGTGAGCACGTCGCAGGCCTCGGCCAGCGCCGGGGGACTGGCCAGGCTGGCGAGTATCGACAGCACAAGGGGAAAACGCATCGGACACCTCCCGGCCCCGAGGGCCTTCGTCAGGTCTTGCGCAAGGCGGCCTAGCCGCGCTGGCGCAAGGTCTTGGCGCGCTTTTCCAGCACCAGGTAGATGACCAGCGCCAACAACAAGGGGATCAGGTAGTAAAGGGTGCGGTAGCCCAGCAGCGCGGCCACCAGGGTGCCTTGGCCGAGCTGGCCATGGAGCAGGGCCAGGAACACCGCCTCCAGCACGCCGAGCCCGGCAGGAATGTGCGCGACCACACCGGCCACGCAACTGATCAGCAGAATGCCAAGGATCGACGGATAGAACAGGTCATGGGGTAGCAGCCAGTGGATCAACGCTGCCATCAAAGCCCAGTTGCTCATGCCCAAGGCCACTTGGCACAACGCCAGGCGCAGCGAGGGCAGCGTCAGTTCGTGTCCTCGCAGGCTCCAGGTGCGGCGTTTGGCGAAGCCGCAGGCCAGCAGATAGCCCAGCGCCACGGCCAGCAACGCGATACCGATCAATTGCAGGCCGGTCGCGCCCACGGCCCAGCTCTCGGGGAGCTTGACCAGGCGCAACGCGAATACGCTGCCGGCCAGCAGCATGTAGCCGACCCAGTTGGTCAGAAGACCCAGGGTGAGGATGCGGGTGATGGTCGGCGTGTCCAGGCCCAGCCGGCTGTACAGGCGATAGCGCAGCGCCACACCGCCAACCCAGGTGGTGAAATTGAGGTTGAAGGCGTAGCAGACGAATGCCACCGGCAGCACCTGGCGCGCCGGCAGTGGGTGGCCGGTATAGGCACGCCCCAGCAGGTCGTAGCTGGCAAACACCAGGTAGCTGGTGAACGCCAGTAGCAAGCCCACGGCCAGGGTGCCGGGTTTGTAGGCCAGCAGCGACTGGCGCACTTCGTTCCAGTCCAGATTGCGTGCAAGGCTGTAGAGCAGCACCGGTATCAGGACCACGAACAACAGCGTCAGCAGACGTTTGCCCCAGGTGTGCCAGGCTTTGCGTTCCATCAGGTATTGCCCTCATGGTAGGTACCTGAGTCCTGCGCAGCGGGCGTCAGCGATTGCAGTTTCTGGCGGTGGGCAGGGAACCAGCCGGCGATCTGCGGAAAACGCCGGATCACGTGGAAACACAGGAAGATCAGCGGCGCGCGCCACCAATAGCCGCGCACCATGCGCTCCAGGGTCACCGCCTTGCATTGCTGGTGGGCCAGTTCGTCCAGGTGCTGGTAAAGCCGCTGGTTGAAAGCACGGTCGCGAATCAGCAGGTTCGCCTCCAGATTGAACGACAGGCTCAGTGGGTCGAGGTTGCTCGAGCCCACCGTGGCCCACTGGTCATCCACCAGCGCGACCTTGCCGTGCAGCGGGCGCTCGCAATATTCATGGATGTGCACGCCATCGCGCAGCAGGTAGTTGTACAGCAAGCGCGACAGGGCCCGAACCCAACGCATGTCGGGCTGGCCCTGGAGAATCAGCCTGACCTGCACGCCACGCCGGGCGGCATTGCGCAGCTCGCGCATCAACCGATAGCCGGGGAAGAAATACGCATTGGCCACCACGATGCGCTGGCGCGCCAAGCGAAAGCCCTCGAGGTAGTAGGCTTCGATGTCGTTGCGGTGGCGGCCGTTGTCGCGTTCCACCAGCACGGCGCTGGCGGAGCCACTGGGCTCGGTGAGCGGGCGCACCTGGCTGGGCGGTTCCAGCACCGGGGCCAGCAAGCGCCGGCTCGAGGCATGCACCTGGGCCACCACCGGGCCGGTTACCTCCACGGCATAGTCCTGCTTGGCCATGGGGCCGAAGTCACCCAAGTGGTCGGCGCTGTAGTTGATGCCGCCAATGAACGCCCGCTCACCGTCGATCACCACGATCTTGCGGTGCAGGCGGCGGAACAGGTTGGTACGCATGCCCGCTAGGCGTGGCTGAGGGTCGAAGGCATGGAAGCGGATACCGGCTTCGGTCATCGCCGAGATGAAGGCATCCGGCAAATCGGCCGTGCCGTAGCCATCGGCCGCCACCTCCACACGGACGCCGCGCCGCGCGGCATCGATCAGCACCTGCTGAAGCTGTTGGCCGACCTTGTCGTCGTAGATGATGAAGGTCTCCAGCAGGATCTCTTCCCGGGCCTCGGCCATGGCCTGGAACACCCGCTCGTAGTAGGCCTCGCCGTTGATCAGCAGCTCGACCTGATTGCCGTCCACCCAAGGCCGGTTCATAGGCTGATCTGCGCGGCCAGGGGGGCGTGGTCGGAGAGGTGCGACCACGGGTAGTTGGACAGCACCTGGGCTTTGCTCGAGGTGGCGTTGCGCAGGTAGATGCGGTCCAGGCGCAGCAGCGGCAGGCGCGCCGGGAAGCTGCGTGCCGGGGTGCCGAACGCCTCCACCAAGTGCGCCGAGAGCACCGCATCGGCTTTGCGCCGCCAGTCGTTGAAGTCTCCGGCGACGATCACCGGCGCGTCGGGCGGCAGGCTGTCGAGCAGTTCGAGCAGCAGGCGCACCTGGTTCTGCCGGTGGGCCTCGCGCAGCCCCAGATGCACGCAGACCGCGTGCACCGCTTCGTGCCCGGGCACCTCCAACTGGCAATGCAGCAGGCCGCGTTGTTCGTTGCCGGCGATCGAAACGTCCAGGTTGTGATAGCGGGTGATAGGGAATTTGGACAGCAACGCGTTGCCGTGATCGCCATGGGGGTACACCGCATTGCGGCCATAGGCGAATTGCGGCCACATGCTGTCGGCGAGAAATTCATACTGCGGCGTCACCGGCCAGGCGGGGTGTCGCTGGGCGTGATGAAGATGGCTGCCATGGACTTCCTGGAGAAATACCAGGTCGGCACCGGTGGCGCGTACCGCTTCGCGCAGTTCAGGCAGGATGAAGCGTCGGTTGAACAGGGTGAAACCTTTGTGCACATTGATCGTCAGCACGTTCAGCTGGCGCACGGCAGTGACCTTGTCGATGATGCAGCGGGGAGCAGGCATGGTCTTGTTCACAGTTCGACCTCCGGTTCCACCCCGGGCTCGGTCACCAGTTCACCGGCAAGGCCGAGTTTTTCCAGCAGACGCCGTGCGTCGTAGGGGGCATGGACTTTCTGGTCATTGTCGAAGTAGCAGTAGATGTCCCGCGAGGCCCGCTTGCGCGGCGCGCGTTGGACGATCAGTTCGGCGTCGTCGGGCTGGCCGCCCTGGCTCCAGGCCTGGATGCGCGTCTTCCACCGTCGCAAGGCGCGGGCGGTGTAGCCGCTGCTGTAGAGCTCCACATCGCCGTGCAGGCGCATGTAGACAAAGTCGGCGGTGACGTCTTCGACATAGGGCCACTTGCCGGCACTGTCCGCCACCACCAGCGCCACGTTGTGGGCACGCAGCAACTCGACGAAGCCTTCGCAGACAAAACTGGGATGACGGATCTCCACCGCATGGCGCAGCGGTGCATTGCCGTCGATCTCTGTGCCGCCGTTGTCGCGCAGGCGTTCGGCGCAGTGCTTGGCGCAGTCCCGAGCGCCTGCGCGGTCATGGGGCAGTTGTTCGAGAAACTGGGCAAAGCGCGCTTGGTCGTACTTCATGCTGGGAGGGAACTGCCACAGCACCGGGCCGAGCTTGTCGGCCAGCAGCAGGGGGCCTGAGGCAAAGAAGTTGGCCAGCGGCTCTTCGATCTCCTTGAGCCTGCGCACATGGGTGATGTAACGCGGTGCCTTGACCGAGAAGACGAAGCCTTCGGGCGTCTGGTCGCGCCAGTTGCAATAGCGCTGGGGCGTTTGCAGGGCATAGAACGAGCCATTGATCTCGATGCTGTTGATCGCGCGCGAGGCGAACGCCAGTTCGTCGTCCTGGCGCAGACCTTTTGGGTAGAAGTCCTTGCGCCACGGGCCATAGCGCCAGCCGGAAATGCCGATACGGATATCGCTCACGGTGCCTTCCTTCGCTCAGGGTGGTTTTGCGCGACATGTGTCGCCTCACTCTTGATGTGCGACCGGCAAGCCCTGGCGAGGGTTCAGGATGTTTGACGAGTGGCGCAGGCTAGCTCAGCAAAGGATGCAAGGCGCGGAACCCTTCGGCCTCTTCGACCAGCCAGTCATGCACCGCGCGTGCGCCCGGCTGGTTCAGCCCGCCGGGCGGGTAATGCAGCATGTAGCGTTTGTGGTTGGCGATCGGCACGCCGAAAGGCACGATCAGCGCGCCGCGTTCGAGCTCGTCGTTGAGCAAGGTGCGTCGGGCGATGGCCACGCCAACCCCCGCGATGGCAGCCTCGATGGTCAGGTGGTTGCGGTTGAAAGTGTGTCCGCGGCGCACATCCAGGCTGCCGGCACCGATACCGTCGAGGTAGAACTCCCATTCGGCGTATTCCGAGCTGCCGCGCCAGGCGGTGATGTCGTGCAGCAGCGGGTAATGCACCAGGTCTGCCGGACCATGCAGCGGCGGGCGGCCGCGCAGCAGGGCGGGGGAGCAGACCGGGAAAATCTGCTCGTCGAGCAAGGGCGTCGAGAGCATGCCCGGATAGCTGCCATCGTTGAGGTCGATGGCCAGGTCGAAGTCCTCCGGGTGCAAGGCTTGGTTGCTGTCCTCAGCCACCAGACGCAGCTCGATGTCCGGATAGCGCTGCTGGAAGCGGGGCAGGCGAGGGGTCAGCCATTTGGCCAGGAACGAGGGGATCGAGCGCAGGCGCAGGGTGCCGCGGATCTCGCCGGCGTCCAGGCGAAGCAGTTCGGCCTCGATGCTGCCGTAGGCCTCGGCCACGGTCTGCGCCAGGCGTTGGCCTTCGGCGCTCAGCTCGACGCCTCGGGCCCGACGTAGGAACAGTCGATAGCCCAGGCGCTCTTCCAACTGACGCATCTGTTGGCTGACGGCTCCGGGGGTGATATGCAGCTCCTCGGCGCAGCGGGTGAACGACAGGTGCCGCGCCGCACAGGAAAACACATGCAACCAGACGAACGTCTGGCCATTGAGTTGTCGCTTCATTGTTTAGCCCTGCTAAAGCCTTGCTTAGGAACTTTCGTTGGTCATTACCCGACGGGCGAGTCAGTATCACGCAATATCGCAGTCTCGTTCAATTTTCTCGGAGAGGCGGTCGACGGCTCCACAGGCTGTCTCGCCCAGGTATTAGCATGGCTATCAGTGTTTTCGACCTCTTCAAAATCGGCATCGGCCCGTCCAGTTCCCATACCGTAGGGCCGATGCGCGCGGCGGCGACCTTCGCCCAAGCGCTTCGCGAGCGGGGTGTGCTGACGCAGGTGACGCGGGTCGAGGTACGCCTGTATGGCTCGCTGTCGGCGACCGGCGTCGGCCATGCCACTGACCGCGCCTGCCTGCTCGGACTGATGGGCCAATGGCCAGATCGTATCGACCCGCAGAGCATCGAGCCGCGCATCGCACAGGTGATGCAGGAGCAATGCCTGATCCTCGATGGCACTCAACCGGTGGCATTCGAGTATGACCGCGACATGCGCCTGCTCGACGAGAGCCTGCCTTACCACCCCAATGCCATGAGCCTGGAGGCGTTCACCGCGCAGGGCAGCCTGTTCTCCCAGACCTACTACTCGGTCGGCGGTGGCTTCATCGTCGAGCAGGCCGAAATCGATGCGCCACAGTCCGATGCCGACCAAGTCAAGCTGCCCTATGAGTTCGACAGCGCAGCCGAGCTGCTGGCCCTGTGCAAGACTCATCAGCTGAGCGTCGGCCAACTGATGATGGCCAACGAGTGCGCCTGGCGGCCCGAAGCCGAAGTGCGTGAGGGGCTGCTGAAGATCTGGGCGGCCATGGGCGAGTGCGTGAACAACGGCCTGCGCAACGAAGGCATCCTGCCAGGCGGTCTGCAGGTCAAGCGCCGTGCCGCCAAGCTGCACCGCAGCCTGCAGGAGCTGGGCAAGCCCAATGTCATCGGTTCGACCCTGAGCGCTATGGAGTGGGTCAATCTGTATGCCCTGGCGGTCAACGAAGAAAACGCCGCAGGCGGGCGCATGGTCACCGCGCCCACCAATGGCGCGGCGGGGATCATCCCCGCGGTGCTGCACTACTACATGAAATTCAACCCCGGCGCCTGCGATGACGATGTGGTCGCGTTCCTGCTGGCCGCTGCGGCGGTGGGCATTCTGTGCAAGAAGAACGCATCGATTTCGGGCGCGGAAGTCGGCTGCCAAGGCGAGGTCGGTTCAGCCTGCTCCATGGCAGCGGCGGGGCTCGCCGAAGTGCTGGGTGCCACGCCTGCTCAATTGGAGAACGCTGCCGAAATCGCCCTGGAGCACAACCTGGGGCTGACTTGCGACCCGGTGGGTGGCCTGGTCCAGGTGCCGTGCATCGAGCGCAACGCCATTGCAGCGGTCAAGGCGATCAACGCGGTACAGATGGCCTTGCGTGGCGATGGTGAACACTTCATCTCTCTGGATCGGGTGATCCGCACCCTGCGTGATACCGGCGCCGACATGCATGCCAACTACAAGGAAACCTCCCGCGGCGGGCTGGCCGTGGCGTTTGTCGAGTGCTGAGGCAGATGTAGCCGCTGGCTATACGGTGTTGCTGGGCGTACGCGGTCTTTGTGGGGTTTACCCGCGAAGAAGGCACCACAGAACAAGGCCAAGCGTTGACCTGACAATCGGCGCAAACACGTGTAGGCGCTGGCAAAGCCTGCGATGGGCTGCAACGCAGCCCCATGCCGCCACATCCTGGGGCCGCTGCACGGCCCTTTCGCGGCACAAGGCCGCTCCTACAGATACTGCGCAATCCGTGTAGGG
>NZ_JBLUPV010000018.1:0-98262 GCF_048068075.1 Pseudomonas sp. NY15354
TCAACCGCCACATCAGCCAGATCCACGGCGATGCCCAGTTGGTGGCCGAGCTGGCCCAGGCCGCGCGTCAGGATTCCGAAAGCCTGGCGGGGCTGTCCAATGAACTGGATGGGCTGGTGCGCAGGTTCCGGACCTGACCGGGCGGGGTGGCTCGCTCCGGTGAGAACGGGCGAGCCCTCGGTGGCGCTCAGAGTTGGGTGCGTACCAGAAGGCTGACAAGTTCTGCCTGGCGCTCGGTATTGGTCTTGCGAAAAAGTGCCCGCAATTGTGTGCGCACGGTATTGATCGAGATGTTGAGAGCGTTCGCGCAGTGTTCGGGCGCAAGCCCCTGGGCGAGCAACTCGGCAAGCCGTCGCTCCGCAGGGCTCAATTGAAAAAGCTCCGCCAGCAGATGACTTTGCAAGGTGTTGTCCAGATAGGCGATCAGCACCAGGGGCTTTTGAAACTGATGGTTGAAGGGGGCATCGGCGCTCACCGGTACGATCAAGATCTCTTTGTCCGTGCCTGAAAGACGCAGCCGGCTGGCGTGCCGAGCCTCTGCCTTGCCTGAGGCTTTGTGCCTGTGGTGAACCAGGCGGGCATCGTCCCGGTGGGCATGCAGGCGGCCGGCGCGCTCATAGAGTTCGAAGGCGCTCGTGCGCATCGCGCGTTCGGCAGCCGCATTGCTGTACACCACCCGCCCATCGTCATCCAACAACCAAAGGGGTGTCGGGTGGCGGTCAAGCAGAAGGTTGCGTTTGCTCAGTTCCAACTCAAGCGCGTTGAACTTGAAGTGAATATTCGTCGCCCGGAGCAGGTGGGGTGTTATGCGATCGAGCAGAAAAGCCTGCTGCTGGGTGGGCAGGCGGGCGCCCGAGAAAGCGACATCCGCCTATTCCTATGCCGTGCCGGTCGCCGTCGCTGCAGCCAATAGCAGCAGTACCAGCAGCCAACCTGCGACGGCCACCTATCAAACGCCGCCTGCTTCGTCTTACACCGGCCAGGGCACGGCCAATACTCAGCCTGCTAGCTTTGAACCTTCGGCGCAAAGTGGCGAACAAGACCACGTCCAGGCGAAACAAGATCCCTTTGTCTATGCCGAGTCCGTGAATAGCTGTCTTGTCGTGGAAAACAATCCTGCGGGCCCCACACGTCGCAGGGTTCGTAATGCCTGCACCTTCACGATCGATGTGACCTACTGCGATATCACCAACGCGGGGAATGATTGCCAACGGCGTCTTTGGAAACGGGTGATTCTGCGCTCGGGTGCGACGGACTTTTTGTTCGCCACCAACAAGGAAATGAAGTATGTCGCTTGTAGAGAACCGTTCTCCGCGGGCGGAACGATGCGCTATGCGTCAGGGCAGGTCAGTGGCGCCTGCAGAGACGTGCGGTGAGGTGTAGGTGCAGTAAACGAACTGGCAGCGTGGGGACGGGAAGTTTGGTAAAGCCGCAGGTCATCGGCGCGATGCCGATGATCGCGGCCATACGGGGAGAGAAGTGAATTATGTATACAAAAATTAAAAGTTCTGTTTACATTGCTCAACGCCTACGACATCGGTAATCGCCGGTGCGTATTGCGACGGTCTCAAACCATGCAGCACCCACAACGGCTCGCTCCCCTCGAGCGTCACCCACGAATGTCGTTCACCGCTGACAGTGACTTCAGCGGCCACCTGAGCGACGCATTCGTCTCTGCTCCATTCGCTTTGCACACCCTCCAGAACATGCCCGACCCGTTGGTAGTGGCAGGGGTGGTGTCGACTTCAATGCCCCTGAACGTGCGCCGTTGCGCAGGCAGGTCGAGGCCATCCGCCTGGACCGCCGATGGACGCGCGCGCCGATAGCCCTCCAGACAGCCGTTCTGTCCATGTCGTCCCTTATCAGGACTTCACCGGCATTGAAGCCGGGTGCCTATGAAAACCAAGTTGAATGCAACTCCTAGCGGGAGAGGAACACGTATGCCCAAGACATTGTTGGTCAAGAACGCCGAACTTCTGGTGACGATGGATGGTGAGCGCCGGGAGATCAGGCGCGGTGGCCTGTACATCGAAGACAATGTGATCAAGCAGGTCGGCCCCAGCGAAACGCTGCCGCAAACAGCCGACGAGATTCTGGACATGACCGGAAAAGTGGTCATCCCGGGCTTGGTCAACACCCATCACCACATGTACCAGAGCCTCACCCGCGTGGTGCCGGCGGCGCAGGATGGCGAGCTGTTCAACTGGCTGACCAACCTGTATCCGATCTGGGCGCGGCTGACGCCTGAAATGATCTCGGTGTCGACCCAGACCGCGATGGCGGAGTTGATACTGTCTGGCTGCACCACCTCCAGCGACCACCTGTATATCTATCCCAACGGCTGCAAGCTCGACGACAGCATTCATGCTGCCAAGGAAATCGGCATGCGTTTCCATGCGGCGCGCGGCAGCATGAGCGTGGGTCGCAGCCAGGGGGGCTTGCCGCCCGATTCGGTGGTGGAAAAGGAAAGCGACATCCTCAAGGAATCCCAGCGCCTGATCGAGGACTACCATGACGCTAGCCATGGTTCGATGCTGCGTGTCGTCGTTGCGCCGTGCTCGCCCTTCTCGGTGAGCCGCGACCTGATGCGCGAGGCTGCGGTCCTTGCGCGGGAGTACGGTGTCTCGTTGCACACGCACCTGGCCGAGAACGTCAATGACATCGCCTACAGCCGTGAGAAGTTCGGCATGACCCCTGCCGAATACGCCGAAGACCTGGGCTGGGTCGGCCACGATGTGTGGCACGCCCACTGCGTCCAGCTCGACCAGCACGGCATAGAACTGTTCGCCCGCACCGGAACGGGGGTGGCCCACTGCCCTTGTTCGAACATGCGCCTGGCCTCGGGCATCGCGCCGATCCGCAAGATGCGTGATCACGGTGTACCGGTGGGGTTGGGGGTGGACGGTTCGGCATCCAACGATGGCGCCAGCATGATTGGCGAGGTCCGTCAGGCGCTGCTGCTGCAGCGTGTCGGTTTCGGCCCCGATGCGATGACCGCTCGCGAGGCATTGGAAATTGCCACCCTGGGCGGAGCCAAGGTGCTCAACCGTGATGACATCGGTGCCCTGGCGCCCGGGATGTCGGCCGACTTCGTCGCCTTCGACCTCGGCCATGTGGCCTACGCCGGCGCCCTGCACGATCCACTGGCGGCGCTGGTGTTCTGCACCCCGACCCACGTCGACACCAGCGTGATCAATGGCAAGGTGGTAGTCAAAGATGGCCGCATCACGACCGTCGACCTGCCGCGGGTGCTGGAGCGCCACAACCAGCTGGCCCGTCAACTGGTCATCGGCGAATGAGGGTGAGCGATCGCCTTGGCGGTTGAGCCGCATGTCAAGAAAAGCCCGCATGATGCGGGCTTTTTCATGCCTGTATTCAGCCCCAGAACGCCTGCCCGCCGTCGAGCGGCAGGGTGGCGCCGGTCAGATACCCCGCCTCGTCGCTGACCAACCATGCCACGGTTCGGCCGATATCGTTTTCGCAATCCCCAACCCGACGCAGCGGGATGCCCTGCAAGAAGGCCTGGGCTTCTTCCGGGTTGGCCTGCATCCAGCCCTTGAGGCCTGGGGACAAGGCGTGGGGCGCGATCACGTTGACGCGGATGCCCTCAGGCCCCCATTCGCACGCGGCGGCGCGGCTCAGGCAGCGGATGGCTTCCTTGGCCGCTGCGTAGGCCCCATAGCCGCAGGCGTCCCAGCGCACCGCGGCGGAGGAGGCCAGGTTGACCACCACGCCACCACCGCGCAGGTACGGGTAGCTGGCACGCATCAGGCGCAGGGTGGCCAGGGGGCCTGAGTCCATGCCTTGTGCGAAGGCTTCGTCGCTGACCTCCAGCAACCGGCCCAGAGGCACGATCTGGGCATTGTTGACCAGGATGTCGAGCCCGCCGAAGGCCTCCACCACCTGGGCCACGCAGCGCTCGATGTCCTGCCGCTGGGTGACGTCGCAGACCACCGCCAGCGCCTCGCCACCGCGTGCGCGGATCTGTGCGCAGGTGGCCTCCAGTGGCGCGAGCGAGCGCCCGGCCACTGCCACGCGGGCGCCTTCGGTGCACAGTGCCAGGGCGATGCCTTGGCCTACACCCTGGCCGCCGCCCGTGACCAAGGCTGTCTTGCCGGTAAGACGGTTCATGCGCGGGTCTCCGTTCACAGGGGGTATTGGCTGGTGGGCAGCACGCCCAACTGGTCGAAGTCGATGAAGCGCTGGCAGCTGTCCATCATCACGGCCAGGTTGTGCTGGAACTTCGCGTCATCGCCCGGTGCATCGAAGAACGCCTGCGGATCGTCCATGGCGGCCGGTGGGAAGCACTCCTCGACGATGGCTGCTAGCGCGGTGGCGCCCGGGGTGAGCACCTGCACCACCAGGTTTTGCACGTACTGGAAGTTATCCTGGGTATCGATCGCCACCCGGGTGTGGTGGTTCTGCCAGACCTCGAGCCAGGCCTCGTGGGTCAGGCGTGGCGGCCGCTGAAGGAAGGCCAGTTGCGAAAAACCGTGGGTGCGCTGGCCAGGCCGCGCGGGGAATCGCGTGTTGCGGATGGGCACCGACTCGCAGACCAGGTACCCGGCGATGCGCGCGCAGGCCGATAGCAGGGCCTCATCGAAGGGGCGGCGGAACTCGGCGACGGCGCTGTCCAGCCAGAAACTCAGCACGGCCTGGGGCAGGGGGCCGGCCTGCGCCTGGCGCAAGCCGTTGGCAGCGGCCACATCGGCATCGGCCAGGTTCAGTTGCAGGTGCTGAGCGCCGAGTGTCTGGAGGCGATCGGCGAGGGGGCCGCTCAAGTGGCGGGAGAATGCGTCGAACGTGTCTTGCTCGGGTTGCCAAAGCAGGTAGATGACTTTCTGCACGGAGCTCTCCTTGACACACGATGTGATGGTGAGATGACCGTGGCCATGGTCGATCGCCGCCGCTGCAGTGGAATCCTCCAAACGGACTATCTTGTGCCCCTGAACAGGCCCCTCTACTTGTTGCCGGACGATCTTTGCCTATGCTGCGTAGCTAGGGTCTGTATGAAAAGTCTTGAGACGAAGGTCAGGCAAGGCGAAAACAGCCGAGGAAGCGCAGTTTACGGGTTGTAAATGAGCATTCCGAGGCTGTTTTCAACGCAGCATCACCGAGTATCAAGGCTTTTCGTACAGAGCCTAAGGAAGCCAACACGTCACGAGGATCGATACCATGTATTACGTGCAACGCGATGCCGCAGGCCAGTTGTTGCGGGTCGAAGCCGCTCCTTACGCCGACTACACGGAAATACTCCCTGGTGATCATGCCGAGATTCAGGCCTGGTTCGCGGACGATATCGTGGAAAACAGTCTTCGCCAGCTCAAGCAGAGCGACCTGGACATGATCCGTGTGCTCGAAGACTTGATCGATGTGCTGACCACCAAGGGCGTGATCAGCATCACGGACCTGCCGCCAGACGCTCAGTCCAAGCTGCTCAACCGCTCCTCGGCGCGCAAGGCGCTCGGCAGCCTGAACAACCTGATCGAGGAAGACGAGGGCGGTGGCCTGATCTGACCCCGCGGATTAAGTTGGCGGCGTCAGCGCCAGGGCGCGGGCTCGCCTACCAGCCGTCCTTGTACACCCTGCACGCCCATCTCGCGCAACACGTTCAATTCCCCTTCGGACTCGACCCGCTCGGCAATCAGCGGCAGGTCGATGCTGTGTGCCGCCCGCTGGATGGCCTCGATGAACAGGCGCTTGTGCTGCTCCTGGTCGATGTGGCGAATGTAGCTACCGTCGATCTTCAGGTAGGCAAGCCCCAGGTTCTCCAGGTTGCCGATCATGCTGAAGCGGCCACCGAAGCGCTGCAGCGCCAGGCCAACGCCTAATGCGCGCAGGCGTCGGGTCAAGTGCTCGAGGGAGGCCTGCCGGGGCAGTTGCTCCTCGCCGATTTCCAGGGTCAGGCGCGCTGCCAATGCGCTGTGGTGGCCGAGCTGTTCATAGACTTGGCGTATCGCCCCGTCATCGGCCAGGGTGGCGGCCGAGAGGTTCAGTGCCAGGGAGCCATCATGGCGCTCCAGGTGCCCAAGGACCTTCTCCAGCACCAACAGATCCAGCCGCGGCATCCAGCCAAAACGCTCGAGCCATGGCAGGAAGCGGCCCGCCGCCAGCGGCTCGCCCTGATCATCGTGCAGGCGCGAAATGACCTTGTAATGCAGGATCCGGCCGGGCGCCTGGCAATCGACCACCGGCTGGAAGAACAGCTCGAACTGCCCCTTGTCCAGGGCTCGGTCGAGCCGCGAGTGCCAGGCGTTCTGGCTATCGGGTGCTGGCGTCGCGGCGCCGCGTTGCAGGCATACCCAGCCTGGTGAGCCCTGGTGTTCGGCGCGGGCCAGGGCTTCGTCGGCCAGCGTGAGCAGGGCGTCGGGCGCATCGCCTGGTACATAGGGGGCAAGGCCTATGCAGGCCACCGGGGTGACATCGCTGGCCTCGGTCTGATGCAGGCTGCGCAAGGCGCTCTCCAGCGTCTGCGCCAGGTGCTTGGCTTCCTCGAAGTCCAGGCCAGGCGCCAGCACGGCGAACTCACCGCCACGGCTGCGCGCGATCAAGTCGTGGGTCTCGGGATGGCGGTCGCAGGCGCGGCGCAGCTGTTCGCCCACGGCCTGGATCAACTGGTCGGTGCGTTGCCCACCCAGGCGCGCGTTGAGGCCGGCAAGGTCCTGGATGCGCAGCAGCAGCAGGTAGCCGGCGCGGCCTTCCTCGATGTTGCTGACCTCGGTGTTGAGCTGCATCTCGAAGTAACGCCGGTTGGCCAGCCCCGTGAGGCTGTCCTGATAGGACTCTGCGCGCAACTGCTCGCTGCGCTCGGCCTGTTCGTGAAACAGCGCCTTGAGTTTCTCGACCATCTGGTTCATGGCCTGTACCACGCGGCGCAGTTCAGGCGTGCGCGGCAGATCAGGCAGGCTGAGAAACTCCCGGCGAGCGATGGCATGGGATTGCGCGACCATGTAGTCGAGCGGGCGCAATTGGCGACGCAGCAGCAGGGCGCCCAACACGGCGCTCACGGCCCCGCACAGCAGCAGCCAGCCCAGGCTGCCCAAGGCGCCTTGCCAGAGCTTGGCCAAGGCGAACATCGGGTGGCTGACCACCTCGACCCGTGCCGCCTGCTGCCAGCCGCGGCTGACGATGGCGTCCCCGCCAGCGGCCTGCAACCCAGCCAGGCGGATGAACCAGGCGGGCACGCCATTGCTGTCGGGTTCGGCGTGACGCTCCACGAGCACGGCGTTGGACGCCACGTCGATGACCTTGACGCTGGCGTAGTACCCGCTGTCGAACAGCGAACTCACCATCAGCTCGACCATGGCCGGGTCGTCGATGTTCGGCGTCAGCGACAGGGCCAGCGCGGTGGCGCCGTCCTGGGCATGGGAGCGCAACTGGTTGACGTACTGGCTGCGCGAGCTTTCCAGGCTGACCATGAAGCTGCCGGTAAAGGCAACCATCAGGAACAGGCAAATGGCGAACAGCAATTGTTTGAACAGTGACATCTGCGCTCCTTAGTAGACCGGTTCGGCTGGGAAGCCTTCGGCCTGCATCTTTTTCAGCACGTCCTGCCAGCGCGACAGACGTTTGGTATCGCCGACTTTCTTGTTGCCCGAAGCGCCGGTCAGCCACAGGCCTTCGCCGTTGAAGGCATAGACCGGCAGCAGGTCGGTGCGCTCGCCCGCCGGCTTGATCGCGTCCATCAGGCTGTCGAGCACCAGCGGCTGAGCCTGCGGGGTCGGATAGTAGGTCAGGACCATGTGCGCCCGGTTCTGGCGCAGGGCCTTGACGTAGGTGATGCGCAGCTTCTCGCTGGGAATGCCCATGCGCCGCAGGCTGAAGTACTTGGCGATAGCGTAGTCCTCGCAATCGCCCGCACCCTTGATCAGTGATTGGATCGGCGTGGCCCAGTAATCGACGTCGCGCCACAGGTCGATGTCCTCGACATAGCGCAACTGCTGGTTGAAGAAGAGGTTTACCCGCCGCAGGCGCTCCAGCTCGCTGCCTTGTTGCTGAGTGGCAAGCAGGTGCTGCCAGGCATCGATGCGCGCCTGGCCTGGGCCCAGAGGGCCATAGAGCGCTTGGGCACGTCGGCTGATCTGCGAGAAGTCCCAATCGGCCTGCAGGCTGCCCAACAGCACAACCGCCAGCAGGACGGCAAGGCCGAGACGCCACACGACGGTTTCGAGCATCCTGGGTATCGCCACTGCTAAGGCCTATTCAGAACCGATCCATAACAACCGTGGTGCTGTCGTCGGGTGAAAGCGCAGGGCAGGTCACTGCCCGGCGACAACGAGCAGTGTAGATGATCGGCGCCCAGGTATGGCAACGCGCCAGCCAGGGTCTGTATTAGGCCATGAAGTCCGATTCGGCGGGCGGCTCCGCCCGGGCATCCTGTTGCACAGTGTTATGGATGGCAATGCCACACACACCGCACAGGCCAACGCTGGCAAGCATGATGTCGCCCAGGATCATGCCGAGGATCAAGAGCAGCAGGCTGGCGCGAAAGAGGGTGGTCATGATTGCCTCCATGGCAATAGACGTGGGGAGAGGGCTAGGGTCTGTACCATAACGTCTTTGGCACCCAGGATGCAGCCAGGTTTTTGGCAGGCGGCAGGCTTTGCATCGGAATTGGCAGTTTGGACCTGTCCGGGTGGGCATAGTCCTAACGGCCGATGTCCGTCAAACGCCTGCTGCTGACAATTATTTTCCGGTCGGCCGCACAGGAAACAGCCCTGGAAAGGGCAGTCGTGAACATCGGGTGCCGGGCAGGTACACTGCCAGACAGCTCACGCCCACACCGTGCCAATGCCAACAAGAAAACAGCGGTCATTCCATGCACAACCTCAGTCTCGAGTTGTTCAGTGAGCTCGTCGGCAAGCTTTATCAGGGGCCGCGCGAGCATATTCCCTGGGCCAGTTTCCTCAATCACCTCAATGTGCAGATCAACAGCAAGTACGTCACCTTCATGCTGCGCCCGCCCAGCCATCTGGACCCTGGGCTGATGATCAACACCACAGGTTCCACCGCCGAGATCACCCGTTCCTACAACGAGTACTTCTTTGCCCTGGACCCGTTCGTGGACTTGCCCAATCGCCAGGTGTTCACCAACGCCGAGTTCATCACCGACAACAACTGGCTGAATTCGGAGTTCTACAAGAGCTTTCTGGAGCCCTTGGATGTGTTCCACATCCTGGGGGCGGACATCACCACCTGCGATGGCGTCAAATGCCGGATCCGTATCAGCCGCAGCCGGACCGCGCCGGCTTTCAGTGCGGACGAAAAGGCCCTGCTGGCGCAGTTCATTCCGCACCTTGAACGTTCGGTGGAGATCCATACACAGCTCAACCGGATCGCCACCGAGCGCAATCTGTATGCCGATGCGGTCGATCAGATGGAGGTGGGGACCATCATTCTCGATGAGTCCGGCAATGTGCTGCAGACCAACGAGGTCGCCAACCGCCTGATCCAGGAAAAAGACGGCCTCAGGCTGGTCAATGACGTCCTGATGGTGGGCAGCAACAGCGAAACCCAGGCGTTTCGACGCTTGGTCAAGCGCGCCTTGCTTTCCCAGAAAAGCAACGTGCCCTCGGTGGTCGAGGCCTTGCGGGTGAAGCGCCCGTCCGGGCGGGCGGAGTTGGGCATCATCGTGCGCACGGTGCCGATGCTGGACTGGAGCGAAGGCAAGCAGTGCCCGGCCTTGGTGATTTTCATCAGCGATCCGGAGCAGCAGTCCAGTGCGCCGAAAGAAATCGTCAGCACGCTGTTCAATCTCACGCCGGCCGAGGCCAGTCTTGCCATGCTCCTGGCCAACGGCCTGACTAAGGATGAGGCTTCCAAGGAGCTCGGCATCAGCACCAACACGGCCCGTGCCCACCTGCGCTCGATCTTTTCCAAGACCGGGGTGACGCGCCAGACCATGCTGGTGCGGTTGATCCTGCGCAGTGTGGCCACCTTGGGGTGAGGCGAAGGCGGCGGATCATGCAAGGCGACGCGGAACTTAAGGAGGCGGGCCCGGTCGATAACAGCCCTTGCCTTTCGCGCAAGGGCCCAGCCAGCTTGGACGGCTGCAGACCTGCCCATCGCGTGGCAGCCCCCGGTCTTGTCGAGTTCATTCCTGATGCCAAGCACGCCTGTATGGTCGGCTTTATGCCTGTGTCTGACGGTGGTCATATCGCAGTACGCGATGGCCGGCGGCCGTACCCCTCAAGCCCGAAGCAACAATGCCTCTACCGCGCTGATCGAAACCGCCTCGCAGCAATATGCCGAAGGTCATCTGGACCAGGCCGCGGCGACATTGGAACGCGCGCTGCACATACAGCCGAACAATCCCGCCACCTTGCATTACCTGGGTGTGTTGCGCCTCCAGCAGGGGCAATACCAGCAAGCCGAGACGCTGGCGGCCCGCTCAAACCTGCGTGTCGGCGCCAACCATGCGCTGCATGCTCGCAATCTGCAGCTGATAACGGCTGCCCGCAATGCTCAGCGTTCGGGTGCACTGCCAGCGGCGATCAAGGATTCGGACGCAGCGCAGGGCAGGGCCGGGAGTGATGCCAGCGGCATCATCACGGCCGAGCAACTTGTCCGCTATTGATTCCGGCGCAGGGGCTGTCTAGGCCCCTCGCGCAAAGCACAGCACCTTGCTCGTCATGCGCTGCAAGGTCTCTCCCCGCTGGTTGGACGTGATGCATTCGACGACCACCATGCCGCGATCGCGCCGGGTCCGCGAAGGGGTGATGCTCACGATCGTGCTCTGCACGCGCAGCCTGTCACCCGGCCGGGTGGGCTGTGGCCAGGAAACCTCGGCAGTAGCCCCGATCACCCCACGGGCCAGGGGCAGGCTGCTCACCAACAGTTTCATGGTCAGCGCACTGGTCTGCCAACCGCTGGCGGCCAGCCCTTCGAAGAAACTGTCTTTGGCGAGGCTGTCGTCAAGGTGGAACGGCTGCGGATCGTACTCACGGGCAAAGCGGATGATCTGCTCGGCATCCAGGCAATGCTCGCCGCTGGTGAAGGTATCACCTACGTTCAGGTCCTCAAGATAGATCGGGTCGGTCATGGTGGGCTCCTCTGCAGGCAGGGGCCGAAGCGGCGTTCTGCGCTGGGATCAAAATAGAGCATGGTGGCCTTTGAGGTTCAAGTAGGGCAGCCCATGGATGCAGTAATGCATTCCTAACTCGAGGCCAAGGCCTGTTATCGACATTCCCTAGGGATGGACGGCGGCGGCCTTGCGTCGTGAAAGCACTGCGAGATCTTCGCTAGGGCTAATACTTCTGTGTATCGGCGGGCGCCTGGCGGGTGGCGCGAGCCGCGAGGAGGTGTGAGGTGAACAAACTATCCATAGTGGGTGCCGGTATGGTGGGCGAGGCGGCGGCGCAGATCATCGCCCGGGAGGAGTCCTGCCGTGAATTGACGTTGATCGATGTTCAGGGAGACCTGGCGCAGGGCAAGGCACTGGATGTCTGGCAGGCGGCCGTCGAGTCAGGCTCCGATACCCGGGTTCATGGTGGGGGCGATGCCCACTTGCTGCAGGATTCCGATTTGGTGGTGATCACCGCGGGCGTGCCTCGCAAGCCCGGTCAGTCGCGGCAGGATGTACTGAGCATCAACCTGCCGATACTCGACGGCATCATGCGGGACATCAATCGGTATGCCCCGGCGGCGACGGTGTTGGTGGTGTCGAACCCGGTCGATGTGCTGACCTACCGGGCCTGGAGCCTCAGTGAGCTGGGCCGCGACAAGGTGTTCGGGCAGGCGGGGGTGCTGGATACTGCGCGGATGAAGTGTTTCATTGCCGAGCAGACGGGCTTTTCTGCCCGGGATATCTCAGCGCTGGTGTTGGGCGGCCATGGCGACAGCATGGTGCCGCTGATGCGCTACTGCACGGTCGGTTCGGTGCCGCTGTCGCACTTTTTGTCCAGCGAGCAGATCGAGCGGATCGTGCAGCGCACACGTCAGGGCGGCGGCGAGATTCTGGGCTTGAAGAAGCTGGGAAGCGCCTGCGACGCCCCTGGTGTGGCCATCGCGCAGATGGTCGATGCGATCGCCAAGGGGCGCAACCGCATTCTGCCGGCGGTCGCGATCCTCGAGGGCGAGTACGGGCGAACAGACATCGCCATGGGGGTGCCCTGCGTGCTGGCGGAAAACGGCCTGGCGCGTGTGGTCGAACTGCCCCTGGATGCGCAGGAGCAGGCGATGTTCGACCACTCTGCCGATCAGGTGGCGCGTGACATCGCCGAAATGAAAGCAATGTGAGGCCGCGGCCGCCGGGGTTGCGGCGTCTCTGTGTGGCGAAGCCTGCGATGGGCTAGCAGCCCTAGGTCCTCGCAGCGCGCCCCGGCGCTGCGGTCGGTTCAGTGATGCCTTGCGAACCGACGCGGGCGTAGTGGGAACGTTTTTCCCGCGAACGAAGCCCCTGACGACGGTGCGAGGGTTGATTGAGACATGGGCGATAGAGGCGGCGTTTCTCGCTCAGGCCGTGCCGCGGGCCAGTTCCTGGGCAAGATACGGCGCCGTGCGGCTGCCCTGAGCTTGGGCGACCTGGGCGGCGGTGCCGGTCGCTACCACTTGGCCACCGGCCTGGCCTGCACCCGGCCCGATGTCGATCACCCAATCGGCCTGGGCCACCATGCGCATGTCGTGCTCGATCATCACCACGCTGTTGCCGGCATCGACCAGGCGCTGCAACTGCGCCATCAGCCGGTCGGCATCGGCCACGTGCAGGCCGGTGGTCGGCTCGTCGAGCACGTACAGGGTTCGGCCACGTTGGCTGCGCTGCAGCTCGGTGGCCAGCTTGATGCGCTGCGCTTCGCCGCCAGACAGCTCGGTGGCCGGCTGGCCCAGGCGCAGGTAACCCAGGCCGATTTCGCGCAGCACCTGCAGCGAGCGCGACACGGCCTGCTCGTCGGCGAAGAAGTCGCAGGCTTCTTCCACCGTCATGCGTAGAACATCGGCGATGTTGCGGCCATTCCAATGCACTGCGAGGGTGTCTTCGTTGTAGCGGGCGCCGTGACAGGCAGGGCAGGGGGCGTAGACGCTGGGCATGAACAGCAGCTCGACACTGACGAAGCCTTCGCCCTCGCAGGTGTCGCAGCGCCCCTTGGCCACGTTGAACGAGAAACGCCCGGCGTCGTAGCGGCGCTTGCGGGCTTCGGCGGTGGCGGCGAACAGTTTGCGCACCGGGTCGAACAACCCGGTATAGGTCGCCAGGTTGGACCGTGGCGTACGGCCGATCGGCTTTTGATCCACCTGCACGACCCGTTGTACAGCCTGCACGTCGCCGCCCAGGTGACCGCCGGTGCGTTCGATGATCGTCGGGCCTTCGGTGCTGGCTTCGCTGTCTTCCTCTTCGGGTTCATGCCCCAGGTGCAGCAGCATCAGCTCGGGCAGGGCCTGGGCGATCAGGCTCGACTTGCCGGAGCCGGAAATCCCGGTGACCGCCGTGAGCACGCCCAGCGGCACGCGCACGTCAACGCCGTGCAGGTTGTGGCGGCGGATGGCGTTCAGTTCCAGCCAGCCGGCAGGTGTGCGGGCGCGGCTCCCAGGGGCAGGCAGTTGCTCGAACAGGTAGCGGCCGGTGTGCGACTCGGCCACCTGGCGCAGGCCCGCCGGGGCGCCGCTGTAGAGTACGCGGCCGCCGCGCTCGCCAGCATCAGGGCCGACATCCACCAGTCATTGGGCGCGGCGCATCAGCTCCAGGTCATGCTCGACCACGAACACCGAATTGCCAGCGTCGCGCAGGCGGTCGAGGGCATCGTAGAGCGCCTGGCTGTCGGAAGGGTGCAGGCCGGCCGAAGGCTCGTCGAGCACATAGACCACACCGAACAGCAGGGCGCTCAGCTGTGTGGCCAGGCGCAGTCGCTGAAGCTCGCCGGTCGACAGCGTCGGTGTGGCGCGCTCCAGGGTGAGGTAGCCAAGGCCTAGCTGTTGCAAGGTGCGCAGGCGCGTGAGCACCCCTTCGGCCAGGCGTTGCGCGGCCAGTTGTTTTTCCGTCGAGCGGGTGTCCTGGTCATCGACCTGGCCCCGGCTGACCGGTTCGAGCAAGGCCACCACCTGGTCCAGCGGCATCTGGGCGAGGGTGCCGATGTCCACCCCGCAGAAGGTCACCGACAACGCCTCGGGCTTGAGGCGCTTGCCGTCGCACGCCGGGCAGGGGCGGCCTTCCATGAAGCGCGAGACACGCTTGCGCATCAGCGCGCTCTGGGTGTTGGCGAAGGTGTGCAGCACGTAGCGCCGGGCCCCGGTGAACGTGCCCATGTAGCTGGGCTCGAGCTTGCGCTTGAGCGCGGTGCGGGTTTCGGCGGGCGTAAGGCCGGCGTAGACCGGTACTGTGGGCGCCTCCTCGGTGAACAGGATCCAGTCGCGGTCCTCTTGCGGCAGGTCCTTCCACGGCCTGTCGACGTCATAGCCCAGGGTGACCAGGATGTCGCGCAGGTTCTGCCCATGCCAGGCCGGAGGCCAGGCGGCGATGGCCCGGTCGCGGATGCTCAGGGTGGGGTCGGGGACCAGGCTCGCCTCGCTGACCTCATAGACATGCCCCAGGCCATGGCAGGCCGGGCAGGCCCCCTGCGGCGTGTTGGCCGAGAAGTCCTCGGCATACAGCATGGGCTGGCCGCTGGGGTAGGTGCCGGCGCGCGAGTACAGCATGCGCACCAGGCTGGAGAGGTTAGTCACGCTGCCGACCGAGGAGCGGGCATTGCTCGCGCCGCGTTGCTGTTGCAGCGCCACCGCCGGGGGCAATCCGTCGATTGCATCGACATCCGGCACGCCCACTTGATCGATCAGTCGTCGGGCGTAAGGGGCCACGGATTCGAAATAGCGGCGCTGCGCCTCGGCATACAGGGTGCCGAAGGCCAGCGACGACTTGCCCGAGCCGGACACACCGGAAAACACCACCAGCGCATCGCGCGGGATGGCGACATCCACGTCCTTGAGGTTGTGTTCGCGTGCGCCACGCACCACCACGTAGCCGTCTGCGGTCTTGAGGTGGACGTGGTCGGTTGGGGCAGGGGTGCGTGTCATGGGGGGGGCGGCTCGGCGGTTGGCAAAAGGGTTACGGTAGCCAATGTCTGGCATCAACGCCTACCCCTGGGCGTCAACGAGCGGATGATGCGCGCCTTGTCAGGCGCCAAGGCGGGCCGGCGGCCTGCCTCGACGCCAGGGTGCGGGTCAGGCTTCGCGGTAAGTGCCTTTTTGCTTGGCGGCATGGATGGCCAGGGCGTCCATGAGCGCCGGGGACAGGCAGTCGTAGGGTTCCAGGCCCAGTTCGCGCAGGCGTGCGCGGATCGCATCCATCTGCGTTGGCGGGGTCCCGCTTTCGATCACCGAAGACACGAACGCGGCAAAGCCCGGCGCCGACCAGCCGCTCTGCGGGGAGAGCTCGGTATGCACGAAATCCAAGCCGTAGAAGGGGTGGCCGGTGTTCTCGATGCGGCCGAACAGATGCGCGCCACAGTCGCGGCAGGCATGGCGCTGGATCACGGCGTTCGGGTCCACCACCTGCAGTTTCTCGCCATGGGCCTGCACGCTGACCTTGTCCCGTGGCACCACGGCCACCACCGAGAAGATCGCGCCGGCAGGCTTCCAGCACTTGGTGCAGCCACAGGCATGGTTGTGCAGCGTTTGTGCATTGATGGCGACTTGCACCTTGTCGGTCGGACACAGGCACTGCAGGGTGCCACCGGCGAAGCCGGCCTGTTCTGGCCGGATTCCCTGATCGATCGCTGGGTGTAGGTGTAGGGCGTTCATGGTACTGGTCCCTCCTGGCGCGGGTGTGATAGGGCACGGCGACGGGCCGCGCCCTGGGGGTCAATCGAAATGGATGACCGTGCGGATCGACTTGCCTTCATGCATCAGGTCGAAGGCTTTGTTGATGTCTTCAAGGCCCATCGTGTGGGTGACGAAGGGGGCGAGTTCGATCTCGCCGCGCATGGCTTGCTCCACCATGCCGGGCAGTTGGCTGCGCCCCTTGACGCCGCCGAAGGCGGAGCCTTTCCAGCTGCGGCCGGTGACCAGCTGGAACGGCCGGGTGGAAATCTCCTTACCGGCACCGGCCACACCGATGACGATAGACTGGCCCCAGCCGCGGTGGGCCGATTCCAGGGCCGCGCGCATCACATTGACATTGCCGATGCACTCGAAGGTGTGATCGATACCCCAACCGCTCATCTCCACCAGCACCTGCTGGATCGGTTTGTCGTGGTCGTTCGGGTTGACGCAGTCGGTGGCGCCGAAGGCGCGGGCCAGTTCGAACTTGGCCGGGTTGGTGTCGATGGCGATGATGCGTCCGGCCTTGGCCTGGCGCGCCCCCTGGATCACCGCAAGGCCAATGCCGCCCAGCCCGAATACGGCGACCGAGTCTCCCGGTTGCACTTTGGCCGTGTTGTGCACGGCACCGATGCCCGTGGTGACGCCGCAGCCCAGCAGGCAGACATGCTCGTGGTTGGCGTTGGGGTTGATCTTGGCCAGCGAGACTTCGGCTACGACGGTGTACTCGCTGAAGGTCGAGCAGCCCATGTAGTGGAAGATCGGCTGGCCCTTGTAGGAAAAACGCGTGGTCCCGTCTGGCATCAGGCCTTTGCCCTGGGTGGCGCGAACGGCCACGCACAGGTTGGTCTTGCCAGACTTGCAGAACAGGCATTCACCGCATTCGGCGGTGTAGAGCGGGATGACATGGTCGCCGGGCTTGAGGCTGGTCACGCCTTCGCCGACCTCCATGACCACGCCGGCGCCTTCGTGGCCGAGCACGGCAGGGAATACCCCCTCAGGGTCGTCGCCGGAGAGGGTGAAGGCGTCGGTATGGCAGACGCCGGTGTGGGAGATGCGCACCAATACCTCGCCCTTGCGCGGCGGGGCGACGTCGATCTCGACGATTTCAAGAGGTTTGCCTGGCTCGAAGGCAACAGCTGCACGTGATTTCATGATGGGCTCCTCGACGGGTTGCCTTGGCAACGATCCGATAGCGGTCGTCGATGTATTTTCAGACGGGGGACATGCGGTGGTTTGACTACCGGACATCTGGTGTGGGGCCAGTGTGGCGGGCAGGGGTAGTCCTGTATATGGAATTGTCTGGATTTTATTATTCCTATAATTGGAATTATCATCGCCCATCCGTACCTCTGGTCTGACCTCATGAACAACGAACTGGAACTGCTGCGCATCTTCCGTACCGCTGCCGAGCACGACAGCTTCCGGGAGGCGGCCGTGCGCCTGGGCACTTCCCCCCAGGGGGTCACGCGTGCTGTTCAACGCCTGGAGCGGCACTTTGGCGAACTGCTGTTTCACCGCAATACGCGTCAGGTGCGGATCACCGCGTTCGGTGAAGACCTGCTGGAGCGCGTGCGACCGGCGCTCGAGCAGTTCGATGAGGTGTGGCGCCCGCCTGGCATGGGGGAGGCGGTGTGCACAGGCGGCACGGTGCGGGTCAGCGCGCCGCACAGCCTGGGCAACCGTGCAGTACTGCCGGCGCTGGAGCGCGTTGCTGCGCAGCGCCTGGGTATCACGCTGGACGTGCGGCTGTCGGATCGGCTGAGCGCGGTGGTCGATGAGCAGATCGATGTCGGCATCCGGGTGGGGTTCCTGCACGACAGCCGCTTCGTGGCGCGCCAGGCCAGTCGCATGCGTCTTCCCATCGTCGCGGCGCCGAGCCTGGTCGCGCGGGTGAAAGCGCCTGGGTGTGTGGAGGACTTGGCCGCTCTGCCGGTCTGCGCATCCCTGGACATCAACACCGGTCGGCCATGGCCGTGGTACTTCAAGGCGGGGCGACAGTGGACGCCCACCTCAGCGGCGTTCGTCGCCGATGACGCCGACATGGAGATGGGCGCGGTACTGGCCGGGGTCGGGTTCGCCCAGTTGGCGGACTACATGGTTGCCCCCCACATCGCCAGCGGCAAGCTCGTGCAGGTCATGCCGGAGGCAGAGCCGACACCCTGGGGGCTGTATGTCTACCGCCCCCAGCGCGGGCCTGTGCCTGCGCGGGTCAGGGTGGTGTTCGATGCGCTTCACGAGGCCGTGGGCGCGTTGCCACGGCTGGGGTGAGCTACTCGGTGGCTTCAAACGCTTCGTGGTACTTCACAACCCCCGTCGGCAGTGGCCCCTCCAAGGCCAATGCCTGGAAGTACTCAGGTGGAACACCAGGAAGTTCAAGTCCGGGGTGGGCCGCAAACCCGAAGCGGCCATAGTAGCCAGGTTCGCCGAGTACCACGCAGCCGGCGGCGCCCATCTCTTGCAGTCGGGCAAGCGCGGCCTTGATCAAGGCCGAGCCAATGCCTTGCCCCTGGCGATCCGGCCACACGGAAACAGGCCCAAGCCCGTACCAACGTGTTGCGCCCGACGACAGCGTGACGGGCGAGATGGCAACGTGACCGACGATGGCGTCATCGTCCACCGCGACCAGGGAAACCGTCAGCTGCGCACTGCGGCGCAATGCATCGACGATGAATTGCTCGGTGTGGCTTGAATGCACTTCATTCTTGAACGCCGCGACGGTCAGGCGTGCGATGGCGTCGATGTCGTGGGGATGTTCGGTGCGGATTGTGTTTGCCATACGTTGGCGTCCGGGCGGGGGCGGGCCAGTCTGGTTTACACATAGCCGCCTTGCAAGTTGGTGGGATAAATGGCGCACGAAGATATCGTTGTTCTTCATACGGAACTGCTCATCGCACGTTCTGGCCGACTCACCTAGAGTGATAGTGAATTGCCACTTGCGCGGAGAGTCGGCCATGCGTCACGTCAATGGACTCACCCTTTCGCTTGCTGCTGTATTCATCTTTGTCGTTCCTGATTGCGCCTGGGCTTACAAGCTGAATCCCTGCCTACGGGTGCTGACTTACGAGAAGTACCTGCTTGGCCAGGAGCCGATAAGAATGCGCAACTTGTGCGGACGGGCACCCGAGCAACGGGTATGCGGTGAGACTTGCTGACCGTGGCGAGGGATCTATAGTGCAGAGGCGGTCGTCCCGGCAGCGGGTGCGACCGATCACTTTCACGCTAGACACACGTACCGACCATGAAGAAACCCACTGTTATCGGTTCATGGCTTCTGGGGCGGGGCAGCCCGCTGGGCAAAAGTGACTCTCGAACTGAAAAAACTCGGGCTCGACGCCATCCAGGCCGTGGAGAACCCACTTACTTTGCTGGCTGACGACGCGGAGCGTACCCGCAAGATGATCGCCCAGACCCAAGGCCCTGTGGTGTTGGTCGGGCATTCATACGGCGGGGCGGTCATCACCGAGGTGGGCAACCAGCCCAACAGCATTTACCTGCAGCGGCCCCCAACCTGACGCCGGACAGTGATGGCTACCTGTGGCTGAAGGCCGAGAGGTTCCAGGACAGCTTCAGCCAGGACCTCACCGCCGATGAGGCCTTCGTCATGGCGGCAACGCAAAAAGCGCCCCTTGCCAGTACCTTCGCCGATGCGGTCAGTGAAACTGCCTGGAGGTACAAACCCAGCTGGTACCAGATCTCCAGCCAGGACCACATGATCGCCCCGCAAAACCAAGCCTGGATGTCGGGTCGCCTGCGAGCACGCAAGGTCATCACGCTGGACGCAAGCCATGCCTCCTTGGCGTCGCATCCTGCCGAGATCGCGGCGTTGATCGATGAGGCTGCGCTGAGTTGATGGCGGCTGTCATGATGCCATGTTGAATGGCACGGGCTTCGCCCGTGTTCGCGGGTGAACCCCACAGGGATTGCGCAAGCCTTGAGAGCGGCGCAATCCAGCCTGAAACGGTGGAGACTCTCCAGAACCGCCCACAATGGCCCTTGTCTGCATCGACTCATGAAGCGGAGGCTCGCCTGGGAGGGAATCACTTGCCTCGGCCTATTCGCGGGTACAGCGATGCCCTCAACAACACCGCTGTACCTGTGGGAGCGGGTTCACCCGCGAACACGGGCGAAGCCCGTGCCATCCAGCAGGGCGCTGGTGTCCACGATCGACATTCAGGTTTAATGCCCAATGTTGCGCCACGGTAGGGTAGGCGCAACGTGACCCCGCCAGAGTGAACCATGAACCGTCAGAAAAAGATCAAGCAGCTGCTCAAGGCCCACGCCAAGAAAGCCAGCGCCAAACTCGCGCCGCGCAGCAACAAGCCCAAGTACATCAGCAAGGCCGAGCGCGAGAAACTGGCCGCGCAGGCAGCGAGTGAATCAAGCGTAGAGATCGAGCACGTCTCGCACTGAGCACAGGTGGCGTGTCCTATGTTCGGAACTGCGTCATCAATCCGTGCTGATGACTGGCCAGGTGATTCAACGCCTGGCTGATCCGCGCGGACTCCTCTGCCTGACCGGATAACGACTCGGTCACATCGCGAATCGAGGCCACATTGCGATTGACCTCTTCGGCCACCGCACTCTGCTGCTCGGCGGCCGATGCGATCTGCAGGTTCATGTCTGTGATCACGTTGACCGCTTCGCCAATACGCCGCAGGGCCTCCACCGCCTGTTCCGCCTGCGCCACGCTGCCCTGAGCCTGGCGATGACTGCTGTGCATCGAGCCGACCACGTCACGGGTGCCGTGCTGCAGGCCGTCAATCACCTGACGGACTTGCTCCACCGAGTCCCGGGTCCTGCGGGCCAGGTTGCGCACCTCATCAGCCACCACGGCGAAACCACGCCCAGCCTCGCCAGCGCGTGCCGCCTCGATGGCGGCGTTTAGCGCGAGCAGGTTGGTCTGCTCGGCGATGGCGCGAATCACCTCCAGCACCGAGCCGATTTGCTCGCTGCTGCTCGCCAAGGCCTGCACCTCGTTCATCGCGGCATCCATCTCGCGGGCCAGTTGCTCGATGGTCTGGGTCGCCTGCCCGATCACACCAAGACCCTCCACGGTGGCCTGGTCGGCACCCCGAGCTGCATCGGCCGCCCGGGCGGCGCTGCGAGCGACCTCCTGCGCGCTGGCGCTCATCTCGTTGGACGCCGCGGCCACCTGATCCACCTCGCGATACTGGTGCTGCATGCCGGTGCTGGTCTGGCGGGCGATCAGGGCGCACTGGTCAGCCGTGCTGCGGGCGTCCTGCACCGAGCGCGTCACCTCGGCGATGACCGGCTGCAGTTTGTCGAGGAAGCGGTTGAAGCCGCCCGCCAACTCGCCCAGTTCGTCCTGGCGGGCGTAGCTCAGGCGGCGGGTGAGGTCGCCGTCGCCGCTGGCGATGTCCATGAGCATGCGCGACACGCCGAGAATCGGCCGAGTCACGCTGCGGGCGGTCAGCCAGATCAGCATCAGACCGGCGATAGAGGCAATCAGGCCGAGCAACAACCCACTGATACTGGCCGCACGATTGTGCTGATCGAGCTTGGCTTCCAGCGCCTGGGCCGGGCTCAGCAGCACCTGCTCGGGAACTTCCAGCATCACGCTCCAGGGGGCGCCACCTGGAATCGGCTCGAAGGGGGACATGACCCCTAGCGCGTCATCGTGGACAAACGTCATGGCCTTGGCGCCCTGAAGGTTGGCGCTCAGCTCATCCGCCCAAACGGGGTAGGCGGTTTGCAGTTTCTTGCCAAGCAGACTGGCGTCACGGCTGTGTCCGGCAAGCAGGCCCGAGGCGCTCAAGATGCTGACATGGCCACTGCCGTCAAACAGCCTGCGGTTACCGGCCAGGCTCATTTGCTGCAGGCGCTCCAGGCTGATGTCCACGCCCAGGACGCCGATCACCTTGTTGCCCCGTTGCAGCGGGAAAACAATACTGGTCATCAGCACCTGGTGGTCGCCGACGTGATCGAAGTAGGGGTCAAGCATGCACACCTGCCCGGTTTTCAGCGGGCAGGTGTACCAAGTGTTGTAGGGCGCGCCATTCGACCCGATGCTGGCATTGGCGAGCAGTGCTTCAGTCATGGATTCCGACTCGAGCGTGCCGGGCGCAGGCTGGGCCCAATACAGCGATAGACGGCCCTTTTCATTGCTGCCAATCGGCGTCTTGCCTTCGAAACGTTCGTCCTTGCCATCCCAGGCGTTTGGCTCGAACACCACATACAGGCCGAGGATGTTGGGGTTTGACTCCAGGCTCGTGCGCACTTGGCGTGTCAGCTCTTGGCGTACGTCGGACGCATCGAGCGCGTACTTTTGCATCTGCTCTTGCAGGAGCAGCACCTGGCGAGCGACGCCCTTGCCGTATTGGTAGTTGTCCATGAAGTAGCGCTGGATGCGGGTGGCCTGTAGCTCGGCCTGGGCATGCAGGTGCGAGCGGGCTGCCTGGTCGAGCATCTGGCTACTGTCATCCTTCACCAGCGTAGCGCTGCGCTGGGATTGGTACTCAGAGGCGCCCACCAGAAGGGTGACGATAGTGAGCAGACACAGGCCAGCCAGCAGGGTGATCTTCCACTGGATGGACAGGCGATTGAGCAGCATGGGGGCTTCCTTGGGTCTGGACCTGTTCGAAAGGCGAGAGGCCGCGTGCCGAAGGGACGGGCCCTGCAAGGCAAAAGGGGCATTCATTGCCCCTTTGCCTCGATGCCTGGTGGGGTCAATCAGCCGCGATATGCAGTTCCGGCAGCTTTACACGGAACGCGCGGGTGACTCCCAGCAGGCAGATGAACCCAAGCCCCATCCAGCCCAGGCCAATCATGAACGACATGCTCGACAGGCTGGTCCACAGCCAGATCGTGCTCAGGAACCCCAGCCCCGGCAGCAGGCCGTACAACAGGTAGTTACGCATGCCGCGCAGTTTCTGCCCGACCAGATAGTGCTTGACCACCGCCAGGTTCACCGCCGAGAAGGCGAACAGCGCACCGAAGCTGATCATGTTGGCGACGGTATCGAGGGTGATGAACAACGCAATCAGCGACAGGAGGCTGACCACCATGATGGCCGTGGCCGGCACCCGTTTCTTTGACACCAGTTGACCGAATGCGCGCGGCAGCACGCCGTCCCGGCCCATGGCGAACAGCACCCGTGACACGCTCGCCTGGGACACCATCGCCGAGGCGAAGCAACCTGCCACATAGGTGGCGGTGAAGGCGCTCACCAGCAGTTCTCCGCCGACGCGACGCATGACGTCCACCGACGCCGAGTCCGGGTCATGGAAGGTGCTCCACTCCGGAAACACCATCTGGGCGCACCAGGACACCACCAGAAACAGCAAGCCACCGATCATCGTCACGGCCATGATCGCCTGTGGGATCCGACGTTGTGGGTTGGCGGTTTCCTCGGCCATGGTCGACACCGCGTCGAAGCCCAGGAACGACAGGCAAAGCACGGCTGCGCCGGTCATGATCAGGGGCACGCTGAAACCTTCGTGGTGGAAGGGGGCCAGCAGCGAAACGGGAGCCGATTGCTGGTCCAGGTGACTGATCGAAAGCGCGATGAAGACAACGATGAACACCAGTTGGGCAACGACCAGCACCCAGTTGACGCGGGTGATGGACTCGATGCCGATCAGGTTGAGGAAGGTCACCAGCGCGATGGAACCGAGCGCCCAGACCCAGGCATGGACCGCTGGGAAGTATTCGGACATGTAGATGCCGATCAACAGGTAGCTCAGCAGCGGCAGGAAAATATAGTCAAGCAGCAGGGTCCATCCGGCCATGAAGCCGAAGTAGGTGCCGAAGGCCTTGCGGGTGTAGGTGTACACCGAGCCGGAATAGGGGTGGGCCTGGACCATTCGACCATAGCTGTAGGCGGTGAACAGCATGGCGACGAGCGTCAGTATGTAGGCGGTGGGCAGGTGCCCCTGGGTCATCTGGGTGACCAGTCCGTAGGTGGTGAACACCGCCAGCGGGACCATGTAGGCCAGACCGAACAGCACCAGGGAGGTCAGGCTCATGGACTGGCGGAAGCGACTCGAAGAGGCGCTTTGCGACGTGGAATGGTGGGAGGGGGTATCGGCCGTACTTGTTGTTATATTCATTACTGACTCCTGAAAGTTCAGATGCAAGGCACTGGCAATATTTGAGTCGATCTTGACGGGGGTATGTTCGTATCTGCGAGAACACCTCGGCGCGGGCACGTGATGACGTGCGTTGCAATAACGCATTCAGTGGCGACGGCCAGGGCATGACACGTCAAGGGTTGCTACGTCGAAAACTTGCAACTTCACAAGCGATTTACGGCATGAGTGGGGCGGCCTGCGGGCTCGGGTGGCGCCAGGCGATAGCAACTATTTAAAGCCGATCCTTCAGCGGGCTAGAGGGGCCTTAATACTGCGGGCCAACGCCTGTCGTTCATCAAGTCGGTATAACCATTTAATGTTTTCAAGGCATTTGTATTGCCTTCGAACAATCATCCGATTTCGAATGACAAGGGCGGCACTCTTTCTCAATGAGATATAAATGCCATGATGAAAAGGCACGAAAAGAGTGCATTGAACGCGTCCATTGTCCAATGTGGTCTCACGCTTCAGACGGTCTTTGATCCACCTCTCATGGCATGTCACTCCACCCCTGGAGTGTCCATTCTCTACATCGTCCGTGCTGGGCTATTTTTCCATGGCTGCGCGGGGGCCACCATCACCCTTTTGTGTGAGCTGGCACCGGGCAAACCCGGTCACTGGAGATACAGATTGATCAAGTCCCAGCACCACAGCGCAGCGACTATCAATTGCACGGCAAATGCACCGAACCTGATGTAGACCGCGCCCAGGCGCATTGAGGCCCGAGGCGCTTTCGCCGATCGGTTGGCGGTAGGGCTAGGGGCGATCGTGTCGCGCTGGGTCCATCGCTGTCTGCAGGGGCGTGTCGTCGAGCCTTTGCAGGAACTGGTCGATCTGCGTCTTCCCGCGCAGATGCACGGTTGGAACCTGCGGCGCCACAGTCAGGCGGATGGCTTCGATCTCTGCGCGGTAGCTGCAATCGAACTGCCAGACGAATTTCAAGAACTCCAGGAACGCCTTGTCCAGGCGTTCCTTGCAGCCAACCGGCCGGTCGGCCCGGGGCCTGTCCAGCAGGCTGCGAACGATCACTCGGGTGAGGCAGGTGAGTCGCGGGGTATCAAGCCAGATGACCAGGTCGGCTTGGGGCAGGCGCAGGCCGATTCGGCGTACCAGGCGCCCACGGCATAACTGGTGCGCGCATCGTTCGAGGCCTCATCGTTCAAGAGGCTGATGGCCGCGTTCTTCGCCTGGGCATCCACTAGCGCGGTCTGCCGATCCGAGAGCCGCTGGTTGGCCGTGACCAGATCCGCCACCTGTTGCTCCAAGTGGTCCAGTGCATCCACCAGAACCTTCTTTTGCTCAAGCTCCTCAGCCAATTGGTGGCCGAGATCGTTCACCTGAGCGATTTGCTCTTCCTGCTCGGGCGAGAAGTTCGTCTGCGAGGCAACGGCGAATCCGCCGAACACTGAAGACAGGCAGCAAAGCGCAATGCCAAAGTACTTTTCCATCAGGTATCCAGAGCCTGTCACGGTGATGGGTCATCGATTCGCAATGGGACCATGAAGGGGTCAGGCGGCCAATAAGATGAGTCTTAATAGTGCGCCGGTGGGAGCGCCGAATGCCGGCGCGTTTGCAGTATCATGCGCGCCCGCTTTCGGAGCAGCCCATGGCCAAAGACATCGACAACCCTTGCGTCTCGCTTTGTCAGCTCAATGGCGAGCTGTGCGTGAGCTGTGGCAGAACCCGCGAAGAGATCCGCAAATGGCGCGGCATGAAGCGGCCCGAGAAGATGGCGACGGTGCAGCGTGCGGCGACGCGGTTGAAGGCCATCGTCAAGAAGGGCGCCAAGCGCCAGGCGCGTGACTGACCGGGTGCCGGGATGACTGGTGGAGCCCCTGGGGCCGCTGCAAAGCAGCCCCGTTTCTGGGATTGCGGGGTATGGCACTGGCTTTGCCGATGTTCGCGGGTGAACCCATTTCTTAAAAGGTCACCGCCAGCCTTGTGGGAGCGGGTTTACCCGCGAAGCAGACGGCGCGGTGTATGGCACCGGCGTTGCCGGTGTTCGCGGGTGAACCGCCACACAGGTGCTGTGTAGCGCTCAAGCCACCACCGTACTTGTAGGAGCGGCCTTGCGCCGCGATGGGCTGCAAAGCAGCCCCAGGTTCGCCAGCACGTGCACGGACCTTTATCGCAATGCCTTGCCTTTGGTTTCCGGCGCCCAGGCCATGGTCACCACCAGGCCCAGCAGCGGGAAGCCCGCCATCATGATCAAGGTCGCCGAGAAGCCGAACGCCTGCAGCAGCGAGGGCAGCAGGTAGGTCACGCCTGCAGCCGATATCCGCGAGAAGGCTGCCGAGAAGCCAATCCCGGTCGCTCGAACATGGGTGTCGAAAATCTCCGGCGGATACACGAACTGGATGTTGTTGATCGCCGGGCCAATGAACATGTAGGTCGCAAACAGGCCCACGACGACCCAGGTCGGCGCATGAGCAAACGCACCCAGGGCCAGGAAGATCGCCAGCACCGCGACAAAGGTCCAGATCACGAACCCACGACGGCTCATCCAGTGCACCAGGAACACGCCAAAGATCACCCCCGCGATCTGGATGGCGTTCAGCGACAGGTCGACCCGGTGATCACCTTGTAGCCCCAGCGTTTCCAGTACCGGCACCATGAAGGTGAAGATGGCGAAGAAGGGGCCCACCTGACAGAACCAGAACAGGCCGGAGAACAGCGTGTGTTTCCAGGTGTCCCGCTTGAACAGCTCGCCCAGCGAGGCACTCTTGGGGCTGACATCGACATCGGGAATCGCATACTCGGCGCCGAAGTGCCGATCGACGATGGCCCGGGCCTCGGCGTCCCGCCCTTGTGCCTTGAGCCACATCGGTGTTTCCGGCAGCAGCAGGCGAAGCAGGTAGATGATGACCGCTGGAATCACGCTCGAGCCCAGCAGCATCCGCCAGTTATCACCGTCGTAGAAGGCGCCGATGATGAACGCGGCGGTAAAGCCGATCTGCCAGGCAATGGTGAAGCAGCCCAGCAGGGCCCCCCGGTTCTTGCGCCGGGAGAACTCGGCCAGGACCGTGGAGCCGACCGCGTACTCGACACCGATCGCCAGCCCCAGGAGCAAGCGCAGGACCACCAGTTGCCAGATGTCCTGCACGAAGAACTGGCACACCGACAGGACGATGAACGCCGCCAGGTTCCAGGAAAACACCGGCCGGCGCCCGTAGCGGTCGGCGAAGTTGCCGAACACCAGCCCGCCGATGAACACACCGATCAACGCACTGCAGGCAATCAGGCCCTGGCTCATGGCGGTCAGCAGCAGTTCGTTCTTGGCCAGTGCCAGCGCAGGGCCGACGATGCCCAGGATGTAGCCATCCAACGCCGCGCCGCCCAGGCAGGCGAGCGCTGCAATGATATGGATGGGCATCAGGCGCGCCTCATCCAGCGAACGTTGACCGGACGTGTTGCTTGCTTCGCATGGACTCGAAGCGATTGGCATACCCATAAAAGCCTCCACAATCTCTCGTTGTAATTATTGATGTGCGCAGGCGGTCCCCCCGCAGTGGGCGGGCGCCTGCATGACGCGTGCTGGGTCTATCAGGGTTGCGGTGGTGCGATACCGGGGCACCCGCGCGGGGAAGGGGCCTCAGGCCCCGGTACTGGAACTATGGGATGGCGATCACCGCCTCGATCTCGACCTGGGCGCCTTTGGGCAGGGCCTTGACCTCATAGCAGGCGCGCGCCGGACAAGGCGCCGAAAAGAACTCGGCATAGGCGCCGTTGACCAGGGCGAACGCACTCAGGTCGGTGACCAGCAGCGTCGTCTTGACCGTGTTCTTCAAGGAGGTGCCGGCCTCGCGTGCGATCGCGGCAATGTTCTCGAGGCACTGGCGCGTTTGCGCGACGACGTCATCGGAGCAGAACTCGCCGGTGGCCGGCACAATGGGCAACTGGCCTGAAACGAACAACAAGTTGCCGATGCGGATGGCCTGGGAATAGGGGCCGATGGCAAGCGGGGCGTGGGTGCTGGAAACCTGGGTGATCATGTCGATCTCCGTTGTCGTTGGAAGGAAGGGGGCAGGTGGCTCGGTCAGTCGACGCTCAGCTGATCCGTCGCACCGTCCAGGAAGGCTTCGATGCGCGCGTACCACGGCGCGATGTCCAGGTTGTTGCGCGCCAGCCACTGGGCGTTGAAGTAGGTGTCCGCATAGCGATCGCCGCTGTCGCAGATCAAGGTCACCAGCGAGCCTTCTTCGCCGCGGCGTTTCATTTCGCTGGCAATGCACAGCAGCCCGAAGAAGTTCGTGCCGGTCGAGCCGCCGACGCGACGGAACAACCGCTCCGACAGCACGTGGGCCGCGGCGATCGAGGCTGCGTCCGGCACCTTGAACATACGGTCGATCACCCCGGGAATGAACGACGGCTCCACCCGAGGGCGGCCGATGCCTTCGATTCGCGAAGGGTGGGGGCAAGTCGTGGACATGTCCCCGGTCTGCCAGGCTTCGCAGAACGCGGAGTGCTCCACATCCACGACGCACAGGCGAGTGTCGAAACCGCGATAGCGGATGTAGCGGCCGATGGTGGCCGAGGTGCCGCCAGTGCCGGCGCTCATCACCACCCACGCAGGGCATGACTGCTCCTCGCACTCCATCTGGCTGAAAATGCTCTGCGCGATGTTGTTGTTGCCGCGCCAGTCGGTCGCGCGCTCGGCGTAGGTGAACTGGTCCAGGTAGTAGCCGCCTTTTTGCGCGGCGATCTCGGCGGCCACCCGATAGACCTCACCGGGGTGATCGACGAACTCGCAGACGCCGCCGAAACGGCGGATGGCGCCGATCTTGGCTTCGCTGGTGCTCCTGGGCATCACGGCAATGAACGGCAAGCCCAGCAGGTTGGCGAAGTAGGCTTCCGACACGGCCGTGGAGCCAGAGGAGGCCTCGACCAGTGTGGTGCCCTTGTTGATTCGCCCGTTGCAGATGCCATAGAGAAACAGCGAGCGGGCCAAGCGGTGCTTCAGGCTGCCGGTGGGGTGGGTGCTCTCGTCCTTGAGGTAGACCGAGAGCTTGCCCAGGCCCGGGAAGGTCGGCTTGATCAGGTGAGTGTCGGCCGAACGATGGCCATCGCCCTCGAGCAACCTGACCGCATTGCGTGACCAATCGATATCTACGGATTGCGTGGTATCAGTGCCCATATCAATAGTTCCAAGTTACGCCAATCGTTATGAATTGCGCCCACGACCCTGCGCGGACAGCTGCGAGGGGCCGTCCGGGGTGCATTGACTTGCCGTGGGACAGTGCGTCAGTTGCTGGAGGTGTTGCCCGACAGGCGCTCGTCCAGGTCCAGCACTGCATCGAGCAGTACCGTGGCGCCTTTGGCGCATTGCTCGGGTGAGGAGTACTCGCGCACGTTGTGCGAGAGGCCCAGGTACGACGGAATGAAGATCATCGCGGTCGGTGCCAGCCCGGCCACGTGAGCAGCGTCGTGACCGGCGCCGGACACCATGCGCCGCGCCGAATAGCCCAGGGCCTCGGTGCAGGCGGCCACGAGATCGACGATGCGCGAGTCGAACCTGACCGGTGGCTTGAGCCAGACCCTGCGAACCTGCGCCTGGGGGGCGATCCGCCGGACCTCGGCGGTCAGTTCGGTCTCCAGTGCCGTGAGCCCTGCATCGGTGGGGTGGCGCAGGTCCACTTCCAGAGACACCGAGCCGGGGATGACATTGCGCGAATTGGGCCCGGCACTGATGTAGCCGACAGTGCCCACGCCCGGGGCATGACGGGCCGCCACGGCCTCGACCGCCAGCACGATCTTCGAGGCCGCGACCAGGGCGTCCTCGCGCATCGTCATGGGGCGGCCACCGGCATGGGCTTCGACGCCGGGCACCTTGATGTCCAGCCAGCAGACACCCTGCACCGCTTCGACGACACCGATCTCCAGGTTCTGCGCTTCCAGTACCGGCCCTTGCTCGATATGCAGCTCCAGGTAGGCGGCAAATGGCATGAAGCCAGGCTCGCGGTCGCCGGCATAGCCGATGGCATCCAGGGCCTGGGCCACCGAAACACCGGACTTGTCGCAGGTCGCGGCGATGGTTTCCAGCGCGTGGGCGCCGCAATACACACCCGAGCCCATCATGGCTGGGGCAAAGCGCGAGCCTTCCTCGTTGGTCCAGACGATGACGGTGATCGAGTGGGCAGGGCGCATCGCGGCATCCTGCAGGGCGCGCAGCAGCTCGACGCCGGCCAGCACCCCGAGAATGCCGTCGAAGCGGCCACCGGCAGGCTGTGTGTCCAGGTGGCTGCCCATGGCGATGGGCGCCAGGTGCGGATCGCGGCCGGGGTAGGTCGCAAAGATGTTGCCGATTCGGTCGATGTCGATCGTGCAGCCCAGGGCCCGGCACTCGGCCACGAACCAATCGCGAACCTGACGGTCTTCCTCGCTCAGTGCCAAGCGCCGCATCCCGGTTTCGCCGAAGGCGCCGAACTTGGCCGTCGACATCAAGTCCGTCCAGAGGCGGTCTTGCTGGATGTGCGCTTTGCGCGCCGTGTGGGTCATCACGCTCATTGCTGGCCGTCCTGTTTTTTCACGTAGCGGTACTTGAAGTCGCAGCAGGGCGCGCCTTCCATCAGGGTCTGGGTGCGTTCGAGCTCGATGTTCGAGTCATAGCCTTGCGGGAACATGTAGTCGCGGTTGCACGACAGCAGGTGCCCGATGTGGCCCAGGCCCATTTCCCGGTACATCTCGGCATAACGGCAGCGATGGACGGTGTAGTGGAACTGGTCGTCGGTGGCCGTGTCGACGGCGATGATCAGTGCGTCGTCCTGAGTCCACAACGACTGCAGATCCTGGAAGGTTCGCAGGCTGGTGCCGCCCGGGGTCTTGGCGGCGAAGGCCTGGCCGGCCTCGACGGCGGCTTTGCGAATGGCGGCATCGATGATCGATTGGGCCATCTCCTCGCCCAGGCGGGCGCAGAGTTCTTGATAGATCGGTGCGATGACACCGGCCTCGATGCGGCGTCGGGCAAGAATGCCGATCTCGCCGTCGGTGGCGGATGCCGGACGATCACCTGGCTTGTCACTCATGCTGCTTCTCCTTTGGTGGAGTTCTTATGGGTATGTGTTGGCACTATACCCAGCAGCACTTATTGGCTGGTAACGGATTTCTCTGATAGATTGATCGCGTTTTACAATCAATTGGAGCGCTAGCGCGCTTCAGGTTTCGTGGCTCAGTGCTGTGAAGGACATACCCGATGGATACCGTTCTGCTGCGCAGTTTCTACAAAGTGGCTTCGGTCGGAAGCTTCAGTGAGGCCGCTCGCCTGCTCAATGCCAGCCAGTCCACGGTCAGCGGGCATATCGCCAAGCTCGAAGATTACCTGCAGACCCAGCTCTTTCGGCGTACCACCCGCAGTTGCCAGCTGACCACGGCCGGTGACGTCCTGCTGACCCATGTCGCGACCCTGCTGCAGGTCATCGACCGCATCGAAGAGGAGTTCTGCCCCGCGCGCATGGGCGGCACGATCAAGCTGGGGCTGCCGGATGAATACCACCTGTTCTCGCGCCTGGCGCCGGTGCTGCAAACCTTCATGGCCATGCGCCCGAAGGTGACCATCAAGGTCACCTCGGGGCTGTCCTACGAGCACAGCCGTGCGCTGGCTGACGGTTTTCTGGATGCCGCGCTGATGCGCGAACCGTTGCAGGACGGACAGGTAGCAGATCTATGCCCCTCCCAGCTGGTCTGGATCGGTCTGCCGGGCTTTGACCTGGACCAGACCGAGGTCCTGCCGCTGGCGCATATTTCGGGGCATTGCCTGTACTTTCGCGAAGCCTTTACCGCGCTGGACCAGGCGGGTGTGCCGTGGCGTTCGGTGTATGACTGCAACACGCTCGAGGGCATTCGTACAGCGGTGCGCAGTGGCCTGGCCATCGCCGCCATCCCCGAGGAAGACTGCCCCGATGATCTTGTGAAGCTGCATCATCCGCGGCTGCCGCGGCTGCCCATCGTGCATGGGCAGTTCAAGACCGCCCACCGTGAGCCGCCGGTCATCGTGCAGCAGTTGCTCACGACCCTGCGCGATGCGCTGCAGGCCGATGGCGCGGCTGGCTGAAAAGCGTGCCGAAGCCGGCCATTGACGGCGTATGGCCCATGCAACGCAGCGCGTGCCAGAAGGCTGCCTGGTTCGACGTGATCACCGGCAATCCCGTCTCGGCCTCCAGCGGTGCGATCAAGTCCAGCGTGGCAGCTGTGGTGCACGACAGGAAAATCGCATCGGCAGTGGCGATATCGGCCTGGGCAATGGCGCGTCGATAATGCGCCAGCCCCGGTGTGGCGATCTGCACGTCGCTGGTGAGGCCAAAGCACAGGCGATCGGAAAAGCCGATGCCGGCCTCGGCGAACACCCCGCTGGTGATTTCGGCGACATCCTCGGTATAGGGGGCGATGAATACGATCCTGCGACATCCCAGGTGTTTCAGCGCTTCCACGGCGGCGGTCGCCGGATTGGTGATCGCGACGCCGGGGCGCAGGGCTGCAATCTGCTCGGCCACTTTCTGCGGGCCGATGATCGCGGAGCCGGAGGTACAGGCGAAGACGATGGCATCGAGCGGCGCATCAGGCAGCAGCAAACGCACGGCGTCCGGGATGCCGTCTTCGAGCCGGGCGAGCGTGGCGGGGGTCAGCGGCATGGATTGCGCGATCCGCGTGGTCACGATATCGATCCCGGCCGCCAGCCCCATGCGCCAGAAATCACGCTCGACCAGCACATCCGACGCCAGCGCGATCAAGCCCAGGCGGGGACGATGCTGCGCTGGCTGATTGAAATCGATACCCGTCTTGTGATGCTTCATGGCCTGACCTCCCGGCAGTAAGTGCTGTTCAACGCCCGGTCCGCATCATAGCGGATGGGCCTACGCCCGACTGACGGTGTGTTTCGGCAGGTTCATCGCGATCTGCGATGAGTGAGGGGGAAGGGTGGCGCCAGGTACCTGGGCATCGAGCGATGTCCAGGTACTCGGTGAGCCAGGCGCTCGTTGACGAGCGAGTCCGATCAGCGATCGTTCTTGGTGGAGGAGTGGACTGCGTTGTCCAAGCCCTTGGTGTTATGGGTGCCCGGTGTCGTGTCGGAGATCGCCCGGGACTTGGCCAGACCGCGGGTGTCACGCGATTGCGCGACACCGGAGGTCACCGAGCCGTGCCCTTCGCTGTCATTTCGGTCCTGGCCGTAGTGTTTGCCGCTCACGCCGTGGTCACGGGTCGCTTTGCCGGCATGCACACCACCATCGTTGGCGCCATTGCTGTTGCTGCCATGGTTGCCACCCAGCCCGCCCTTGCCGCCGCCATGGCCGCCGCCGTTGCCGCCACCGCCACCATGACCGCCACCGCCACCGCCACCCTTGGCATAAACCGAACCAATCGGGGAGAGGTCGGCGGGCAGTAATGCTGTAGCACCAAGCGCGAACGCGCACACTGCTGCAACTACCAAGGTTTTCTTCATGATCGAGTCGCCTCCAGAGGCGGGGTTGGGATGCCGGTATGACATCGCCGAGGCCACGGGGTTCAAGGTCTGCCGACGAAATGCCGGGACGTCGGTGCCTTTTTTTTACTGTCAGATCCCGGCGGTGGGCGCTACGCTCAGTAGCGGCATCCCATGTAAGGAGACAGATGCAATGTCCAGACTCAACACACTGCTCGCTGTCACGCTGGGACTGGCCTTGCTGGGCGCGGGCCCAGCGCTGGCTGACCCAGGTAACGGCAAGGGCAATGGCCATGGCAAGAACATGCAACATGGCAATCAAGGCCATCAGAACCCGGGCGGTGGCAACGACTGGCACGGTGGTCCGCAAATCGACCTTGGGGGTGTCCGGGTCATTCTCGATGACAACCGGGGCTACTGGAGTCCAGGGGCTGCGCTGCCCCCGGGCGTGCGGAAAAACCTCGCTCGCGGCAAACCGCTGCCACCGGGCATCGCCAAGAAGCTCGATGGACGCCTGATTGGTCGGCTGCCTCACTACGATGGTTATGAGTGGCGCCAGGCCGGCACGGACTTGCTGCTGGTCACGATTGCCACGGGCCTGATCTATGAAGTGCTGACCAACGTACTGGATTGATCTCTCCTGGGACTGTTGCGCAGCCCATCGCAGGCTTCGCCAGCGCCTACACGGACTGCGCCGTATCTGTAGGAGCGGCCTTGTGCCGCGAAGGGTCGCGCAGCGGCCCCAGGATGCTGGAGCCGGCGTGCTGGCAGGGGGCTGCTGCGCAGCCCTACGGGTATGGTGTTCGCGGATGGGCTGCCACGCTGCACTAAAGGCTCAGCGGCGTGGCTGCTGGAAGGTGCGCGGGGGTAGCCCGAATTCCCTTTTGAACATCGCCGTGAACGCGCTGGGCGTGGAGTACCCTGCGTCCAGCGAGACTTCCAGAATGTTGTGGCCCTGGGCAAGCCTGTCCAGCGCGATCAGCAAGCGCGCCTGTTTGCGCCACGTGCCGAAGCTCATCCCCACATCCTCATGGAACCAGCGCTGCACCGTCTTGATGTTCAAACCCAGAAAATCGGCGCATTCGGCCAGCCCCCAATCCAGCGTCCTGTTCTGCACCAGGTGCTGGCACAGCGCTTGAAGACGTTGCCCCTTGGGGCGCGGCAGGTAGATCGCCGAGACCCTGGCCAGCGCCAGCTCATCGAGCAGCAGCCCGACCAGGCGGGCGTGCCGGTTGCCCTGGGCAATCTCCAGGTCCATCCCAGAGGTCTCGATGATCAACTCCCGCACCAGGTTGGAGATGGCATATACCGCGCACTCACCTGGCATGCCAGGGGTGCGCTGCGGCGCGAAATAGAGCGTGCGGATACACGTGGCGCCGAGGGTGCGCGTCCAGTGAGCGACCTCGGCGGGAATCCACAGCCCGTAATTGGACGGCACCACCCAGCACCCCTGATGGGTGTTGACCATCAAGGTGCCTCGGGTGGTGTACAGCAACTGCCCATGGGGGTGCCGATGGGTTTCGATGCAGGTGCCGTCCGCCAGGTCCAGGGCCAATGTCGCCACCTCCCGGTCAGGCGGCAGGAAATGCTGGGTCGCGATGGGGGTCTTGTTGTCCATTATTCGACGATTTGTGTCCATCAGTCGTTAGACGGGAGCGCGCCAGCTTAGCATCATGGTGGCTCGTCCCCTCGACCTGATGTGCTATCCGTATGAACAGTCCTTCGCCTGACCCGGCTGATTTCTCCCAGGAGGTCGTTGCGCAGTTGAAGCGCATTGCCGACTCGCTGGAACGCGCATTCGCGCCCCCACCCGTACCAGTCCTCGACCCCGATGCCATCGCCTACCAATGGCAGTACCGGGCCGGCCAGGGTGGCCATCGCGCCACCTTGGTGCCGGTCAGGCGGCCCACCCTCATCGGCTTCGATCAGTTGCAGAACATCGACCGGCAAAAGGCGCTGATCCGCCAGAACACCCAGCAGTTTCTCGACGGCAAGCCTGCCAACAATGTGTTGCTGACGGGCTCCAGGGGGACAGGCAAGTCCTCGCTGGTCAAGGCGTGCCTCAACGAGTTCCATTCCCGCGGGCTCAAGCTGGTGGAGATCGACAAGGAAAACATCGGGGACCTGCCCGAAGTCATCGACATCGTCAGCCACCAGCCGGGGTATTTCATCCTGTTCTGCGATGACTTGTCGTTCGAGGAAGGGGATATCGGTTACAAGCGCCTGAAGACCGCCCTGGACGGTTCGGTGGCCGAGCATTCATCGAACGTGCTGATCTACGCCACGTCCAACCGCCGGCACCTGATTGCCGAACGCGCCTCGGACAACCTGTCGATGACCCGCGGCGAGAATGGGGCGCTGCACCCAGGGGAAGAGATAGAGGAGAAAGTGTCGCTGTCCGAGCGCTTCGGGCTGTGGATTTCGTTCTACGGCTTCTCGCCGGACGAATACCTGAATGCGGTGAACCAGTGGCTGGATGTCTACGGGGTGCCTGCACATGCCATCGAGCAGGCCCATGTGCATGCGGTTCGCTGGGCCACCCAGCGCGGCTCGCGCTCCGGACGCATCGCCGCGCAGTTTGCCCGGGACTACGCCGGGCGCTGGAGCCAGGACACGCCCTGATACCCGGGCGTGCCGCAGCGCTTAACGGCGGTAATAGCGCTGATCATGCCCGTAGTAGCGCCGATCATGATCGTAGTAACGACGATCATGTTCGTAGCGGGCGCGATAGTGACGGCGTTCCCATTCATGACGACGCTCCGCTTCCCGGCGGGCCTGCTCCCGGCGCCATTGGGCGCGGCGCCAGTCGTCCCGGCGGTCGTGCCAGCGGCCGTCTCGCCAGTAGCGGTCGTCATCATGGGCAAGCATCGGCGCTTGTTGCTCGCCAGCCAGGCTGGCCAGGCTCGGCCAAGGGTTTTCGGCCGCCCGAGGGGCGGTGATCGCGGCGCCAGGCACTGGGCTTTGCGCCTTCATCGGTGAAGCAGATGCCGAGCCCATCGACGCGAACGCGAACAGGCCAAGGAGCACCATTCGTGGGACGTTGATTTTCATGAGCAAAGACAACCTCTGAAAGACAATGGGATCGCGGTCATGGCGTTGGAAAAACATGAGGCCGCGTTTATCGAGCTGTGCTCACTCACATAGACCAATAAATAGCGAAAAGTTCTAGGCGTGCCGCTCGAATGATTGTGTCCAAGGGACCAAGTGACCTCGCGCGGGCACTATTCTGGGAGATTGGGACGTTCTTCGGAGGAGGTGTGCCATGCGTACGTTCACAGGGTGCTGTCTGGGCGTGTTGCTGCTCGCGGGGCCCGTCAGTGCCCAGAGTGTCGTGCCGCTCAATGGCCAGAGCAGCCAACAGATGCAAACGGACATGGACTATTGCAACGGTGTGGCCAGTAACGCGGCCAGCAGCGCCGGCACCTCGTCCAAGGCCCATGTCGGCGGCCGGGTGCGTGGCGCGGCTGCCGGGGCGGCAGCAGGCGCGGTGGGTGCCGAAGTGCGTGGCCGGCAGCACGAAGAACTCTATGACCGGGCCGGCGACAATGCCAAGGAGCAATACCGGCAGAACCGTGCCGGCGAGGTGGCGGCAGCGGGCGCGGCCGTGGGCGGAATGCGCCAGCGTCAGGACCGTCGCCAGGACCGCCGCAACCAGAATGAAGCCCAGGACTCCGCCCACGCCAACGCCTACAGCAGTTGCCTGCAAGGACGGGGCTACCAGGTCAGCCCTTGAGGTCGATGGCGGTATGCGGTGAGTGGGTGCGTTTCGGCTGCCCCGACCAGGTGGTGGCCGTGGTCGATGCACGTCTGTAAAACCCTGCGCGGAAAATAAAAACCAGCAGCAAGCAAACGGCCATTAATCACCCATACTCAGTTCCATCATGGCCGGCGGGACTCAGGCAATCGACTTCGCGCGGGCTGTTGCCTGGCATTCGAGCAAGGGGGAGGGAAATGCCTCATGACGGCAGCCTGTTGCAGGCGACGGTAGTCTTTCTGTTGGCTGTGGTGCTTCTGGTTCCTCTGGTCCAGCGCCTGAAGCTGGGCGCGGTGCCGGGTTATTTGCTCGCCGGCATCATGATCGGCCCCTCGGTGCTGGGGCTGATCGACAATCCTCACAACGTCGCGCGGCTCTCGGAGATGGGGGTCGTGATGCTGTTGTTCATCATCGGCCTCGAACTGTCGCCGCGTAAATTGTGGACGATGCGCAAGTCGCTGTTCGGCGTCGGCTCGTTGCAGGTGGGCCTCACAGCGGTGGTACTGGGCGTGATCGCCTTTGTGCTGTTCGGCCAGTCACCCGCCGCGGCGGTGGTGCTCGGCGTGGGGCTGGCGCTGTCGTCCACCGCGTTTGGCCTGCAGGTATTGGCCGAGCGCAAGGACCTGAACAAGCCCCACGGGCGCCTGGCGGTGGGCATTCTGTTGTTCCAGGACATCGCCGCCATTCCACTGATCGCCGTGGTGCCGTTGCTGGCCGGTGGCGCCACGACCACGGCCGAAGGCACGCGGCCGTTGCTGGCGGTGGCGATCGGTATCGGCATCGTGATCATCGGCGGGCGTTACCTGCTGCGGCCGGTGTTTCTCTGGGTGGCCAAGTCGGGGCTGCATGAGCTTTCCACCGCCACCGCGCTGCTGGTGGTGCTGGGGACGGCCTGGGTGATGGAGCATGTGGGCGTGTCCATGGCGCTGGGGGCCTTTCTGGCCGGTGTGCTGATGGCCGAATCGCCGTTTCGCCATGAACTCGAATCCCAGATCGAGCCGCTCAAGGGCTTGCTGCTGGGGTTGTTCTTCGTCGGTGTGGGCATGACCGCCGACCTGCGGCTGTTGCTGGGCATGCCTCTGCAAGTGCTGGCACTGACCCTGTTGCTGGTGGGCATCAAGTTGCCGGTGCTGTTTGGGCTGGGGCGCTGGACCGGCGGGCTGAGCCGCGCCCAGGCGCTGTGCCTGGCGGTGGTGCTGGCGTCGGGGGGCGAATTCGCCTTCGTGGTGTTCAAACTGGCGCTGGATCACCAGTTGCTGGCGCAACAGGTGCACGACCTCTTGGTGTTGGCCATCACCTTGTCGATGGCGGTGGTGCCGCTGGTGATGATGGTGCTGGCGCGTCAACTGCGTGACGCGCGACCTGTGGCAGACGCCCCCGCATCGCTGCCGCCGGTGGAGGTGGATCAGGCGCCGCAGGTCGTGGTGGCAGGCATGGGTCGCATGGGCCGCGCCATCGCCAGGATGCTGCACGCAGAAGGTGTGCGCCTGGTGGCACTGGATACCTCTATCGAAACCTTCGGGCGCTATGCCGACAAACAGGGCCCGCCAGTGTTCTATGGCGACCCGTCGCGCTCGCAGATTCTGCGCGCCGCCAAGGTCGGTGAGGCTGAACTGGTGATCGTTGCCACCGACGATCCGCAGGTCAATCTCAAGACCGTGGACCTGCTGGCCCAGCAGTACCCGCACACCCCGGTCATCGCCTCGGTGCGCGACCATCAGGATGTGCTGCGTCTGCTCGAGCTTGGGGCCAGTCCGGTCCGCGAAACCTTCCATTCCAGCCTGGAAATGGCCCGCCGCGCGTTCATCGCCCTGGGCCAGGACGAAGCCCAGGCCGCCGCCTGGGTCCGGCGTTACCAACGCCAGGAGGCGGATTGGCTGTTGGCGTTGTACCGGCAGGAGTCGCCCGGCGAAGGGCTCGAGGATGAAGACGGCTCGGCTGGCGACCACCGACCGCAGGTTTGACGACTTGAATCGCGCCAACCGGCGCACCGACTGTTCGACCCGCCCAAGGCGGCCCGGAGGTGATTCATGCAGCCGAGTTTCAAGCTGGACAGCGCCCTGTCACGGGGCTTGCTCGATGTGCTCATCAAGGCAGGGCTGGTGGCGGGGCTGGTGATTTTTGCCTTTCAGGTCTTCCAGCCCTTTCTCGAACTGATGCTCTGGGCCGTGATCCTCGCGGTCACGCTGTACCCGTTGCAGCAACGGGTCAAGCGCGCCAGCGGCCTGAAGGACGGCCATGCCGCGACACTGGTGGTGCTGTTGGTCCTGCTGGTGCTCCTGGTGCCGATCTACCTGGTGGTGGTGTCTCTAGGCCAGTCGGTCGAGAGCCTGGTGGCGCTGCTCAAGAGCGGCGCCTGGAGCGTGCCGGCGCCGCCGGAGTCGGTCGCCACCTGGCCGCTGGTGGGGCCGCGGGTGTATGCCCTTTGGCTGTCGGCGTCCGAAAGCCTGAGCGGGGTGTTGAACAACCTGATGCCGTATCTCAAGGATGCTGGCCGGATCATGCTCGGGGCCATCGCCAGTGCCGGTGGCGCTTTCTTGCTGTTCATCGCGGCGATCATCATCTCGGGAGTGATCATGGCCTTCGGCGAGCGCGGTGAGTGGGCGGCGCAGCGTATCGCCATGCGGGTTTCCGGCGAAGCCCAAGGCAAGCCCATCGCCAGGCTGTGCACCGCCACCATCCGCGCGGTGGCCCAGGGCGTGATCGGCATCGCCTTCATCCAGATGCTGCTGATCGGCGTCGGCTTCGTGATCAAGGGCGTACCGGGGGCGGGCATCCTGGCTATCGCCATCCTGATGCTGGGCATTGCCCAGGCACCTGCGACGCTGATCACGCTGCCGGTGATCGCCTACATTTTCAGCACCGAAGGCTTCACGGTCGGCACCATTGTGTTCGCCATCTACACCTTCGTCGCCGGCCTTGCCGACAACGTGCTCAAGCCCTTGCTGCTGGGGCGCGGCGTGGATGTGCCGATGCCGGTGGTGCTGATCGGCGCCTTGGGCGGCATGGTGGTCAAGGGCATCATCGGCCTGTTCATCGGCCCGGTGATCCTGGCGGTGACCTACAACCTGTTCTGGCAGTGGGTCGCGCAGCAAGTGCCCGAAACGCGTGCCGACAAGACGTACTGAACCAGGGTGCGCCATGGTCAAACGTGTCTTTTGTTGTGCACTGAGCCTGGCCGTCTTGGGGGGATGCACCCAGGTCGGCCCGGACTTCAACCCCGTGCCCACGCCCTGGCTGGACACCTGGAACACCCCTTCGCTGGAGCAGGCTGCCCGCCCGGCGGCGACGCCAGACCTGCGCCAGTGGTGGGCGGTGTTCGCCGACCCGACGCTCGATGCACTGATCGCCGAAGCCGATGCGCACAACACCGACCTGCGCGTGGCAGGCCTGCGCATCGCCGAGGCGCGCGCGCAACTGGCCATCGCCCAGACCGGGCGCTACCCCCAGGTGCAGCAGTTGCGCGGTGAAAGCCTCTACCTCAAGCAGGACCAGTCCGGCGCTCCCAGCGCCCGGGACTCAGTGTTCTGGCAATCCAGCCTGGGCTTCGACATTGCCTGGGAGGTCGACTTCTGGGGACGCTTCAGCCGCGCCATCGAATCGGCCGATGCGCTGTACTTCGCCTCCGAGGCCAACTACGCCGATGCCATGGTGCTGTTGCGTGCGCAGGTGGCCGACAGCTATTTCAGCCTGCGCACCGTCGAGGCCCGCCTGGACATCGCCCACGAGAACGCCCAGCGCCAGGCGCGCAGCCTGCAGATCACCGAACGGCTGTTCCGTCATGGCGAGAACGACGAACTTGACTGGCAACAGGCCCGCACCCAGTACCTGGCCACCCAGGCCAGCATCCCGGAGCTCGAGAATCAGCTCAACGCCCTGCGCAATGTGTTGTGCGCACTGCTGGGCCGGCCACCGGGGCCATTGCCTGAACTGGCGAGCGGTCGCGGGCAGTTGCCGGTGCCCGACCGGGCGATCCTGCAGGATGTGCCGGCGAGCCTGTTGCAGCGCCGCCCGGACATCCGCGCGGCCGAGCAGGCCGTGGCGGCTCAGTCGGCCCTGGTGGGCGTGGCCGAGGCCGACCTGTATCCGTCGTTGAGCCTGTTGGGCAGCATCGGCTGGACGTTCGTCTCGGCCAGCCACCTGCCCGACAGCTTCCAGCTCGCCGCCGGCCCCAGCTTGATCTGGAACCCGTTCGACTACGGCCGGCGCAAGAATGCCGTGCGCGTGGAGGATGCGCGGCTTCAGCAGTTGATCGAGCTGTACCAGCGCGATGTACGCGAGGCCGCCCGCGAGGCCGATGACGCGGCCAGCGGGCTGGTGCGTTCGCTGCAAAGTGCCGAGGTTCGCCAGCAAGCCTCCCAGGCCGCGCAACGCTCGCTGGACCTGGCCACCTCGCAGTACCGCGAGGGCTTTGCCGATTTCCAGCGGGTGCTCGATGCCCAGCAACTGTTGCTGCAACAGCAGGACAGCTACCTGGTCAGCCGCGGCAATGCGGTCGGCAGCCTGGTGGCCCTGTACAAAGCCCTCGGCGGCGGCTGGGATCCGCATCGCGCGCCCATCGATGCTGACACCCGCCAATACATGCAACAACGCACCGACTGGGGGGATTTGCTCGACAACCCCGTCCCAGCCAGCCACGACACAGGTGAGCCGAAATGAGCGATGTCCCAGCCCCTTCGCCCGCATCCGCCAAGCCCGACCGGGGCATGCGCTGGGTACTGCTCTTGATCGCCGTGAGCCTGCTCTGGTACCTGCTCGCCGACCGCTTCACGCCATACACCCAGCAGGCGCGGCTGCAGGCCTACGTGGTGCCGGTCAGCGCCGAGGTGGCCGGGCAGGTGAAGCGAGTGGCGGTGGGCAACAACCAGGAGGTGCGCCAGGGCGAGGTGCTGTTCGAGCTGGACCAGGCGCAATACCGCATCGCCCTGGCCCGGGCCGAGGCCGAACTCGACACGGTGCGCCGTCAGATCGGCGCCCATACCGCCGGCATCGACGCCGCCCAGGCTTCGCTGGCCGCCGCCCAGGCCAACGAGCGCAAGGCGCGCCAGGACGCCGAGCGCCTGACGCGCCTGTATCAGGAGGACCCCGGCACGGTGTCCGTGCGACGCCTGGAAGGGGCCCAGGCCACCCGGCAACAGGCCAGCAGCCAAGTGGCCGCGGCCCGCGCCGAAGTCGAGCGTGCGCGCGAACAGCAGGGCGGGCAGGAGGCGGACAACGCCCAGGTGCGCAGCGCGGTGGCCAACGTCGAGAAGGCCCGCTTGGACCTGGCCCGCACCGAAGTGCGCGCCGACGCCAACGGCTTGATCACCGACCTGCGCACCGATGTCGGCCACTATGTCGGCGCCGGCAGCCCGGTGATGACCCTGATCCCCATCCACGACCTGTGGATCAGCGCCGACATGACCGAGAACAACCTGGGCCACCTGCGCCCAGGCACGCCGGTGCTGGTGGTGCTCGATGCCTTGCCCGGCGAGTTGTTGCGCGGGCGGGTGCGCAGCATCGGCTATGGCGTGAGCGTCGGCCAGAGCCCGCCGCCAGGCTCGCTGCCCCAGATACAGAACAGCCGCGAGTGGCTGCGTTCGGCGCAACGGTTCCCGGTGATCGTCGAACTGGAGCGCGATGATCGGCTGAGCGTGAGCAACCTGCGGGTTGGCGGCCAGGCCGAGATCATGGCGCTGCCGAGGGAGGGCAACCCGCTGAACTTGCTGGGCCGGGTGTTCATGTGGGTGATGAGCTGGTTGTCCTATGCCTATTGAACTGCGTCGCCTGCGGGCGTTGCGGCTGGCCTGGGGCACGGCGCTGTGCCTGGCGGCGAGCTTCGGCCTGGGCATGCCGGTGCCGATCCTGGCGCCGGTGTTCGCCGTGCTGTTGCTGGCCATGCGCAGCCAGGCCCTGGGGTTGCGTGCGGCGCCGGTGCTGGCGCTGATGGTGCTGCTCAGTTGTGGCAGCGGCCTGTTGCTGATCCCACTGTTGCGCCATGCGCCGGTGAGTGGGGTCCTGCTGGTGGGCGTCGGCCTGTTCGCGGTGTTCCGCTATGCCTTGCGCGGCGGCAACGGGTTGTTGGCGAACTTGCTGGTGGTCGGCCTGACCATGATCGCCGCGGCAGGTACCAGCGACTTCACATTGGCCTTGTCGGTGGTCGAAGCCTTGGCCAAGGGCATGCTGCTGGCCGTAGTCGGCTGCGCGGTGGCCCATGTGTTGTTCCCTGAACCTGCGGAGGCGGCCAGTGTGCAGGCCAAGCCGCCCGAAAGCGCCGAGGCGGTGGACTGGATTGCCCTGCGCGCGACGCTGATCGTCATGCCGGCGTTTCTGCTGGCGCTGATCGCACCGGACCGCTTCATGCCGCTGATCATGAAGGCGGTCAGCCTCGGCCAGCAGGCCGACCAGACCGATGCCCGCCAAGCTGCCCGAGAACTGATCGGCTCGACCTTGCTGGCCGGTGTACTGGCGATCTTGCTGTGGAGTGCGCTCAGCCTGTTCGTCCACCTGTGGATGTTCTTCCTGTGGGGGCTGTTGTTCGCCCTGTGGCAAGCCCGACGGCTCTATGCAGTGGTGGCCAGCCGGCATGGCCCGGCGTTCTGGGTCAGTTGCCTGACAACGATGCTGATCCTGCTGGGGCAGTCGGTGCAGGACAGCGTGGCGGGCCAGGATGTGTACCGCGCGTTCGCGGTGCGCATGGCGCTGTTCCTGGCGGTTTCGTTGTATGCCAGTGCCATGTTGGTGTGGATCGACAGTCGGCGTGCGCGACGTGGTAAATCGCAGGTGCAGCGCTACCCTTAACGCACATTCATTTCATGCGGTAGACCTTTGCGGGAGGTGCGATGCGCGTTCCATTGCTAGGCGTCATGACAGTGATGTTGTGCCTGGGCGGCACGGTAAGCCTTGCGCAGACGGCGGCGACGGCGCCTGCCCCGGCCCCGGCTGGCGGGCCTACGCCGACCGGCGAACCTGCGCCGAGCGCGGGCACCGCCAAGGCGGCCGTGTTCACCCAAGAGCAGTTGGACCAGATGCTCGCGCCCATCGCGCTGTACCCCGATGCGCTGCTGGCACAGGTGCTGATGGCGACCACCTACCCGGGCGAGGTCGCCGAGGCGGTGACCTGGTCGAAGGCCAACAGCACGCTCAAGGGCGACGAGGCGGTCAAGCAGGTGGCCGGGCAGACCTGGGACCCCAGCGTGCAGGCGCTGGTGGCCTTTCCGCAGGTGCTGGTGACCCTGGGCCAGGATCCGGTCTGGGTGCAGCGCCTGGGAGATGCCTTCCTGGCCCAGCCCGACGACGTCATGAACAGCGTGCAGCGCCTGCGTCGCCAGGCCCAGGCGGCCGGCAACCTGCAAAGCAACCAGTACCAGAACGTGACCGTGCAGGCCGCACCCGCGCCGTCCTCCGCGGGCGCTACCACCCAGAGCGCGCCGGCCGGCAACACCATCATCATCGAGCCGGCCGATCCGCAAGTGGTCTACGTGCCCAGCTACAACCCCAACACCACCTACGGCACTTGGCAGTATCCCGCCTCGCCGCCGGTGTACTACCCACCGCCGCCGGCCTATTACGCAGGCTCGGCCCTGGTGGCGGGGCTGGCCTTCGGCACAGGCGTGGCGATCATCAACTCGCTGTGGGGCGATTGCGACTGGGACGATCACGACATCGATATCGACGTCGATCGCTACAACAACATCAACAACATCGACAACCGCATCAACAACAGCCAGAACAAGTGGCAGCACAACGCCGTGCACCGCGATGGCGTGCCATACCGCGATGCCAGGAGCCGCGAGCAGTACGGCCGGCAACTGGACGGCGCCCGCCAGCGCGCCGCTTATCGAGGCGACGATGCCCAGCGCGCCCAGGCCCGGGAAAAGGCCCGGGCTTCGATGGACCGGCACGGCATCGAACGCCCGGCCACCACCAACCGCGAGGCCCGCGAGCGGGTCCGCGAAGCCCAGGCCGGCAATCGCCTGCAGGGCGGGGCGAACGCGCCACGAGTGGCCGACCGCCGTCAAGGCGATGGTCAGCTCCGCCAGGCCGCGCAGAAGCGGCCCACGGCCTCGGCCGGGCGGGCCCGCAACAATGCCTTCGATGGCGTTCGCTCGCCGTCGCGGGCCAATGTGCAGGCCAACCGTGGACGGCTGAGCCAGTCGTTCGCCCAGCGACCCAGCTCCGCGCGGGCGGCAGGGCGTCCGGTGTCCAGGCCGGCCAGTGCGCCCATGCGCAGAGGAGGAGGGCGGCGATGAACATCAAGACATTCACCGGGCTGTTGGCCGTCGGCCTTGTCTGGTCATGCGTCGCCTTGGCCCAGCAGGCGTTCCCCACCCCGCAGCAGGCCGTCGATGCCTTCGTCGAGGCGTTGGGCGTGGAGCACCCCGATGAAGCGCGGCTGGCGCAACTGCTCGGCGATGACTGGCGTACCTACATCCCACGCGGGGGCGTGCAGCGCAGCGATGTGGATGCGTTCCTGCAACAGTACCGCGAGCAGCACTCCCTCGAGACCGACGGTGAGCGCAAGGCGATACTGGCCGTGGGCGGCGATCACTGGACCTTGCCGATCCCCTTGGTCAAAGGCAGCGGCGGCTGGCGCTTCGACCTCAAGGCCGGCAGCGCCGAGATCCGCGCGCGGCGCATCGGTCGTAACGAACTGGCGGCCTTGCAGTCGGTGCTGGCGTATCACGACGCGCAGATGGACTACGCCTCACAGGACCGCAACGGCAATGGCGCGCTCGAGTACGCGCAGAAGATCTTCAGCAGCCCCGGCAAGCACGACGGTCTGTACTGGGCGGATGAAAGCGACGGGCAGATCAGTCCGCTGGGCCCGTTGTTCGGCCAGGATGTGGTCGGGGATGACTGGTACGGCTATCACTTTCGCATCCTCGATGGGCAGGGCCCTTCGGCGCCCGGCGGCGCCTACAGCTACCTGATCGGCAACCAGATGAGTCGAGGCTTTGCCCTGATCGCGTGGCCGGCCAAATACAACCAGACGGGGGTGATGAGCTTCATGATCAGCCATGACGGCCAGGTGTTCGACAAGGACCTGGGGCCCGATGGCGAGAAGGTGGCCAAGGCGATGAAGCGCTTCGACCCCGACGACAGCTGGCAGGTGGTGAAGGTCGACCCCGGCGAATGAGCCGCTGCACGCGCAGCGCAGTCGCAGGCGCTGTCGTATTCGGCTAGCCTGCCCGGTGCCAATCGGGCAGGTGAAGCCGGGAGTACAGCGATGCGCGTGCAGGATGCGGACCTCAAGTCCCTGAGGATCTTCGAGACAGTGGTCAAGTGTGGTGGGTTCTCCGCCGCGCAGCCGGCGCTGAACATCAGCGTGTCGGCGATCAGCGAGCAGATGAGCCTGCTGGAGACCCGCCTGGGCGTGAGGCTCTGCGAGCGCGGTCGCTCGGGGTTTCGCCTGACCGATGAGGGCCAGGTGCTGTACGAGGCGGCGCAGCGCATGCTGACGGCGGTCGAGACGTTCTCCATGGAAGCCGCCACCCTGCGCCGGCAGTTGAGCGGGGCACTGCGGGTGGGGGTGATCGATGCCACCCTGACCGACCCGAGCAGCCCACTGACCTTGGCCATTCGCCGGTTTGGCCAGATGGCCCCGCAGGTCCATCTGCAGATCCACATCGACACCCCCAATGCGCTGGAACAGCGGGTCATGGACGGTCGCCTGCACCTGGCGGTCGGCCCGTTCCCCAGCCGCTTGCCAGGGCTGGACTACACGCCGTTGTACACCGAAGCCCACGGGCTGTTCTGTTCGCGCACCGACCCGCTGTTCGAACAGGACGACGCCAGCATCACGCCGTTGTTGCTGAGCCAGGCGCGGCTGGCCGCGCGCACCTTCCTTGGCCGCTTCGACCTGGATCAACTCCAGGTGGAGCGGGCCGCCGGCAGCGTGGACAACGTCGAGGCGCGGGCCATGATGATCATCTCTGGCCAATACATCGGTTTCCTGCCGCTGCACTACGCCCAGCCCTGGGTCGACAAGGGCGAAATACGCAGGCTGTGCCCTGGGCAGTTCGCCTCCGATCTGTGCGTCGACGTCATCCTGCGCCATGGCGTCAGCCCACCGCGCACCGTCGAGGCCTTCCAACAGCAATTGCTCGAATGCGCGGGGTTGAACCCACCGGGTGCGATGCTTCGGGAATTGCCGAAGTCAACTTCTTGAACTGGCTATTTTTCCGAAGTATTGGCTTCTCTAGAGTCAGGGGCGAGACAACACAGCCAACCTGATGATTGCCTGACGGCCCGGCACTGGGGCCAGACTGGCAAAAGGGAGCAATGCCATGTCCGACCTCAATACCCCGATTTCCCTTGGCTCGCACCTGTCGGTGCAGCCTTTTCGCCAGCGCCGCCTGGGCCACCAGGTGTTCGTCGGTGGCGTCCTGCCGGTGGACGCCAGCGGCCGGTTGATGGGCGCAGGCGACATCGAAGCCCAGACCCACGCGGTGTTTCGCAACCTCAAGGCCGCCCTGCACGCCGCTGGCCTGGAAATGGCCGACCTGGTGCGCCTGAACACCTACTACGTCTTTGAAGGCGACGAGGACCAGGCCACGGTCTACTGGGAGAAGATGACCCGCGTGCGCCTGCAGTACTTCCCGGATCCAGGCCCGGCAGCCACGGCCGTGCGCGTGCGTGGCATGGCCTGCTCCGGCGCGCTGATCCAGCTCGAAGCCGAGGCACTGGCCGTGCCGACCACGCAACGCCAGCGGATCATGCCGGCCAAGAGCTGGGACTGGAGCATTCCGGTGCCGTTGTCCCAGGGTTGGAAGGCGGGTCGTCAGGTGTGGGTCGGTGGCCAGGTCTCGGCGGACATGAGCGGCAAGGCAGTAGCCCTGGGGGACTTGGCAGGGCAGACCCACAACGTGCTCGAGCACATCCGCCATGTACTGCTCGATGCCGGCTCACGCTTTGCCGACCTGACCCAGCTCAAGGTCTGCTACCTGCACGACGGCGACCAGGCCGCCGCCCAGGCAAGGCTCGAGCAAATCCTGGAGGGCGTGCGCGCTGTCTGTGGTGAACCGCTGCCGCCCGTCACCGCCTTTGGCGTTAACCTGCTCTATGAAGGTCTGCTGCTGGAAATCGACGCCACCGCCCAGGTGGGCGTAGCCCATGACGACGGCCGCGATGGCTGCACGCAAGTGCGCCGTTGTGGCCCGAGCATCCAGGTTGCCGGTCAGAGTGCCGGGCAGGTTGGGAGCGAGCAGGCAGCCGATGAGGCGCTGTCGCGCGTGGCCGATCAGTTGCGCAAGGTGGGCAGCTCGCCTCAAGCGATGGGGCATCTGCATGTGCTGGTGGCCGGTGATGAGGCCGACGGCCAACCCGACCGCGTCCTGTCGCTGTTCACCGAGGCCCTGGGCAGGCTGTGTGGTGAGGCTGTGCCGCCGTTCACCGTGGTCAGGGTCAACGGGCTGCCCGGTGGCGCCTCGATCCAGGTGGATGCGGTCGCGGTCGAGCTGGGCCACGCTGACGCGTCGAGGCAGCCATGAACGCCTGCGAACAGGCGATCGAGCTGACCCGCAAGCTCGTGGCCTTCGACACGACCAATCCGCCGGGCAACGAGCAGCCTTGTGCGGCGTTTCTGGCCCAGTTGCTGATCGACGCAGGCTTTGCCGTGACCCTGCACGAGCTGTCGCCGGGGCGGGCCAGCCTGGTGGCCTACCTGGGTAACGACCAGGGGCGGCCGCTGTGCTTTACCGGGCACCTGGATACCGTGCCGCTGGGCAAGGCGCCCTGGTCGGTCGACCCGTTCGCCGGGGAAATCCGCGAGGGCCGGTTGTACGGGCGCGGCAGCAGCGACATGAAGGCGGGAGTCGCGGCGTTCATCAGTGCGGCATTGCAGGAGCGTGCGCTGATCGCTCAACGCGCAGGTGTCGTGCTGGTGCTGACCGCGAGCGAAGAGACCGGCTGCCAAGGCGCGGCGGCGCTGGTGCGCGATGGCGTGGACCAACATCACGCCGGGGCGATCATCGTGGGCGAGATGACCGCGAACTATCCCTTGATCGGTCACAAGGGCGCGCTCTGGCTCAAGCTGACGGCACGGGGCAAGAGCGCTCATGGTTCGATGCCCGAGCAAGGCGATAACGCCCTGTACAAAGTGGGCCGCGCCCTGGGCAAGATCGAGCAGTACCAGGTTGCCTCGCCACGCCACCCCGTGCTGGGCGCGACCAGCATCAGCGCCGGGACGTTGCACGCGGGCAGCAGCATCAACGTGGTCCCGGACCTGGCAGAGCTGTGCGTCGACATTCGCAGTTTGCCCGGCACCTCCCATGCCGATGCCCGTGCCGCGTTGCTCGACACCTTGCAGCCGGATATCGCCCAGGTCGACGCGGTGCTGGATCTGCCGGCTGTCTTCACCGACCTCGCCGATCCCTGGATCGCGACGGTCTATCGCCTTGTCGAACAGGAGACCGGTGTGCGCCCCGAGCCCCGGGGCGCGAGCTACTTCACCGACGCCTGCGCGTTGCAGCACGCCCACCCGGGTGTGCCCATCGTGATTCTCGGCCCAGGTACGCCGCACATGGCGCACCAGACCGACGAGTACTGCGAAGTCGCCCGCATCGAGCAGGCCGTACGCCTGTATCGGCGCTTGATCGTCGATTGGTGTGAGGAGGGCACCTGAGGCCGCACCAACCACGTACTTCTATGACCGGCTGCGGGCGCTGTTCACGCGCAGCCAAAGGCACACAACAAGATCAATACAGCCGAATAGAAAGGTAACCCATGAAAATTTCCGCAAACGCGAACCCGGCCCTCCCGGACGGCCAGGTTCGCACCCGCAAGGACACCCTGCTGATCGTGGTCAGCGTGGTGTCGATCTTCCTCACGGTGTTTGCCCTGGCCGCTTTCCCTGCGCGCTCCGAGCAGGTCGCCAGCCAGTTGTTCCAGGGCGCCACGGACTTGCTGGCGGCGCCGGTGCTGCTGGTGTTCCTGGCGTTCGTCGTAGGGTCGCTGTTCATCATCTTCAGCAAGTACGGCAACATTCGCCTGGGCAGTGGCAAGCCGCAGTTCAAGACCCTGCCTTGGGTGTTCATGTTCATCTGCGCAGGGCTCAGCTCGGCGACCCTATATTGGGGCTTGGTGGAGTGGGCGTTCTACTACAACACGCCGGGGCTGAACATTGCCGCGCGCAGCCCCGAGGCGCTGGACATGAGCATTGCCTATGCCTTCTTCCACTGGGGCTTCGGCACCTGGGCGTGCTACGCCGTCGGGGGCATGGCCATGGCCTACTACTACCACGTGCGCAAGCATGACAAGTTGAGCCTGGCCGGCATCATCGAGGCGGTGACCGGGTTCAAGGCCAGCGGGCCGATCGGTCGGCTGATCGACATCATCTTCTTGATCGGCACGTTCGGCGGTCTGACGGTGACCATGGTGGTGACCACCCAGACCTTCTCCAACAGCCTGTCCAACCTCACCGGCCTGCCCAATACCTTTGCGATGCAGGCGGGCATCGTGCTGGTGATCACCAGTATCTTCTCCCTGAGCTCCTACATCGGCCTGGAAGGCGGCATGCAGCGCCTGGCCAGCATGGTCTGCTGGGGCGCGCTGTTCTGCGCCCTGGCGGTGTTGGTGGTGGGGCCGACGGGGTTCATCGTCAAGAACACGGTCAACGGCGTCGGCCTGATGTTCTCCAACTTCCTGCACATGAGCCTGTTCACCGACCCGGCCGGCGACGGGGAGTTCACCCGCAACTGGACGGTGTTCTACTGGTTCTGGGCGATTTCCTATACCCCGGCCGTGTCGATCTTCGTGGCGCGCGTGTCCCGCGGGCGGACCTTGAAAGAGGTGGCCGCGGCCCTGTTGCTCGGCGGCAGCGTCAGTTGCTGGGCGATCTTCGGCAGCCTCAGTGGCTATGGTATCGACCAGTTGCTCAAGGGCGTGCTGGATGTGCCGGCCGTGGTCGCCAACCAGGGCGGCGAAGTGGCTATCACCCAGTTGCTCAACGGCTTCCCGATGTCGGGCCTGGCCACGGCGTTCTACCTGTTCGTGATGGTGATCTTCCTGGCCTCGCATATCGATGCCTCGGCCTACACCGTAGCGGCCGCCACCACCCGCAACCTGCCGGAAGGCCGCGACCCTTCGCCATTCCTGCGCCTGTTCTGGTGCGTAATGCTGGCGCTGGTGCCGCTGACCATGATCGCCAATCACCTGTCCCTGAAGACGGTGAAGACTTCGGTCATCCTCACCTCCATTCCGTTCTTCTTCCTGCTGTTGGTGATGGCCTACGGGTTCGTCCGCTGGCTGTACCGGGACTATCGCCATCGCAGTGTCGAGGACATCGAAGCCGAGGCTCGGCAGTTGGGCGGCGAGGGTGTGGATGTAGGGGGGGAGGTGGGTGTGAAGTGGAAGGATGAAGCGATTGTCTGAGGTTGCCCAGGCGGATTGATAGCGTTCCAACGTAGCGAAATCGTTCCGCCAGGCGTGAGCGTACGGTTCATGACGCCTGCGCGCGATTGCTTCGCGCGCAGCGCGCTTTTCCTGGAGCGACTTCATTACATGTTGAATGCGACGGATCCGCCTGGAATGGGCGTTCCAGGGGCTTTTTTTGCCTGGCACAGACCTTGCTCCGGGGGTTGTGTCCAGCCGGGCAAGGCAGTGGGTACCTGGCTGAGGCGTTTGAACTTGTGACGTTATAAAAATAATTCGACTTACAAGGTGAAAACGATGAACAACTCGCCGCTGGGTGTCAGCCCGCCTGACCAACAAGCGCACGAACTGCAACGCAACCTCTCCAACCGTCATATCCAATTGATCGCCATTGGCGGCGCCATCGGCACGGGCCTGTTCATGGGCTCGGGCAAGACCATCAGCCTGGCCGGGCCGTCGATCATCTTCGTCTACATGATCATCGGCTTCATGCTGTTCTTCGTCATGCGGGCGATGGGTGAACTGCTGCTATCGAACCTGAAATACAAGTCCTTCATTGATTTCGCCCACGACCTGCTCGGGCCTTGGGCCGGGTACTTCACCGGCTGGACATACTGGTTCTGCTGGATCGTGACCGGTATCGCCGACGTCATTGCCATCTCCGCCTATTCGCAGTTCTGGTTCCCGGATATCCCGCAATGGGCGCCGGCGCTAGGCTGCGTGGGGCTGTTGCTGTCGCTCAACCTGATGACCGTGAAGATGTTCGGCGAGCTGGAGTTCTGGTTTGCCATGATCAAGATCGTGGCGATCTGCGCTTTGGTCTGCACCGGCTTCTACATGGTGGCCACGGCCTATCAGTCTTCTACCGGTAGCGTGGCGTCGCTGGCCAACCTGTGGAATGACGAGGGAATGTTCCCCCACGGTGTGATGGGCTTTTTCGCCGGCTTCCAGATCGCCGTGTTCGCCTTCGTCGGCATCGAGCTGGTCGGCACCACCGCGGCGGAAACCAAGAACCCGGAGCGCAACCTGCCACGGGCGATCAACTCGATTCCGCTGCGCATCATCGTCTTCTATGTGCTGGCCCTGATCGCCATCATGGCTGTCACGCCCTGGCGTGATGTGGTGCCGAGCAAGAGCCCATTCGTCGAGCTGTTCGTCCTGGCTGGCCTGCCGGCGGCGGCGGGGATCATCAACTTCGTGGTGCTGACCTCGGCGGCCTCGTCGGCCAACAGTGGCGTGTTCTCCACCAGCCGCATGCTCTACGGCCTGGCGGTGGACGGCGATGCGCCCAGCAAGTTCAGCGCACTGTCCAAGCGCGCGGTGCCGTCCAATGGCTTGATCTTCTCTTGCACCTGCCTGCTGGGCGGGGCGCTGCTGATCTACCTGGTGCCGAACATGCTCGAGGCGTTCACCTTGATCACCACGGTGTCGGCGATACTGTTCATGTGCGTGTGGTCGGTGATCCTGCTGTCCTACCTGGCCTACCGCAAGAAGCGCGACGACCTGCACCGCGCCTCGATCTACAAGATGCCCGGCGGCACCACCATGGCCTGGGCGTGCCTGGTGTTCTTCGCGTTTATCACTGCCTTGCTGGCCCTGGAGGATGACACCCGCCAGGCCCTGTACTTCGTGCCCGTGTGGTTCCTGGTGATGGGGCTGTCCTATCGCTCGATCCGGCGCAAGAAGGCTCAGGCCGTGCAGCTTTCCTACGAAGTGGACTGAACCACGGCGCCACTTCGGTTACCCCAGGGGGCTGCATTTGCGTGCGGTCCCCTTTTGTCTTTTCAAGAAAAGGGACCCGCGATGCGCATTCACGTGACCTTCATCGACCGCGTCGGCATCACCCAGGAGATCCTGGCCCTGCTGGGCTCACGCAACCTCAACCTGGACGCGGTGGAGATGATCCCGCCCAACGTCTACATCGACGCGCCGGCGCTGTCCCAGACCGTGCTGGATGAACTGCACGATGCCTTGCTGAGGGTGGTGGGCGTGCAGGCGGTGGAGTTGGTGGACTTTCTGCCTGGCCAGCGCCGACGCCTGCAACTGGAGGCGTTGCTCGCGGCCATGAGCGATCCGGTGCTGGCGGTGGATCCCAACGGCCATGTGCTGCTGGCCACACCCACGCTGGTCAGGCTGCTGGGGCGCGAGCCTGCCGGCGAGCCGCTGTCGAAGCTGTTCACCGAGCCGCATCTGGCACAGAACCTGATCGACAAGGGCTTTCGCCTGCCGATGTGCGAGGTGAGCTTTCAGGGCCAGGCGTTGTTGCTGGAGGCCACGCCCATCAGCGGTGGCGCCGATGCGCTGGTGGGCGGTTTGCTCACGCTGTATCCGCCCAGCCGTATCGGCGAGCGCCTGGCCTCGTTGCTGCACGATCCAGGCGAGGGGCTGGACGCGCTGTTGGGCGAGTCGCCAGCGCTCAAGTACCTCAAGACCCGCTTGCACAAGGTGGCCAGCCTGGATGCGCCGATTCTGATCCAGGGCGAGACCGGCACCGGCAAGGAGCTGGTGGCACGGGCCTGCCATGCCTTGAGCAACCGGCGTGAGGCGTCCTTCCTGGCCCTGAACTGCGCCGCACTGCCCGAGAGCCTGGCTGAAAGCGAGCTGTTCGGTTACTCCGCCGGCGCCTTCACCGGTGCCCAGCGTGGTGGCAAGCCAGGTCTGCTGGAGCTGGCCGATGGCGGTACGGTGTTTCTCGATGAAGTGGGCGAGATGTCGCCCTACCTGCAGGCCAAGCTGCTGCGCTTTCTCAATGACGGAAGCTTCCGCCGCGTCGGTGGCGGGGGCGAGGTGCGGGTGAATGTCCGCGTGCTGTGCGCCACCCACCGCAACCTGGAAAGCATGGTGGTCGAAGGCGGTTTTCGCGAAGACCTCTACTACCGGCTCAACGTCCTCAACCTGGTGGTGCCGCCGCTGCGTGAGCGCGGCACCGACATCCTGCTTCTGGCCGAGCACTTTTTGCACCAGGCCTGCGCGCAGATCCAGCGCTCGCCGTGTCGGCTGGCGCTGACCACCCATCCGCTGCTGCTGGGCAATCGCTGGTCGGGCAACATCCGCCAGTTGCAGAACGTGATCTTCCGCGCCGCGGCGATCAGCGAAGGGGAGGTGATCGATTGCGATGACCTGGAGCTGGCAGGCACGGCGCTGAGCAGCCAGCAGGGCGATGTGATGGAGGTCACCAGCCTGGAAGCTGCGGTGCAGGGCTTCGAGAAATCGCTGCTGGAGAAGTTCTATGCGGCCTATCCCTCGACTCGCCAGTTGGCGGCGCGCTTGCAGACCTCGCACACCGCGGTCGGGCAGCGTCTGCGCAAGTATGGGATTTCCAATCGCGTGTCTTGAAGCAGGTGGTTCGATTTCGCTCCGCTGGAGCGGATTTGCTCCGCGTGTCCGTACGCCGTGCTTTACAAGGGATGGGCCCAGCCGCGCTACTGCAAGCCTTGCGAGCTGGAGCGATTACGCTCCAGGGGGAATGCCGCATAGAACCCTTGGAAGTAACGTAATACATTGAAAATAAAGGAATTTATAGAGTTGGCATCACCCTTGCTCTTGTAGAGGTAGGTCCTGCAACCAGGGCCCATCCAATAACAAGAGGAAGATCCATGAGCACGTTGCGTTTTACCCCCGAACACGAATGGCTGCGCCTGGAAGCGACCGGCGAACTGACCGTCGGCATCACCGCCTACGCCCAGCAGGCCTTGGGCGATGTGGTGTTCGTGCAGTTGCCGGAGCCGGGCCAGTACGGCGAGGGGAATGAAGTCGCGGTGCTGGAGTCAGTCAAGGCCGCCAGCAACATCACCATGCCGCTCAACGGCCAGGTGGTGGCGGTCAACCAGGCACTGGCCGACGACCCTGAGCTGGTCAACGCCTCGCCCATGGAAGACGGCTGGTTCTTCCGCATCCAGGCGGACAACCTGGCGGACCTCGACACCTTGATGGACCAGGACGGCTACGACCGCTTCCTGGCCGACAACGGCTGAGCCTGGGGGGCGCCATGAGTACAGCACCGATTGCCCTGGGCACGGACAACAGCTTCATTGCCCGTCACATCGGCCCAAGCGAGGCCGACATCGAGGCCATGCTGGCGCTGACCGGCCATGGCTCGCTCGAGGCCCTGATCGACAGCGTCATCCCCAACAGCATCAAGGGCACCAGTGTGCTCGAGCTGACCCGGGGGCAGGGCGAAAGCGAGGCCTTGGCTGCGATCAAGGCCATCGCCGCGAAGAACCAGCTGTTTCGCAACCACATCGGCCAGGGCTATTACCCGTGCCATACCCCGGCGCCCATCCTGCGCAACCTGCTGGAGAATCCGGCCTGGTACACCGCCTACACACCGTACCAGCCGGAAATCTCCCAAGGCCGCCTGGAAGCGCTGCTGAACTTCCAGACCCTGATCGTCGATCTGACCGGCATGGAGATCGCCAACGCCTCCCTGCTCGATGAGGCCACCGCCGCTGCCGAGGCCATGACCTTCTGCAAGCGTCTGGCCAAGAACAAGGCCCCGGCGTTCTTCGTCTCCAATGCCTGCCACCCGCAGACCCTCGATGTGGTGCGTACCCGCGCCGAGCCATTGGGCATCGAAGTGGTGGTGGGTGATGAAGCACACCTGCAAGGGCAAAGCCTGGAGCGTTACTTCGGCCTGCTGCTGCAATACCCGGCCAGCACCGGCGCCATCGGCGATCACCGTGCCTTGGTGGAACGCGCCCATGACGCGGGCGCCTTGGTGGCGGTGGCGGCCGACCTGCTGGCGCTGACCCTGCTCACCCCGCCGGGTGAATTCGGTGCCGACGTGGTGTTCGGCAGTGCCCAACGCTTCGGCGTGCCCCTGGGCTTCGGTGGGCCGCACGCGGCATTCTTCGCCACCCGCGATGCCTTCAAGCGCGACATGCCGGGCCGCCTGGTGGGGCTGTCCATCGACCGCTTCGGCAAGCCGGCCCTGCGCCTGGCCATGCAGACCCGTGAGCAACACATCCGCCGCGAGAAGGCCACCAGCAACATCTGCACCGCGCAGGTCCTGTTGGCCAACATCGCCAGCATGTATGCGGTCTACCACGGCCCGGAAGGCCTGACACAGATCGCCCGGCGAGTGCACCGCCTGACCTCGATCCTGGTGCAGGGCCTACGCCAGCTCGGGCATACGGTGGAGCAGTCGCACTTCTTCGACACCGTCAGTGTGGTGACCGCGCGCCCGGTGGCCGACGTCTTGGCCGCCGCCAACACCCAGCGCCTGAACCTGCGTCCGATCGATTCGACGCGCGTAGGGCTGTCGCTGGATGAAACCTGCGAGCAGCAGAGCGTCGAGGCCCTGTGGCAGGTGTTCGCGGCGCCGGGCCAGGCCTTGCCTGACTTCGCCGCGCTGGCGGCCAGTGGCGTGGATTGCCTGCCGATGCCCTTGCTGCGCGAGAGTGCGTTCCTGCAGCACGAGGTGTTCAACCGCTACCACTGCGAAACCGAGCTGATGCGTTACCTGCGTCGCCTGGCCGACAAGGACTTGGCCCTGGACCGCAGCATGATCGCGCTGGGCTCGTGCACCATGAAGCTCAACGCCGCCAGCGAGATGATGCCGATCACCTGGCCGGAGTTCGGCGCCCTGCATCCGTTCGCCCCGGCCGAACAGGCCCAGGGCTACCGGCAACTGACCGACGAGCTGGAGGCCATGCTGTGCGCTGCGACCGGTTATGACGCCATGTCGTTGCAGCCCAACGCTGGCTCCCAGGGCGAGTACGCAGGCTTGTTGGCGATCCGCGCCTACCATGCCAGCCGTGGCGAATCCGGGCGCGATGTGTGCCTGATCCCGTCCTCGGCCCATGGCACCAACCCGGCCACGGCGCAGATGGCTGGCATGCGCGTGGTGGTGGTCAACTGTGACGCGCGTGGCAACGTCGATGTGGCCGACCTGCAGAGCAAGGCTGAGCAGCACAAGGACCGCCTGGCTGCGCTGATGATCACCTATCCCTCGACCCATGGCGTGTTCGAGGATGGCATCACCCGCATCTGCGACATCATCCATGAGCACGGTGGCCAGGTGTACCTGGACGGCGCCAACATGAACGCCATGGTCGGGCTGTGCGCGCCGGGCAAGTTCGGCGGCGACGTCTCGCACCTGAACCTGCACAAGACCTTCTGCATCCCCCATGGCGGTGGCGGCCCAGGTGTCGGCCCGATCGGCGTCAAGGCGCACCTGGCGCCGTTCCTGCCGGGCCATGGGCACATGGCGCGCAAGGACGGCGCAGTCAGCGCCGCGCCTTATGGCAGCGCCAGCATCCTGCCGATCACCTGGATGTACATCCGCATGATGGGCGGGGAAGGGCTCAAGCGCGCCTCGCAGGTGGCGATCCTCAGCGCCAACTACATCGCCCGACGCCTGGAGGAGCACTACCCGGTGCTCTATACCGGCGAGAACGGCCTGGTGGCCCACGAATGCATCCTCGACCTGCGCCCGCTCAAGGACAGCAGCGGCATCAGCGTCGAGGACGTGGCCAAGCGCCTGATCGACTTCGGCTTCCATGCCCCGACCATGTCCTTCCCGGTGGCCGGGACCTTGATGGTCGAGCCGACCGAGAGCGAGTCCAAGGACGAGCTGGACCGCTTCTGCGAGGCGATGATCTGCATCCGCGAAGAGATCCGCGCGGTCGAGAACGGCACCTTGGACAAGCACGACAACCCGCTCAAGAACGCCCCGCACACGGCGGCGGAGCTGGTCGGCGAGTGGGCCCACGGCTATAGCCGGGAGCTGGCGGTGTACCCGCAGGATTCGCTGCGCGACAACAAGTACTGGCCGCCGGTGGGGCGCGTGGACAACGTCTATGGCGACCGCAACCTGGCCTGCGCCTGTCCACCGATGTCGATCTACCAGGACGCCTGATCGTCAGGGCTGCGCGCGCCCGGTGTGAGCGGATGCACCTGCGAATGCGAGGTTGGCCTTTTGGCCGCCTTCGCGGGTAAACCCGCTCCCACACGAGTCGAGCCAATCAATTGATTATCTGTGACTTCGGCTGACGCGGGCACTGTGGGAGCGGGTTCACCCGCGAACACCGGCATCGCCGGTGCCATATGCCCATCGGCCTGAGTCGGGGTTTTTGTGTTCAACCGAACAAGAAGGATTCACGCACATGTTTCATAAAAGCCTGACGCTGTCCGATTTCGACCCTGCGCTGTTCGAGGCCATCGCTCGCGAGGCCAAACGCCAGGAAGACCACATCGAGCTGATCGCCTCGGAGAACTACACCAGCCCGCAGGTGATGCAGGCCCAAGGCACCGAGCTGACCAACAAATACGCCGAAGGCTATCCGGGCAAGCGCTACTACGGCGGTTGCGAGCACGTGGACGTGGTCGAGCAGCTGGCCATCGACCGGGCCAAGGCGCTGTTCGGCGCAGGCTACGCCAACGTCCAGCCGCACTCCGGCTCCCAAGCCAACGCTGCGGTGTACCTGGCCCTGTTGCAGCCCGGCGACACCTTGCTGGGCATGAGCCTGGCCCACGGCGGGCACCTGACCCACGGGGCCAAGGTGTCGTCTTCGGGCAAGCTGTACAACGCGGTGCAGTACGGCATCGACGCCAATGGCCTGATCGACTACGACGAGGTCGAGCGCCTGGCGCTCGAGCATAAGCCGAAGATGATCGTCGCCGGCTTCTCGGCCTACTCCAAGACCCTGGATTTTGCCCGTTTTCGCGCCATCGCCGACAAAGTCGGTGCCTACCTGTTCGTCGACATGGCCCACGTCGCGGGCCTGGTGGCTGCGGGTGTGTACCCCAATCCGCTGCCCTACGCCGATGTGGTCACCACCACCACCCACAAGACGCTGCGCGGTCCGCGTGGTGGTCTGATCCTGGCCAAGGCCGACCCGGAGCTTGAGAAAAAGCTCAATGCGGCAGTGTTCCCGGGTGGGCAGGGCGGCCCGTTGATGCATGTGATCGCGGCCAAGGCGGTGTGCTTCAAGGAAGCGCTGGCGCCGGAGTTCAAGGCCTACCAGCAGCAGGTGGTCGCCAACGCCCAGGCCATGGCCGAGATCTTCATGCAGCGCGGCTTCGATGTGGTCTCAGGCGGCACCGACAACCACCTGTTCCTGGTCAGCCTGATCCGCCAGGGCATCACCGGCAAGGACGCCGATGCCGCCTTGGGCCGTGCGCATATCACTGTCAACAAGAACGCGGTGCCCAACGACCCGCAATCGCCGTTCGTGACCTCGGGGCTGCGCCTGGGCACACCGGCCGTCACCACCCGTGGTTTCCAGGCGCCGGAATGCCGCGCCCTGGCGTCGTGGATCTGCGACATCCTCGAGCACCTGGGCGATGCCGAGGTCGAGGCCCAGGTGGCCCGCCAGGTCGGCGAGCTGTGCGCGCGGTTCCCGGTCTATTCGGCCTGACCCACCGTGCTCGCCGCCGCGTGCCTGGTGCGCGCGGCGGCTTGATCGACAACTTCATCGAATGCCAGGAGTCATCCGTGTCCAACGAACTACTACAAAAAACGCCGCTGCATGCCCTGCATCTGCAATTGGGCGCCCGCATGGTGCCGTTCGCCGGCTACGACATGCCAGTGCAGTACCCACTGGGGGTGCTCAAGGAGCACCAGCACACCCGTGAACAGGCCGGCCTGTTCGACGTCTCGCACATGGGGCAGATCCGTCTGCACGGCGCCAATGCCGCCAAGGCCCTGGAGACCTTGGTGCCGGTCGATATCGTCGACCTGCCGGTGGGCATGCAGCGCTATGCGCTGTTCACCGACGCCCAAGGCGGCATCCTCGATGACCTGATGGTGGCCAACGCCGGGGACTACCTGTTCCTGGTGGTCAACGCCGCGTGCAAGGCCCAGGACTTGCAGCACCTCAAGCAGCATCTGGAAGGGCTGTGCGAGGTCGAGTCGCTGTTCGACAGCCGCGCCTTGCTCGCCCTGCAGGGCCCGGCGGCGGCCACGGTGCTGGCGCGCCTGGCCCCTGAAGTCAAAGCCATGACCTTCATGCAGTTCGCTCGCGTGCGGCTGTTGGGTGTCGACTGTTATGTCAGCCGCTCGGGCTATACCGGTGAGGACGGCTACGAGATCTCCGTGCCGACCCAGGATGCACTGATGCTGGCCCGTTCGTTGCTCGCCGAGCCCGAGGTCGAAGCCATCGGCCTGGGCGCGCGTGACTCGCTGCGTCTGGAGGCCGGGCTGTGCCTGTACGGTCACGACATGGCCCAGCACACCACGCCGGTCGAGGCGAGCCTGAGCTGGGCGATCTCCAAGGCCCGCCGTGCCGACGGCGCGCGCCCAGGTGGCTTCCCCGGTGCCGAACGTATCCTCGCCCAGCTGGGCGATGGTGTGCCGAGCAAGCGGGTCGGGCTGCTGACCCAGGAGCGGGTGCCGGTGCGCGAAGGCGCGCCGTTGCTCGATGCCCAAGGCCAGGTGATCGGCCAGGTCACCAGCGGTGGTTTCGGCCCGAGCCTGGGCGGCCCATTGGCGATGGGCTATGTGCAGACCGCATTCGCGGCCCTGGGCACCGAGGTCTTCGCCGAGGTGCGTGGCAAGCGGGTGCCGATGAGCGTGACCCGCACGCCGTTCGTGGCGCAACGTTACTACCGAGGCTGAAGGCCTTCTTGCCGGAGCATGAACATGAACGAAACCCTGCCTGTCGCCACACGCCCAGCCCCCCTGGAGCCCGGAATCAAGCTGCGCGGCGCCGAGAAGGTAGCGCGGATCCCGGTGAAGATCCTGCCCACCGAGGAGGTGCCGCGCAAACCGGACTGGATCCGCGTGCAGATCCCGACCACGCCGGAGGTGGCGCGCATCAAGGCCTTGCTGCGCAAACACAAGCTGCACAGCGTGTGTGAGGAGGCCTCCTGCCCGAACCTTGGAGAGTGTTTCTCTGGCGGTACGGCGACGTTCATGATCATGGGCGACATCTGCACGCGCCGTTGCCCGTTCTGCGACGTCGGCCATGGACGGCCCAAACCGCTGGATGTCGATGAGCCCCGCAACCTGGCGATCGCCATCGCCGAGTTGCGCTTGAAATACGTGGTCATCACCTCGGTCGACCGGGACGATCTGCGCGACGGCGGGGCGCAGCACTTCGTCGATTGCCTGCGCGAGATCCGCCAGCGTTCGCCGTGTATCCAACTGGAAACCCTGGTGCCGGACTACCGTGGGCGCATGGACGTGGCGCTGGCGATCACCGAGCAGGAGCCGCCGGATGTGTTCAACCACAACCTGGAAACCGTGCCGCGCCTGTACAAGGCGGCACGGCCGGGTTCGGACTTCGAGTGGTCGCTGGATCTCTTGGAAGGTTTCAAACAGCGCATCCCCGGCGTGCCGACCAAATCAGGGCTGATGCTGGGGCTGGGCGAAACCGACGAAGAGGTGCTTCAGGTGATGCAGCGCATGCGCGAGCACCAGGTCGACATGCTGACCCTGGGGCAATACCTGCAGCCCTCGCGCAGCCATCTGCCGGTGCAGCGCTTCGTGCATCCGGACACCTTTGCCTGGTTCGCCGAGCAGGCTTTGGCCATGGGCTTTAGCAACGTGGCCTCGGGGCCGTTGGTGCGCTCTTCGTACCATGCCGATCAGCAGGTGGCGGCGGTTGTGGCAAGCGTCGGGTAGCAGGACTGGATGCGCAGGCGGTCGAAAGCGTCCGCCCGCGTGTCCAGCGACGGCCTATGTCGAGGCCAGCCCTTGCGCTGGGCTGACGTCCGGGGCGGCCAGCGCCTTGGTGTCGATGCGACGGAACAGGAACTTGCTTTTGTTCTGGTCGAACACATAGATCGCTGCTAGCGGAATGGCCGTGATCAGCACCCCGGTGAGCACATCGGCGACCGCATGATTGAAGAGGTTGAGCAGCGGTACAGGCATGAGTGCCTTGGACAAGGTATTGGCGACATACAGGCCAATCACTGTGGACGCCGTACCGAATAACACGACGGCAATTTTCTCGTACTTCTGTTCCGCCTCGCTGATGAGTACGCGAACGCAGCGCACGGTGGACAGAGTGCACTCCCTGATGATCGATAGAACCAGCGCTGGCAGCTTGACCAGCATGGAAATCAGGATCTGTGGGATTGCACTGAGCACACCCGCCACACCGCCCTCGATACCTGCCTGACGGGCCTGCGCCATGACATTGCGCTCCTCGAAGCGGGCGTTGAGTTTGGCGGACAGCTTCTGGCGGCGCTCATCCAGGCCTTTGAGAACGCCTTGTTTATCGGTGATGAGGCCTTGCTGGGTGATGTCCTTGATTTCGTCCACGAAAATATCGACGGTTTCGGCGACGATGACCCCGACGACTTGCTGCGCGGCCATTCTCGCCCCGGCATCGGCAACGGACAGGCCGATCTCCTTGAGCGCCTGGAGCCGGATCGAGGCGAGCTGCGCTTGGGCTTTTTCATACTTCTCGAGCGCATCCTTTTCGCTGATGGTCACCTCCTTGTCGTTGGCGCCAATGACGAACCGGATGATGTCCGGGTTGTCGGGGTCGCGCGTGCCGTATCGATCGATGTAATCGATCAGGTCCTTGTCGCCCTTGGAGCCGTTGAGCGAGTCATCGGCGAAAATGAGGTTTTGCTTGAAGTTGATGGCATCGATGATGCCGTCGTCATCGGTGGCTATCCGCAGCAGCAAATCGTTGTAGATCTGCTTTTTGGGAATGATGTGCTCGATGTCGGTTGACCAGGGATCGAGCGTGTTGTCAGGGCTTGCGTCATAACCATTGGGGAGCCAGTTGAAGGTGTTGCGCCCCTCTAAACGGCTGTCGTTCATGGCCGCAAAGTTTTCATGGTCGTGCAGGTTGTTTTCTTTCTTGAAGTCTTTGTAACTGACTGAGAGGTTGTCGTACTTGGCTTCGTTGCTGCGATCAAGGCCGGCGACGACCGGGGACAAGCAGAAGGCGGCAATGGCTCTGCGCAGGGCTTCCTGCTTGGTTTGTTCGAAGATATGGTCGACATCCCTAGGGCGCGCCGGGAGCTTGTTCTTGACTTCGGAAATGATCTGATCGGTGTCCTTGTCGATTTCCATCGTTCTGGAAAAGTACGAAGACACTTTCTCAGCGCTGAAGCTTGCATAACCTCGGACTTTTTCAGAGGAGCTGGAGTAGAACGCACAGGTGGACGCACTGATCTGTCCGTACTTTTCCTTGGCTTCATCCGACAGCCAGGACAACTGCTCTTTGCTGGAAACCACCAGGGTGCTGCTGACGGCCGAGTCGGCGAGGTCGCCGACTTTTTCCCGGGTGGCCGAATAAGCGTCGCTTACGCCGTCAGCCAAGCGTTTGGAGTAGTCAACGGTTTTGTCCTTGGTATCGATCAAGGCGTCCTTGCTGCTCGAGACGGCCTCGGAGAGCTTGTTGCCCAGAGACTCGAATTTCCCTTTGAAAAAACTCATGCAAACGTTCCGTCTTGATACCGAGTAGATAGAGGCAGTATGCCATTACTCTCAAGAAGTGCCAGCCGTGCGAGGCTGGCGCTGTAGGGATCAGCCACTTCAGAACTTCTTGCTCACATCGCCACTCAGGTCGTCGAGCACACGTCTCCTGGTCATCGCCCAGGGCGCTGCCGGTGTCGTTGAAGTAGTACAGGGGGACGCCTTCGGGCCGAAGATCCTGGCGGTGTACCCCAGCCATCGGCGGGCGACGGGGAAGGTGCTGGCGTTCATCGAATACCTGGCGGCATACCTGGAGCGCACGGGACTGAACACCTAGCCTTCGATGGCCGGCTCGCTGGCTGCACCCTGCTCGAACACATGGACACGGTTGCGGCCTGCGGCCTTGGCGGCATACAGCGCGTCGTCCGCCAGTGCCAGCAGGCGCGAGAGTTCGTAGCCGGCGGCCTCGCTGGTGACGATGCCGATGCTGACGCTCAGGCTCCCTGGCGTCGGCAGTGCGGCGCTGTGAAAGCGCTGGCGAATGTTCTGCGCGACGAGGGTCGCGATCTGCTCCCCCGCACCGGGCAGGAGGCAGGCGAACTCCTCGCCGCCGATCCGGCCAAACACATCGCCGTGGCGCAGGTTGCGGGTCGCCAGGTGGCTGAAGGCGATCAGCGCCTGGTCGCCTGCCTGGTGGCCGAGGCTGTCGTTCAGGCGCTTGAAGTGGTCCAGGTCGAACAGTAGCAGGGCGATGGGGGTATGGGTACGCTCGGCCTCGGCCAGTATCTGCTCGCCTTGGCTGATGAACGCCCGGCGGTTGCCGATGCCGGTCAGCTCGTCGGTGTTGGCGGCGGTCTTGTACTTCTTCTCGGCCTGCTCCTTGACCATCGCCAGGGTGATGTAGGCGATACCGGTGGCATAGAGCATCGACTCCAACAGCATGACGGCAAAGAACCGCGCGCCGTCGCCGCTGCCGGACAAAGCGGTCTCCAACGAGAGGCCTTCATCAACGAGGATGCGCACGATATAGAAGCCGGTGTGCAGGCTCATGATCGTCAGGGCCGGCAGATAGGCCATGTCCGTGCGTTTGCGGCACCGCCACAGCTCGATGATGCCCAGGCCCGAATAGGCTGCCGCCAGGGTCGAGTACACCGTAATGCGCAGCGCCAGCGACTCGTAGAACACCGGCGTGAGGCAGAACAACAACCACACCACCATGCCAAGCGCGATGCCGGGCGGGTAGGGCGCGCGCCCGGCCAGGGTGCGCATGGCCGTCCAGCCCAGCGCGGCGGACAGCAACAGCACGATATTGCCCAGTACCAACGGGACGAGGTCGTAGCCGCGCCCGCGCAGGCTGATCAGGGCGACGCCCACCGAGGCGAGCAGCAACATTGCGCCCAGATAACCCAAAGGCCGTTCACGTTTGCCACGCGCCCAGGTGTGCAGGGTGAGCGTGCCCATCAGCCCGAGCAGGAAGACGGTGACGAGAATGAGGGTGGGGATACTCAAGAGCACGGGACGTCCTTTGGGCTCGGCGGCAGGTCCATCAGTTTTTCCATGTTAAGCGCCAGCGTGGCAATTTGCCAATGCACAGAAAGTTGCAGGTCCCGGTATTAGCGTGACCGCCCTTAGTGCGGCGAGAATATTTTCAGGGTTGTTATATGTTGAGCAACAGTATTTTTAAACAACCTGTTTCTTGGGCGGGGAAATGCCGGCGTCGCTCGTCTCAACAGGGCCACTGCCTGCAACCAGAAGCGGAGCAATACAGGCCCCGAACGAGGCGAAACAGGCATTGGAGGCGCCCTGCACCTGGCCTGGCGGGCGCAAGGCCAAAGGTCGAAAAGCACAAGACTTTCGAGGGGGAAAACCGGATAATGGCGGCCATTTCGTTTTGCTCGTCATGGTATCCCCCGCATGGAAATCAAGGTCAACTTTCTCGACAATCTTCGGCTTGAAGCCAAGTTTGATGACTTCACGGTCGTGGCCGACCAGCCGATTCGCTATAAAGGCGATGGGTCGGCACCGGGGCCGTTCGATTATTTCCTGGCGTCCTCGGCCTTGTGTGCGGCGTACTTTGTAAAGTTGTACTGCAATACGCGGAACATTCCGACCGATAATATTCGACTGTCGCAGAATAATATTGTCGACCCGGAAAACCGCTATAAGCAGATCTTCAAGATCCAAGTGGAACTGCCGGCCGATATCAGCGAAAAAGACCGCCAGGGCATCTTGCGCTCGATCGATCGCTGCACGGTGAAGAAGGTCGTGCAGACCGGGCCTGACTTCGTCATCGAAGAGGTGGAAAACCTCGACGCCGATGCCCAGGCGCTGCTGATGGTGGACAGCGACCCGAACGCGAGCACCTATATCCCTGGCAAGGACCTGCCGCTGGAGCAGACCATCGCCAACATGTCGCAGATCCTGGCCGGCCTGGGCATGAAGATCGAGATCGCCTCGTGGCGCAACATCGTGCCCAACGTGTGGTCGCTGCACATTCGCGATGCCCATTCGCCGATGTGTTTCACCAACGGCAAGGGCGCGACCAAGGAGAGCGCCCTGGCTTCGGCACTGGGCGAATTCATCGAGCGCCTGAACTGCAACTTCTTCTACAACGACCAGTTCTGGGGTGAGGACATCGCCAACGCCCCGTTCGTGCACTACCCGGACGAGCGCTGGTTCAAGCCGGGCCGCAAAGATGCGCTGCCGGCCGAGATTCTCGACCCGTACTGCCTGGAGATCTACAACCCCGAGGGCGAGCTGCGTGGCTCGCACCTGTACGACACCAACTCCGGCAACGTGGAGCGTGGTATCTGCTCGCTGCCGTATGTGCGCCAGTCCGATGGCGAAGTGGTGTACTTCCCGTCCAACCTGGTCGAGAACCTGTTCCTGAGCAACGGCATGAGCGCCGGCAACACCCTGGCCGAAGCGCAGGTGCAGTGCCTGTCGGAAATCTTCGAGCGCGCGGTCAAGCGTGAAATCCTCGAAGGCGAGCTGGCGCTGCCGGATGTGCCGCAGCAGGTGTTGGCCAAGTACCCGGCCATCCTGGCCGGTATCCAGGGGCTCGAAGAGCAGGGCTTCCCGGTGCTGGTCAAGGATGCCTCTCTCGGTGGCGAGTTCCCGGTGATGTGCGTCACGTTGATGAACCCGCGCACCGGCGGTGTGTTCGCCTCCTTCGGCGCGCACCCAAGCTTCGAGGTGGCGCTGGAGCGCAGCCTGACCGAGCTGCTGCAGGGCCGCAGCTTCGAGGGCCTGAACGATCTGCCCCAGCCGACCTTCTCCAGCCATGCGGTGACCGAGCCGAACAACTTCGTCGAGCACTTCATCGATTCGAGCGGCGTGGTGTCCTGGCGCTTCTTCAGCGCCAAGGCCGATTTCGAGTTCGTCGAATGGGACTTCTCGGGCCAGGGCGAGGATTCCAACGCCCAAGAGGCGGCCACGTTGTTCGGCATTCTCGAGGACATGGGCAAAGAGGTGTACATGGCGGTGTACGAGCACCTCGGTGCAACCGCCTGCCGCATCCTGGTGCCGGGCTATTCGGAGATCTACCCGGTGGATGACCTGATCTGGGACAACACCAACAAGGCCCTGTTCTTCCGCGCCGACATCCTCAATCTGCATCGCCTGGACGACGACGCCCTGGCGGCGCTGGTCGAGCGACTGGAGGAGAGCGAGCTGGATGACTACACCGACATCACCACCTTGATCGGTGTCGAGTTCGACGACAACACGGTCTGGGGCCAGTTGACCATTCTGGAACTCAAGCTGCTGATCTACCTCGCTCTGGAACAGTTCGAGGCGGCCAAGGAGCTGGTGGAGACTTTCCTGCAGTTCAACGACAACACCGTCGAGCGCGGGCTGTTCTACCAGGCGTTGAACGTGGTGCTGGAAGTGGCGTTGGACGAGGACCTGGAACTGGCCGACTACGAAGCGAACTTCCGCCGCATGTTCGGCGATGCGCGCATGGATGCGGTACTGGGTTCGGTTGACGGCAGCGTGCGTTTCCATGGCCTGACGCCGACGAGCATGAAGCTCGAAGGCCTCGACCGCCATCTGCGCTTGATCGACAGCTACCAGAAGCTGCACAGCGCACGGGCCAAGGTGACCCTGCGCTGACCCAGTCGCCAGTCTTGGCGGCTACTTTTTTTCGCGGATGAACCCGCTCCCACTGGATCGGCGCCGATCCGGTGGGGGTGGGTTTACCCGCGAAGAACACGCCGCAGAAGGGCCTGGTCTTATGCGCACGCGCCGGCCAGCGTCTTGCGTCTGCCCATCAGCCAGTAGTAGCCAAGCGCCGGGAAGACCAGGCCGACCGCCCAGGCCAGGTCCACCCCTTGCAGGTGGGTGGCGATGGGCCCGGCGTACATCGAGGTGTTCATGAACGGCACCTCGAGCACGATGGTGACCAGGAACACGCCAATCGCGACGCCATTCACCCGGCCATAGATACCGCTCGGCCGGAAGATATCCTCGATGCGGTACACCCCTTTGCGCACGACGTAATAGTCGACCAGGTTGATGGCCGTCCAGGGGATCAGGAAGTAGCTCATGAAGAAGATGAAGTTCAGGAAGAACGCAATGAAGTCATCCTGGGCAAGGGTGCACAGCCCGGTGGCCGCTGCGGCGATCACCAGCAAAAAGCCCGCCCGCACCCACGCGGTGACCTTGAGCGCGGTGAACGGCTCGATCACGGTCACCGTCGACATGAACGCCCCGTACAGATTGAAGACGTTGATGGCGATCTGGCCGTAGAGCACGAAGGCGAACATCAACACCGTGCTGCCGCCGAGCACCGCCACCAGATTCAGGCCGACGTTGTCCCCGAATCCGACCAGCGCCTTGGCCAGCACCGCACCCAGCAACATCATCCAACTCCCACCGATCACCGTGCCCAGGTAGCTGTACCAGAACACCTGCCGCGTGGGGGTAGCGGTAGGCAGGTACCGGGAGTAGTCGGCCACGTAAGGCGCATAGGAGAGCTGCCAGGTCACCGCGATACTCACCGAGGCCAGGAAGGTCGGCAGGCTGAACCCTTCGAGTGACCATTGCCCCGCTGGCAATGGCAAGCTGAGCGCCAACCAGGTCGCGATACCGAATACCCCGAGCGATGTCAGCGTCAGCAGCTTTTGCAGGCGGTGGATCAATGGGTAGCCAAACAGCGCGACCAGGAAGCACACCGCACCCAACACCACGATGTTGCCGCCATTGCCGATCGGGCTGGCGTTGGCGACGGCCTGGGCGGCGAGCAAGGTGTTGCTGACGAAGAAGCCCAGGTAGATCAGCATCACGAACAGCAGCGGCACGATGGCGCCGTAGACGCCGAACTGGGCTCGGCTCTGGATCATCTGCGGAATGCCAAGTTTCGGCCCTTGGGCAGAATGGGAGGCCATGAACACGGCGCCGATCATCGAGCCCAGCAAGATCGACAGCGCACTCCAGAAGAGGTTGAGGCCCAGGCTGATGGGCAGGACGCCGGCCGCGACCGTGGTGATGTTGGCATTGGCGCCGAACCACACGAAGAACAGCGAACGCGCCTGCCCGTAGCGCTCGTGCTCGGGGATGAAATCGATGCTGCGATTTTCAACTTTCATGACGGGTCTCCACACTCAGCAATCACGGGCAAGGCGGCTATCGAAGCGTTGGATCGCTTCGACGAATGCCTCGGGGTGGAAGGCGAGGTGGTCGGGCGTGTCGGTACGCACCGAGCCTGCCGGCTGCTGCTGCCAGCGGCGCAGCAGCTGTGGGGTGGAGAAGATTTCCAGCCCGTAGATCCAGTTGGAGAGAATCATCAGGGCTGAATAGTGCGCGCCCAGGGTCGTTGCCGCGCAGGCATCGGCCACCAGACTGAGGGCGAAGTCGTGCTGGTAGGCGTCGAACACGCTGGCCATGACGCACACATCGGTCAAGACGCCGAGCACTACCAGGTGCTCGATGCCTTGTTCACGGAGTTTCTGCGCCAGGTCGGTGCCATGGAAGGCGCTGTAGCGGTGCTTGTCCAGCACCACGTCGCCGGCCTGTGGCGCCAGGGCGTCGAGGATTTCCACCGCTGGGGTGCCGGCGCGGTAGGTGGTCGGTCGACCGTGCGCGTCCACGGGTTCGCCGGGGGCCAGGTCGTGGCCTTGGGCGTTGTTCACGTGGCGGGTGTAGATCACCGGGATAGCGAGGCGGCGGGCCGCGTCGAGGAGGGCGCCGGCATTGCCGACGACCTCATCGAAACGCGCCAGGGGAAAGCCGTCTTCCTGTTGCAGGTCGATCACGAGAAGTGCGCTCTTGCAGGTCATGGTAACTCTCTCGGGTACAGTGCCCCTGGCGCCGTCGAAGGAGGCGCCTTGAGGGCGAACGAACAGTCGCAGCGCCCAGGTGAGCGGGGCGCTGTTGGGAAAAGTCGAGACGACGCTCGAAGAGAGACTTACGCGACTATCTGCCAGAACCCGTTCTGTTTGGCCGCCACGCAGGCAGGGAGGCGTGGCAGGGTGACCTGGGAAGGGGCTACCCCATGGCGAAGGAAGCCTTGCATGGCGCTGGGCACGGCATGCCTGTCATACCCGGCCACGAGCGGGGCAGGGATATGACGACAGGCTGTGGTGGTGAAGAAAGTGCCCATATGGGGAGGCCCTGGAACAGTTGAGCTAGAGATAGCAATCTTCAGGCCATGATCAGCATATTGGCTGTAAGGCGCATTCCAGGAGCCTTTCGGCATCGCAGAGGATGAGTGCAACTTGGTATGCCGTAATACTGTGATACCAAAAGTAGCGAGGCGTGACAGGGATCAACAGCCCGTGAGGTCCAGCACCGCATCCTTGATCCAGACCCGGGCCCCAGCCTCGCCCGCCACCGCTTGGAACGCAGTGCCTGGCGGCAGGCGCATCCAGCTCCAGGGGTGCAACGCAAAGTCGTCCCCCCGTAACTGGCCGTCGAGCACGAACAGCTCCAGGCCTTGCGGGTTGGCAATCTCCAGCGTCTCTCCGGGCTGGGCCTGCTGCACCCATACCCGCTCATGGGTGTTGTGCCACAGCGCCTGGCTACCCTGGTCGGGCACCTGCGCGACCACACGCTCGCGGTCCTCGGGATGGAACTGGCGCAGGTGCACGAAGATGACGCAGCCCTCGGTGGACCCCGGCGAATGTTGGCTGCCGGGAGGGTTGCGTACGTAGCTGCCGGCCGGATAGTGGCCATGTTCGTCCTCGAAGACCCCCTCCAGCACCAGGAACTCCTCGCCGCCCGGATGGGCATGGGCATTGAACCGGCTACCAGGGGCATAGCGCACCAGTGAGGTGGCCCGGGCCTGCTCCTGGCCGATGCGGAACAACAGGCGGCGCTCCACCCCGACTTGGGGGCTGGGGATCCAGGGCAGGTCGCGCCCTTGCACGATCACCGTTTGCCGCAGGTCGGCATTGATCAGGGCCGGCATTGCCATCGAAGTCATCTCCCGCTATCCAATCAGCATGATCCACCGCCGTCGCTGGAAAATCGAGGGCAAAAAAAGCCCAGCGTGCGCTGGGCTGGGGCTTTACGGTGTCATTGCACGAGGCCGTTGTACACCACCGTCGCCACGCCATCCTTCTTGATGGTCAGCTTGTTGCCCTCGGCCAGCGACTCGACGACTTCGGAGCAGCCATCGACTTCCTGTTTGCCGTCCACGTACTCGCCCTTGGTGTCGAAACTGAAGACATAGGTGGAGGCTGGACAGGCGTTACCGCCTTCACCGGTGGACACCACCACGACGTACTTGCTGGGACCGAACGAATAGGCTTTTTCGATGGTGACATAGCCGGTGGCTTCGGCATCCTCGACGACTGACTCCATGACGTTCACGACGCCGGCGCGCGACGGGTACATCAGCGCGGTGCCCAGTTCCATGGTCTGGATGCTGAAAGGGCCTGCGCTGTCGCCGCTGACCAGCAGCGTTTCGTAGGCCATGGTCGGTGCGGCGGGGGCCAGCTCCGGCGCTACCGGGGGCTTGGCGGCGAGAGCTTGCGGGGCCTGCGGGCTGACGCACTGGCCGCTTTCGCAGATGCGATCGCCTTTGCAATCGATGTCCTTGGCGCATTGGCCGGCGGGCGCGGTGGCCTGGGCGGTGTTCTGCTCGGCTTTGTCGCAGCCGGCCAGGGCCAGCGCGACCAGGGTGCAGGCAAACAGACGCTTCATGGGGTGAAGTCCTTTTCCAGTAGATGAGGTGGCACAATAGTATCGCGCAATCGCGCCCGGTTGTCTCAAACGCTTGATTTCAGAGGCGTATCAGCGGGTGCCCGAGCGCTGTCGCTTGATCCGGTACATGTCGCGGTCGGCATGGCTGAGCAGTGCGTCGGCATCCTCGCCGTCCGCCGGGTAGCAGGCCACGCCGATGCTGCAGGAGGGCATCTTGATTTCGCCGAACTCGGCGCCCAGCGGCTCGGCCATGGCGGCGAGGATCTGCGCGATCTTTTCGGACACCGCGCTCTGCGACGGGATGTCGGTCAGCAGCACGATGAACTCGTCCCCGCCCATGCGTGCCACGGTGTCGGTCTCGCCCACGCAGGCTTCGAGCCGTCGCGCGACCGTGCACAGCACACGGTCGCCCGCCGCATGGCCGTGGACATCGTTGATGCCCTTGAAATCGTTGATGTCCACGAACAGCAGCGCCAGCGTGCGCTGATGGCGGTGCGCCGTGCGCAGGGCCGATGCCAGCCGGTCGTTGAACAACGAGCGGTTGGTCAGCTTGGTCAGTGGGTCATGGTGGGCGAGAAAGCGCAGCTCGCTCTCGGCCTGGGCCAGGGCCGTGACGTTGCGCGCGACGCCGATGCGCGCCCCGACCTCATCGGACCAGAAGGCTGCCCAGAGGATGTGCACCACCCCGCCATCCTTGCGGATGTAGCGGTTGCGAAAATCCACATGGGGTTGGCCATTCATGATGCGGATGATCGAGGCGCGGGTGGCCTCCAGATCATCGGGGTGCATGTAGTGGGTGATCGGGGTGCCGACCAATTCGCTGGCTCGATAGCCGAGCAGGGTTTCGCAGGCGTCGCTCACGAAAACGATTTCGTTGTCCCGGTCGACCACAAAGACCGTGTCCAGCATCAGGTGGATCAGTTTGGGGTAAAGCGCTTGGAGGTCGACGGGCATAGGTCACGCAGATCCGGTACAGGGGGTGTTCGCGGCGCAGGACAGCATACAAGGGTCATGCCCGCGTCACTACTGGGCTGGGAAAGAAAACTCTCGGTGTCGATGGCCGGCAGGTCGCTCAACTTCTTCTAGAGTTTCGCTAATGGGGTCGAGATCGTCTGGCGTTTCAGGGCCGAGTGGTCGCGGTTGAAATCTTCGGGCATACCGGCCAGGCTCTGCAGCTTTTGATCTTGGAGTCATCGAGATGTGGGGAAAACCTGCGCGCCAGAGCCCGTCGTGGGCCTTATGCACCTTGCTTGCCATCAACCTGGTGTTGGCCGCCGGCTGCAGCAGCAAGGCCAACACGTCTCGATACGCCGCAGCGGCAGCGGGGTCGAACTGCTATGCCAAGGCCTTGCCGACGGCAGGCGAGGGTGGTCTGGCCTGGGGCGCGAGCATGAGCATTGCCCGGCAGAAGTCCCTTCATAACTGCATGCGCTACGCCAGCCGCTCCGGCGGTACGCCGCATACGTGCCAGGTGGTATTGGCCAAATGCAAGCGCTGATGGCCTGCGCAACCTGAGCGAATGTCTTCATCCTTAATGTCTATGGCGAAAATTCGTACATCGGCGCGACAAGTTGTCTGCTTGACTTTGCCAGGGGCACAATCGTTGCGTTAAACTTGACGCCAAGGTCAGTTTTTGTGATTTCCACTCCGACCTTGCTTTCGGAACGTCAATGATTCCGCCCTCCGAGCTATCAAGTACCAGAATACGTCATGGGCAGACTCGCTCTGCCCAGAGGATGAAGCATGACCAACCGTGATATTTCCCGGCGCGCCTTCCTGCAAGGCGGCGTGATCGCGGGCGTAGGGGTGACCCTCGCGCCGCTCGGCAGCCCGGCCTTCGCCGCCCTGATGGAAAACAGTGTCACCACTTCGCCGCAGAAGTGGATGAGCCATGACGGCAAGACACGTTTTCGCAACGATGCGCTGTCCAAGGTGTGCGGCAACAAGGTGTTCGCCCGCGACATCCGCGCCAAGGACATGCCCGGCTGGCCCCAGCAGCAGGGCCATGCGCTGCTGCTCAAGACCATCAAGGCTGACCGCATCTATGCAGGCCTGGACCTTGCCTGGTTGGGCGCCGACCTGCAGCCGGACCGCGTCGTCACCGCCGAGGACCTACAGAAGGACGGCATCGCCTGGCCCGAGGCCCACTCGCCGGACCCACTGCTGCCGCCTGGCAAGGTGCCGATGTTCATTGGCCACCCCGTGGCGATCCTGATCTGGAACGATTTCGAGCGTTACCGCCAGGCCAAGCTCAAGCTGCAGTTCAACGACAAGGCGATCCGCTATGGCGCCCAGGCGCCGTTGTACCAGGGCGACCCCTACGGCAGCTTCCGCTTCGTGCGGGTGGCGGGCAAGACGCCGTTCGAGGATGACGAGTTCTCCAGCCTGAAGAACTCCATGCTGTTCCCCACCATCCTCAACCGCAAACCAGTCTGGACCAACGAGCCCAAGCAGCACGGCACCCTCACCGAGCAAGGGCTGTTCTACGCCAACCGCATGGCCGACCAGCTCAAGCAGCCCGCTGAGGGCTGGCTGGTGTTCGATGAGCGCTACAAGACGCCTTCGATCGAGCCGGCGGCGCTGGAGCCGGACAACGGCAATGGCTGGTACGACCCGCAAAGCGGCACGCTGCATTTTGTGGTCGCGACCCAGTGCCCCTTCGAGGTGGCGCAGGAATGCGTGCACATGATCAAGCCGTCGCGCTTTGCCCTCAAGGCGCTGAACATGCACCCGGGCTACACGGTCGGCTACGGCTCCAAGGACAACAACATCTTCGTGTTCTACGCCGCCGTCGCCGCCCTGTATGGCAACGGTGTGCCCGTGCGCCTGGCCAATGACCGCTACGAGCAGTTCCAGAGCGGCATCAAGCGCCATGCCTTCGACATCCACTACCAACTGGCGGTGGACAAGAAGGACATGTCCTTCAAGATCTTCCGCGCCGACATGAGTGTCGACGGCGGCGGACGCGCCAACTACAGCTCCTCGGTGGCCGCCGTGGGCGCGACCGCGGCGCAGTCGATCTACTACATGCCGCAGAGCGACCTGGCCGTGACCGCCTACCACTCCCGAGGTGTCGAGGCCGGCTCCATGCGTGGCTACGGCACCCTGCAGACCATGGCCGCGACCGAGATGATGGTCGATGAAATCGCCGGTCGCCTGGGGGTGGATGCCATCGAGCTGCGCCGGGTCAATGCCCTGAAGTCGGGCATGAAAAACACCCAGGGCGCCGTGCCTGCCGGTGCCCTGCGCCTGCACGAGATCCTGGACAAGGCCAGCGCCCACGAGCTGTGGAAGAACCGCGAGGCCTATAAAAAGTCCATGGAAGCCAAGGACGCCGACAACTGGTACGGCGTGGGCTTCGCCATCTGCCAGAAAGACTTCGGCACCGGCTCCGAAGCGCCGATGGCGAGCATCGAGTTCACCGCCGACGGGCGCATCAGCCTGCGTCATATCGGCACTGAGCTGGGCACGGGCATGTCGACCTCGCAAGCGTTCGTGGTCAGCGACTTCCTGGGGCGTCCGGCCGACGAAGTGAAAACCGCCGAAACCGAGTGGCCGGAGCTGCAACTGGCCACCCACGGCAATCCCTACCTGATGAGCCAGGCCGAGCAGGACGCCGCCCTGCGCGACCCGCGCTGGGTCGGCAAGCTGGCCTCGCCATCCTCGGCGACCAACTCGGCGTTCTACTTCAGCCATGCCACGCGCGAAGCTGCACGTGTGCTGTTCAACCACGGCCTGTGGCCGGCCGCGCTGTCGCTGTGGCGCCAGGGCCCGTTCGGCGGGCAGGCCAACCCGTTGGTGGTACGTCGCGAGAACGCGGTCTGGGTCAACGGTGAACTCACCGGCAATGGCCTGGCACCGATCCCGTTCGCCGAGCTGGCCAAGAAGGCCCATGAGATGGGGCTGGTGACCGGCGTCAGCGTCCACGCGTTCAACCGCTGGAGCTGGGCCGAGTCCGACTTCGTCATCGATGGCGTGCGTGAACGCTTGCCGCTCGATGCGCTGGCAGTCAAGTATGGCGACGGCGCGCCGAACGTGAAGAAAGCGCAGATGAGCAGCGCCAGCTACCACCTGCTGGACCGGCAGAACGCCGCGTACCCGGCCACCCAACTGAACAACGCCATGGTGACCTACTACAGCCCGGTGGCGACCCTGGTGCAGGTGAAGGTGAACAAGGGCAGCGGCCAGGTGCAAGTGCTCAACCACCACAGCTGGGTGGAGTGCGGTCGTGTGCTGGTGCCCGAACTGGTCAAGGGCCAGCTCGAAGGCGGCATCGCCATGGGCATCGGCCATGCGCTGACCGAAGAAATGCCGCTGTACGAAGGTGGCCCGGGCGAGGGCGACTGGAACTTCAACCGCTATCGCCTGCCGATGGCCAAGGACGTGGCGGTGTGGCAGCAGAGCTCGGAAATCCTGCCGCCGCTGTCACCCACCGACCCCTCCAAGGGCATCGCCGAAGTGGTGATGATCCCGGTGGTCGGCGCGATCGGCAATGCCGTGGCCCATGCCATCGGCAAGCGTGTTCGCGACCTGCCTATCACCCCCGCCCGCGTCAAGGAGGCCCTCAATGGCTAACCGTCCGCTTCAAATGACCTTGAATGGTCAATCCGTCGGTCCGGCCGAAGTGCCTGAAGACTTGGCGATGATCGACTACCTGCACGAATACCAGAACCTCACCGGCTCCCGCCTGGGCTGTGGCCAGGGTATCTGCCACGCCTGCGTGGTGATCGTCGACAACCCCGACGGCACCAGCGAAGAAGTGCGCACTTGCATCACCGGCGCGCATTACTTCGAAGGCAAGAAGGTGCGCACCATCGAGGGCCACGCCAAGCACGACGAGGCGGGCAACCTGAGCGAGCTGAGCCCGATTCAGCAGAAGTTCGTCGACCGCTTTGCCTTCCAGTGCAGCTACTGCGCTCCAGGCTTCGTCAACGCCGCCACCGTGCTGGTGGAAAAGGCCCAGCGCCAGCCGCTGAAAAAGAGCGAGCTCGAAGGCGCCATCGAAGCCAGCCTCGGTCACCACATCTGCCGCTGCACCGGGTACGTGCGTTACTACGACGCGACCCGCGAGGTGCTCAGCGACCTCGGCCTGGTCAAGGAGGGTTGAGCATGAGGCACGTTCTTTCGGGCCTGGCGCTGGCCGTGGGTGCGGCGCTGTCGCTCGGTGTACAGGCGGCCGATCAGGCGCAGGTCAAGCGTGGCGAGTACCTGGCCCGCGCGGCCGACTGCATGGCTTGCCACACGGCCGAAGGCGGCGCGCCGTTCGCTGGCGGCCTGCCGATCCATTCGCCGTTCGGCACCATCTACGGCACCAACATCACCTCGGACAAGCAGTTCGGCATCGGTGACTACAGCAGCGACGAATTCTTCGCCGCCCTCACCGAGGGCAAGCGCAAGGACGGCGCCAACCTGTACCCGGCGATGCCCTACACCTCGTATCACCTGATCAAACGCGAGGATGCCGACGCCATCCACGCGTACCTGATGACCGTGCCGCCGATCAACCGGCCCGCGCCTGAAACCAGCCTGAGCTTCCCGTTCAATGTGCGCATGGGCCTGGCTGGCTGGAACATGTTGTACGGCAAGAGCGTGCAGTTGCAGGCCACCGAGGGCAAGAGCGAGGCCTGGCAGCGCGGGCAGTACATGGTGGAGGTGCTTGGCCACTGCGGCGAATGCCACACTCCGCGTAACCGCATCGGCGCCCTGGAGCAGGACAAACGCCTGACCGGTGGCCTGCTGGCCGGCTACCTGGCGCCCAGCCTGCTGGCCCAGGACCTGGCCGAGCGCGGCTGGACCCAACCGGATCTGACCACCTTCCTCAAGCACGGCATCAGCGCCCAGGGCAGCATGTTCAACGAGATGTTCCCGGTGGTGCACCACAGCACCCAGCATCTGGACGACGCCGACCTGTCCGCCATGGCCACCTACCTGCTGGGCGACCAGCCGCCCCAGGCCAAGGTGGTGCAGGCCGTGCCGGTGGAACAGCTCGGCGAAAGCGCCAAGCGTGGCCGCCAGCAGTACCTCAACGTCTGCGCCGGCTGCCATGGTGTCGAGGGCGAGGGCAAGCCGCACATCGCCGTGGCCATGCAGGGCAACACCGTGCTGCGCCAGGCCGACTCGCGCAACCTGGCCAAGGTCATCCTCGAAGGCATCCGCGAGCAGCAGTTCACCGGTTTCGAGCGCATGCAGCCCATGCCGGGCTTTGCTGAAAAACTCGACGATGGGCAGGTCACCGATCTGGTCAACTACCTGCGTGAAGCGTGGGGCGGGCTGCCCGGGGACCTGAATACCCAGCAGTTGGCGGACCTCAAGACGGAGTGAGTCGTGCAGCATCTTGATCTGCAAGTGGTGCGACAGGCGCTGCAATGGTCCGGCCAGGGCCAGCGCGTGTGGCTGTGTACCGTGCTCTTCACCTATGGCTCGGCGCCTCGCGCGCCGGGCTCCCTGCTGGCGGTCAACGCGCAAGGGCAGTGGGTGGGGTCGCTCTCCGGCGGCTGCGTCGAGGAGGATTTCCTGGCGCGGGTGGGCGAGGGTGAGTTCGCAGGGCCGGTCGCGGTGGTGCGTTATGGCGACGGCAGCGACAGCCGCTCGAACATTCGCCTGCCCTGCGGCGGCGTGCTCGATGTACTGGTGGAGAACCTGCCAGCGGATTGCGAGGTGCAGGCGCACCTGCGTGAACTGGAGTCGGCATTGCTCGGCCAGCGCCGGCTGTTGCGCCAGGTGAACCTGTGCGATGGCCAGCGCCGCTTGAGCGATGACATCGAGCAGGGCCCTCGTGTGGCCTATGACGAGGCCGTCGTCCACTTGCGGGTGGGTGCGGCCCAGCGTTTGTTGTTGGCGGGGTATTCCAGCGTCGCGCACTTTTGCGCGGAGTTCGGCAAGGGGCTTGGCTTTGAAGTCATCCTCTGCGAGCCCCGCGAGGAGGTGCTCGACGGCGTGGAACTCGAAGGCATCGAGATTCGTCGTGAGCTGCCGTCGGTGTTCATCGCCAATGGCGGCTGCCACCGTGACACGGCGGTCGTCGCCCTGACCCATGACCCCAAGATCGATGACCTGGCCATGCTCGAAGCGGTACGCACCGAGGCGTTCTACATCGGTGTGATGGGCTCGCGCATCACCTCCGAAAAACGCCGCGAGCGTCTGCAACGCATCGGCAGGCTGGATGAGCAGGCGCTGGCGCGGATTCACGCCCCCATCGGCCTTAACCTGGGCAGCAAGACCCCTGCGGAAATCGCCCTGGCGGTGCTTGCGGATGTACTGCGTACCCGTAGCGGCATCGCCCGCGAGGCGCTGTGACGGTCGTCGCGCTGGTGCTGGCCGCCGGTTGCAGCAGGCGGTTCGGGGGCGACAAACGCCGTGCGCCTCTGGCCGACGGGCGCAGCCTGTTGGCGCACAGTGTCGAGCGGGCCTTGGCGGTGTTCGACGACGTGCGGGTGGTGCTGCGTGAGGGCGAAACGGCTCAGGGGCTGGGACTGCCTGCGGGATGCCAGGTGATCCCTAGCCCGGATGCCGCCTTGGGTATGGGCCATAGCCTCGCTGCGGGCGTGGCCTCGCTTCAGGAAAGCAATGCTCATGCGGTCGCCATCCTGTTGGGCGACATGCCCTGGATCTTGCCGGACACCTTACAGCGGATGGTGCAGGCCGCCTCGGCGTCCAGCATCCTGTTGCCTGTGCATGAGGGGCGGCAGGGGCATCCGGTGGTCTTCGGCCGCGCCTACTGGTCCGAGCTCAAGTGCCTGCGTGGTGACGAAGGGGCACGCGCAGTGGTGCGGGCCCACCGGGATTGCTGCGTGGCGCTGGAGGTGGATGACACGGGTGTCTTGCGTGACGTGGATACACCGGACGCGTTGGCCGCAACAGCGTAATCCCTTGGGCGTCATCCGCGAACACCGGCGCAGCCGGTGCCATGTACCGCGGCGTCTGCTTTGCGACGGTTCGACGCTCCGATACTAGGCCGGCTCCCACCGGAATTGCGCCGCTCTCACGGCCTGCGCTATCCCTGTGGGAGATTCTATGGTGCTAGACAAGCTCAAATTGCCTTTGGTTGGTATTCCTTGATACTTCTGAACTGTGCATATGAGGCCCAGGCTCCGACCGGGATTGCGTCGCTCTTAAGACTTACGCCATCCCTGTGGGAGCGGGTTCACCCGCGAACACGGGCGAAGCCCGTGCCATTCACCGCGGCGGATTCTTCACGGCGGTTCGACGCTCGATAAACCCGCTCCGACAGGTTCAACGCTGGGCTTGAAGATGGCGCTGTACCCGTAGAAGCGGGGCTTGTCCCGCGATGGGCTGCGCAGCAGCCCCCGGCAATCTCCCGGCTGGCTATGCCGCCAGGCGCCCGCTGGCGATGGCCTCCGAGGCCGCCAGCATGGCGCGCAGCAATACCGCGCAGCCTGCGGCCAGGTCCTCTGGCGTGGCATTCTCGATTTCGTTGTGGCTGATGCCGCCTTCGCAGGGCACGAAGATCATCCCCGCTGGGCCCAGTTCGGCGAGGAAGATCGCGTCGTGCCCCGCGCCGCTGACGATGTCCATGTGCGCCAGGCCCAGGCTGCGTGCCGAGTCACGCACGGCATCGACGCAACCACGATCGAAATACAGGGCAGGGAAGTCCGCGGTCGGCGTCAGCGTGTAGGTCAGGCCATGCCGGCTGCAGGTGCTGTCGATCACCTCGCGGACCTCAGCGATCATCGCATCCAGTTGCTCACCCTCCAGATGACGGAAATCCAGGGTCATGCGCACTTCACCTGGGATGACGTTGCGCGAGCCTGGGTAGGCCTGCAGGCAGCCTACCGTGCCGCAGGCGTGAGGCTGGTGCCCCAACGCCGTGCGATTGACCGCCGCCACCACGTCGGCGGCCCCCACCAGGGCGTCCTTGCGCAGGTGCATGGGCGTTGGGCCAGCATGGGCCTCGACGCCGCGCAAGGTCAGGTCGAACCACTTCTGGCCCAGGGCGCCCAGCACCACGCCGATGGTCTTGGCTTCGTCCTCGAGGATCGGCCCCTGCTCGATGTGCGCCTCGAAATAGGCACCCACCGGGTGACCGAGCACGGCCCGTTGACCGGCATAGCCGATGGCATTGAGCGCCTCGCCGACAGTCACGCCCTGGGCGTCGACCTTGGCCAGCGTCTCTTCCAAGGTGAACTTACCGGCGAATACACCCGAGCCCATCATGCACGGGGCGAAGCGCGAACCTTCCTCGTTGGTCCATACCACCACCTCCAAGGGGGCTTCTGTCTCAACGCCCAGGTCGTTGAGGGTGCGGATCACCTCGAGGCCAGCCATGACCCCGAAGCAGCCATCGAACTTGCCACCGGTGGGTTGAGTGTCGATGTGGCTGCCGGTCATCACCGGTGGCAGCTTCGGATTGCGCCCCGGGCGGCGGGCGAAAATGTTGCCGACCCCATCGACGCTGACGCTGCATCCGGCGGCTTCGCACCATTGGACGAACAGGTCACGTGCCTGGCGGTCGAGGTCGGTCAGGGCCAGGCGGCAGACGCCACCCTTGGCGGTGGCGCCAAGGCGCGCCAGGTCCATCAGGGATTGCCACAGGCGCGCACTGTCGACGTGGCGCTCGCTCGATTGCAAGACATGCTGGGCGGGAGTGCTCATGGTTTTCTCCTCAGGCTGTTGTTATCCGGTTGGGCGCGGGGCCTGCATCATGGTATGGGTTTGGCCAGGCGGCTGGTCTTGCGCAGCGCGACACTGCCCAGGGCGTAGTAGAGCGTGCCGCCGAGCAGGGAGCCTGTGAACCAGCCATAGTCGTAGAACCAGCTGAAGCGGTCGTTGCCGATGGCCATGATCGTCAGCGCCACGGGCAGGGCGAAGGCGGCAAAACCGGCCCAGTTCCAGGCCGGATAGACGTCGTCACAGTAGAGCCCGGCCAGGTCCAGGCGTTGCCGGCGGACCAGGAAGTAGTCCACCACCATGATCCCGGCAATGGGGCCGAGCAGGCTGGAGTAGCCCAGCAGCCAGTTGGAATAGACACTCTCAAGGCTCAGGTCGGAAACGATCCAGCCAAGCTTTTTCAAAAGCTCATGGGCCATCAGGGCCAGGCCGATGAGGCCGGTGAGCCATACGGCGCGGCTGCGGCCGATCAGTCGCGGGGCGATGTTCTGGAAGTCGTTGGTCGGCGAGACGATGTTCGCCGCCGTATTGGTCGACAGCGTGGCGATGATGATCAGCGCCATGGCCAGGGCCACCCAGCCTGGGCTCTGGATGTGGCCGATGAGGCTCACGGGGTCCGAGACCGTTTGGCCGACCAGCGAGGCCGAGGCCGCCGTCATGATCACGCCCAGGGACGCGAACAGGAACATGGTCAGCGGCAAGCCGAAGATCTGCCCGAGGATCTGGTCCTTCTGGCTTCTGGCATAGCGGCTGAAGTCCGGAATGTTCAGCGACAGCGTCGCCCAGAAACCCACCATCGCCGTGAGCCCCGCGCAGAAGTAACCCACCACGCTGGCGCCTTCCGGGCGCTTGGGCGGTTGGGCCAGCAGTTCGGTCATCGACATGTGCGGCAGCGCCCAGATCAGCAGGCCAAAGCCCACCGCCACGAGCAGCGGGGCCGACAGGGTCTCGAGCCATTTGATCGACTCCGCACCGCGCAACACCACCCACAGGTTGAGCGACCAGAACAGCATGAAACCAATCACCTCGCCGGTGCCGCCCAACGACTTCCAGCCCTCGAACAGCGACCCGAGGAACAGGTGGATGGCCAGACCGCCGAACATCGTCTGGATGCCGAACCAGCCACAGGCGACCACCGCGCGGATCAGGCAGGGTACGTTGGAGCCCAAAATGCCGAAGGACGCGCGCAGCAGCACGGGGAAGGGGATGCCGTACTTGGTGCCGGGAAAGGCGTTGAGCGTGAGCGGGATCAATACGATCAGGTTGGCCAGCAGGATCGCCAGCAACGCCTCGCCGACGCTCAGGCCGAAGTAGGCGGTGAGCACGCCGCCGAGGGTGTAGGTGGGCACGCAGATGGACATCCCGACCCACAGTGCGGTGATGTGCCACTTGTTCCAGGTCCGTTGATGGACCTTGGTCGGTGCGATGTCGTGGTTGTAGCGGGGGCTGTCCAGGACATCGCTGCCGGCGGACAGCTCAAACAGCCCATCCTGCTCGATCACTTGCGATCTGCTCTGTTGCATGGGGCTCTCCAGGTTTTTTCTTGTAGTTGTTCGCTCATCGGGCTAACGCGATGGCCGGAGTACACACACCACCAGTACTGCACCTTCGGTCCGGCCAGGCGGTTGGGGCCGCACTCAATAAACGTGCCGGGTTGGCCCTGGACCTTCCCGGATGGCCGCCGCCGACCGAAGGTAATGCGCTGCAAAGCATTCATCGACAACAACAGCGGGCGCGGTACCTGCCGCGCCCGCTGTTTTCGTGCTATTCGGACCAGATTTCAAACAGCTGATTTTGCATGGAAAATCTCGACCAATTTCGCTTCTTGTCAAGTTCGTCAAATTGCTTCGAGGCCGCGCGCTTTTGCTGTCTTCGCTTAATATCTTTAAAAAACAATTAGTTATTGATATTTATGTTTGCCAATTATTTTTTTGACCAAAGTCAGATCAGCAACTAGATTCCAATCTTGTCAGGTCTGACAGGATTGAGTGTTCCCCTCCAGGCCTTGGCCACATAACAATTCCAAAAACCGGCCCCGACCGGTCAGCCTGCGAGGAAAACGGCATGTCCCTGTTGATCCGTGGCGCCACCGTGGTTACACATGAAGAACACTATCGCGCCGATGTCCTGTGCGCCGACGGCCTGATCCGCGCCATCGGTGAACACCTCGACCCACCCGTCGATTGCGAGATCCTCGACGGCAGCGGCCAGTACCTGATGCCAGGTGGCATCGACCCCCATACCCACATGCAGTTGCCGTTCATGGGCACGGTCGCCAGCGAGGACTTCTTCAGCGGCACTGCCGCAGGCCTTGCCGGTGGCACCACGTCGATCATCGACTTCGTCATCCCCAATCCGCAGCAGTCGCTGCTGGAGGCCTTCCACACCTGGCGTGGCTGGGCGCAGAAATCCGCCGCCGACTATGGTTTTCATGTCGCCATCACCTGGTGGAGCGAGCAGGTGGCCGAGGAGATGGGCGAGCTGGTCGCTCACCACGGGGTGAACAGCTTCAAGCACTTCATGGCCTACAAGAACGCCATCATGGCGGCCGACGATACCCTGGTTGCCAGCTTCGAGCGTTGCCTGCAACTCGGCGCGGTGCCCACGGTGCACGCCGAGAACGGCGAGCTGGTGTTCCACTTGCAGAAGAAGTTGCTTGCCCAAGGCCTGACCGGGCCGGAGGCGCATCCGTTGTCGCGCCCCTCGCAGGTCGAGGGTGAAGCCGCCAGCCGTGCCATTCGCATTGCCGAAACACTCGGGGCACCGCTGTACCTGGTGCATGTCTCCAGCCGGGAAGCCCTGGACGAGATCACCTACGCCCGGGCCAAGGGCCAGCCGGTGTACGGCGAGGTGCTGCCGGGCCACCTGCTGATCGACGACAGCGTCTACCGTGACCCGGATTGGGCCACCGCCGCCGGTTTTGTGATGAGCCCTCCGTTCCGCCCGCGCGAACACCAGGAGGCGCTGTGGCGCGGGCTGCAATCGGGCAGCCTGCACACCACAGCGACCGACCATTGCTGTTTCTGCGCCGAGCAGAAGGCCATGGGGCGTAACGACTTCAGCCGTATCCCCAATGGCACCGCCGGCATCGAGGACCGCATGGCGGTGCTGTGGGATGCCGGTGTGAACAGCGGGCGGCTGTCGATGCACGACTTCGTCGCGCTGACGTCCACCAACACCGCCAAGATCTTCAACCTGTTCCCGCGCAAGGGCGCCATCCGCGTTGGGGCTGACGCCGACCTGGTGCTCTGGGACCCTCAGGGTACGCGCACGATTTCTGCCCAGACCCACCACCAGCGCGTGGACTTCAACATCTTCGAAGGGCGCACGGTACGTGGCGTGCCCAGCCACACCATCAGCCAGGGCCGCGTGTGCTGGGCCGATGGCGATCTGCGCGCCGAGCCGGGAGCCGGGCGCTACGTGGAGCGCCCGGCTTACCCTGCGGTGTACGAAGTGCTGGGCCGGCGAGCTGAGCAGCAGCGGCCGACGCCAGTCAGTCGCTGAGCCTGCGGGGCTGCCCTTGCAGCCCCTGAAACCACCACGAACTGCCGTTGACTGCCATCCCGAGAACGGCCGGGCGAGTGACCGCTGCCCGGCCAATAAGAAAAGAGAGGCTACAACCGTGATCGATGCCCTGAACCACTTGCCCAAGCCCCGTGCCAGCCGTGAGCAGCTGGCCGAGGCCTTCACCGACCTGGCGCCGCCGCTGACCGCACGCCAGGCCGCCGTGGAAAGCGCTCGCTGCCTTTATTGCTACGACGCGCCTTGCGTCAACGCCTGTCCCAGCGAGATCGACATCCCTTCGTTCATCCATCGCATCGCCGACGAGAACCTGCAGGGCGCCGCCGAGCGCATTCTTTCGGCGAACATCCTCGGTGGCAGCTGCGCCCGCGTCTGTCCGACCGAGATCCTTTGCCAGCAGGCCTGCGTGCGTAACAACGCCCAGGAGTGCGCGCCGGTGCTGATTGGCCAGTTGCAGCGCTACGCGCTGGATAACGCAGGGTTCACCGAGCACCCGTTCCAGCGCTCACCCGCCACCGGCAAGCGCATTGCCGTGGTCGGTGCAGGCCCGGCCGGGCTCTCGTGTGCCCATCGCCTGGCCATGCATGGCCACGAGGTGGTGATCTTCGAAGCGCGGGAGAAGGCCGGTGGCCTCAATGAGTACGGCATTGCCCGCTACAAGCTGGTGGACGACTTCGCCCAGCGCGAGGTGGAGTTCCTGCTCGGTATCGGTGGTATCGAAATCCGCCATGGCCAGTCCTTGGGCGGCAATCTCACGCTGACGGAGCTGCGTGGGCAGTACGATGCAGTGTTCCTCGGCCTGGGCCTGGGCGCTGTGCGTCAACTGGGCCTGGCGGATGAAGAGGCCCCGGGCATGCTCGCCGCCACCGCCTACATCCGCGAGTTGCGCCAGGCCAGCGACCTGGCGCAATTGCCGCTGGCCGATCGCTGCCTGGTTATCGGCGCGGGCAACACGGCCATCGACATGGCCGTGCAGATGAGCCGCCTGGGTGCACGGGACGTCAACCTGGTATATCGCCGCGGCCAGGCCGACATGGGCGCGACCGGGCATGAGCAGGACATCGCCAAGGCCAACCAGGTGCGCCTGCACACCTGGGCGCGCCCCGATGCGGTACTGCTCGATGACAATGGCCGGGTGCGCGGCATGCGCTTTGCCCGCACGGCGCTGGTCGATGGACGCCTGAGCGATACCGGCGAAACGTTCGAGCTGGCCGCCGACGCCATCTTCAAAGCCATTGGCCAGTGCTTCGATGACGCAAGCCTGGCCGACCCCTTGGCGGCGCAACTGGAACGTGATGGCGAGCGCATCCGCGTCGATGCGCAGATGCGTACAAGCCTGCCGGGCGTCTACGCCGGTGGCGATTGCACCGCGCTGGGCCAGGACCTGACCGTCCAGGCCGTGCAACATGGCAAACTGGCTGCCCAAGCCATCCATGCCGAACTCATGCTCAACGTGGAGGCTGCGTAAATGGCCGACTTGTCTATCGTCTTCGCCGGCATCAAGGCGCCCAATCCTTTCTGGCTGGCCTCCGCGCCGCCCACCGACAAGGCCTATAACGTGGTACGCGCCTACGAGGCCGGGTGGGGCGGGGTGGTGTGGAAGACCCTTGGCGAGGACCCTGCGGCGGTCAACGTGTCGTCGCGCTACTCCGCGCACTACGGCCCCAACCGTCAGGTGCAGGGCATCAACAACATCGAGCTGATCACCGACCGTTCGCTGGAGATCAACCTGCGCGAGATCACCCAGGTGAAGAAGGATTGGCCCGACCGCGCATTGATCGTGTCGCTGATGGTGCCGTGCGTCGAGGAGTCCTGGAAATTCATCCTGCCGCTGGTGGAGGCCACTGGTGCCGACGGCATCGAGCTGAACTTCGGCTGCCCCCATGGCATGCCGGAGCGGGGCATGGGCGCGGCGGTCGGCCAGGTGCCGGAGTACGTGGAGATGGTCACCCGCTGGTGCAAAACCCATTGCTCGCTGCCGGTGATCGTCAAGCTGACACCCAACATCACCGACATCCGACAGTCCGCCCGCGCCGCCCATCGTGGCGGGGCAGACGCGGTGTCGCTGATCAACACCATCAACTCCATCACCAGTGTCGACCTCGATCGGATGGTCGCTCATCCGATCGTGGGCGATCAGAGCACCCATGGCGGTTATTGCGGTTCGGCGGTCAAGCCGATTGCGTTGAACATGGTCGCCGAGATTGCCCGGGATCCCGAGACGCGTGGCCTGCCGATCTGCGGCATCGGCGGTATCGGCACCTGGCGGGACGCTGCGGAGTTCGTCGCCTTGGGTTGTGGCGCGGTGCAGGTGTGCACGGCAGCGATGCTGCATGGTTTCCGGATTGTCGAGGACATGAAGGATGGCCTGTCGCGCTGGATGGACCAGCATGGCCACACTAGCCTGGAGGCCTTCCGTGGCCTGGCGGTGGGACACACCACCGACTGGAAGTACCTGGACATGAACTACCAGGTGGTGGCGCACATCGACCAGCAGGCCTGCATCGGCTGCGGCCGCTGCCACATCGCCTGCGAGGACACCTCGCACCAGGCCATCGCCAGCACCCTCAAGGCCGACGGTACCCATACCTACAGCGTGATCGACAAGGAATGCGTGGGCTGCAACCTCTGCCAGATCACTTGCCCGGTGGAGGGTTGCATCGACATGGTGGCGCAGGACACCGGCAAGCCCTACCTCAACTGGACCCAGGATCCGCGCAATCCCTATCGCGAAGCCAGTTGATCCCAAGTGCCTGGATTTGGGGCTGCTCGACGCAAGGCCCACACCGCCGTAGCGCCAGGGATGGCTTGCTTTTGAATGCTTGCGACGATCCTTGTGGGAGCGGGCTTACCCGCGAAGCAGGCAGCGCGGTGGATGGCACGGGCTTGGCCCGTGTTCGCGGGTAAACCCATTTCTTAAAGGTCACCGCCAGCCCTGTGGGAGCGGGTTTACCCGCGAAGCAGACGGCGCGGTGGATGGCACGGGCTTGGCCCGTGTTCGCGGGTAAACCCATTTCTTAAAGGTCACCGCCAGCCCTGTAGGAGCGGGTTTACCCGCGAAGCAGACGGCGCGGTGGATGGCACGGGCTTGGCCCGTGTTCGCGGGTGAACCCATTTCTTAAAAGGTCACCGCCAGCCCTGTAGGAGCGGGTTTACCCGCGAAGCAGACGGCGCGGTGTATGGCACCGGCGTTGCCGTTGTTCGCGGGTGAATCGGAGCGCCGAACCGCCGCTCCCACAAGGATCACCGCCAGCCTTGCGGGCGTGGTTTACCTGCGGAGCAGATTGCGTGGTGGATGGCACCGGCGTTGCCGGTATTCGCGGGTGCCCCCACAAGAGCCAACGTAAGCCAGGAGATCGAGACAAGACAGTTGTGCCCAGTTCATGGACAGGGGCTCAGGGCTCCAGGCCGATGCCACGCAGGATCACGCTGGTCACGGTCTGCACGGCCCGTTCGAAGGCCGGGTCCGACAGCGGCTCGCCGCCGTTGAGCAGCGTCACCTGGTAGCCGAAGTCGGCATAGTGCTGGGTCGCGGCCCAGATCATGTACAGCAGGGCCGAGGGCTCCACCGGCAGGATGCGTTTGTCGTCCACCCAGCGACGGATCTTGGCTTCCTTCATCAGCGCCCAGGGCACGAGGTCGTCGTCCAGGCTGGCGCCGAGCAAGGGCGCACCATGCAGGATCTCTTCAGCCCAGACCTTCGACCCCAGCGGCCGTGAACGCGAATGGCCCATCTTGGCGCGAATGTAGCTGGTCAAAACGACCCGCGGATCGTCGAAGCGCTCGAAGCACTGTGCGTCCTGTTTCCACACTTCCAGCAGATCCCGCAGCACGGCCTGGTACAGCTCGTCCTTGGTGCTGAAGTAGTAATGCAGGTTGGAGCGAGGCAGTTCGGCGTGTTCGGCGATATCGCCCATGGAGGTGCCGGCGTAGCCTTTTTCGGCAAATACCTTTTCGGCAGCCTGCAGGATCTTTTCGACATTGCGCCGACGGATCTCGATCTTGTGGTTGGTCATAGCCTGTCCATTGCAACCTTCACCCGCCAAGGCTAACAGCTTTACAGGGCACGGCCCAAAGCGAATGCATCACCGCCAAGCCCCTGGCTGGCATCTCTGGCCACTGTGCACTACCGTTCAAGCAACGGGGCCGGCGCCATCCATAGGCCATCCATCGCTTACTTTCATGCCCAGACCACGGATCAGAGTTGTCAGGACGACGTCACTCGTTTGGCTTACGGAGTAGACAAGCAAATGCAGGATGTCCGTCCGAACCCACGCCTTCCTTTGCCCCACGATGCCGGGCAACCGATCTTCACGGGATTTCTGGAGCAGGCTCAGCGCTCGCCGCAAGCGCCTGCCATCGTTTCCCAGGAAGGCACATGCTCCTATCGAGCGCTCGAGGCGATCAGCCGGGGTATCGCAGCGTTCCTGATCGAAAGCGGCGTGCGTCCAGGCGACCGCATCGTGATCGTCTCGAGCCGTTGTGCGGGGTTGGTCTATGCCATGCTCGGCGCATCACGCGCCGGAGCGATCTTCACGGTAGCCGACATGGCCTACCCCAAGGCGCGTATCGCCCAGATCATTCGCACGCTGCAACCCGCCTTCATCTTGTTGGGCGGGGCGGCGCAGGTCGAGCTCGATGACGCGTCCATTGAGGTGGCAAGGGTGCCGGAGTCCGCAGGCGAAGCGCTGTCGCGTTTTGCCCCTTACACCCACGCGTTGCCGTCGGTCGATCCGGGGCAACCGGCCTACATCACCTTCACCTCTGGCAGCACTGGCGAGCCCAAGGGCGTGGTGACGACCCATGCACCGCTGGTGCATTTCATCGGCTGGCACGTCCGCCAGCATGGGTTTTCCCAAGACGACTGTTTCTCCCTGCTCTCCGGGCTGGGCCATGACCCGGTGTACCGGGATGTGTTCACCCCGCTGTCCATTGGCGCCAGGGTTGCAATCCCTTCACAAACCACTGTGATCGACCCGGCGGCGTTGGCGGCCTGGCTGCAAGCCCGGGAGGTCTCGGTGGTTCACCTCACACCGCCTCTGGGCAAGCTGATCGAGACCGGCGCCCGGCTCGAGGGCATCCGGCTCGATGCGCTGCGCTACCTGTTCTGGGGTGGCGAGGCGCTGGGCAGCGCGCTGTATGGGCAGATACGCGAAGTCGCCCCCAATGCGTGCAGCGTCAACTTCTACGGCACCACCGAAACGCCTCAGGCCATGGCGTATCACCGGATCAACCCGGCTGCCGACAACAGCAAGATCCCACTGGGCAAGGGCATCGACGGCGCGCAATTGCTGGTTGTGGATGACACCCAGCAACTGGCCGGGGAGGGGCAGGTCGGGGAAATCCTGATCCGCAGCCCCTATCTGTCCCAAGGATACTGGGGCGATGCGGCGCAGACTCGGCAACGCTACGTGCCCAACCCGTTCACCCAGGCCGAAGACGACGTGTGCTACCGAACCGGTGACCTGGGCAGCTACCGTGCCGATGGCAGCGTTACTTTCCTGGGCCGGGGCGACAGCCAGGTCAAGATCCGGGGGCACCGGATCGAACTGGTCGAGATCGAGGGGGTGCTGGCGCGCCATCCGCAGGTCAAGCAGTGCGTGGTGCTGGCTGACACCGATGGCCCGGCCCTCAAGCTGGTGGCTTATTGCGTTACCAGCTCACCGGTGTCGTCGCTCACATTGCGCGAGCATGCGGCGAGCCAACTGCCGGACTACATGGTGCCGGCGCTGTTCGTGATGCTGGAGGCGATCCCCATCACACCGAACGGCAAAGTCGACAAGCGTGCCTTGCTGGCATTGCGCGGCGACACCGACACGGGCACCGGGCAGGCAAGCGAGGCACTGTCGCCCGTGGCACTGAAGCTGGTCAGCGCCTGGTCAGAAATCCTGCAGACGCCTGACATCGACCCGAATCTGTCGTTCGTGGAACTGGGGGGCGATTCGCTGTCGTTCGTCCAGGCCTCGATGGTGCTGGAGACGCTCATTGGCCCGCTACCGGTGCAATGGGAGCTCAAGCCGATCCATGAGCTGTGCCGGCTGAGCGCAATGCGCCCGGCGGCCAAACCGGTGTTCCGCGCCGTGGAGATCCCCGTGCTGTTGCGGGTGCTGTCGATCCTGCTGATCGTCATCGGGCATTTTCACGGCGGCTCGGGGTGGCCGATCGTGGGCGAAACTTCGGTGCTGTTCGCGGTGTCCGGCCTTGCCCTGGCGCGGTTTCAGCTCAAGGCCATCGACGAATACGGCAGTGTGCGTACGCTGATCCGTTCGATCGCGGTCATCGTGGTGCCAACGCTGCTCTACACGCTGCTGACCCAGGTCGTGTTCGGCAATGTGCATTGGCAGGCCTTCTTGTTGATCGCGAACTGGTATCCACCGGCGGTCACGGGCGGTTTTTCGTACTGGTACATCGAACTGTTGGTGCAGATGCTGGCGATCATGGCGGTGGTGCTGTCGTTCGCGCGGGTCAGGGCGGTGATCATGGCGGCGCCGTTTCGCGTGCTGCTGGTCGGCGCCTGTGCGGTGGCCGTGGCGGGCCTGTTGATCAATGCCTATGTCTTCGACGCAAGTGCGCTCTACAACCGCGTGCCTCAGCATTATCTGGCCGTCCTGGTGCTGGGCATGGCGATTCACTTTGCCCGGACCACGCCGCAGAAGTGGCTGGCCAGTGGGGTGGTGGTGCTCGTGCTGGGCGGGCAACGCGTGGTGGATGTGGTGGTGCATGGGGTGGACTTCAGCCAATACATCGATGTCGCCATACCGGCCGTGCTGGCGATGATCTGGTGGCGCGCTGTTCCCCTGCCAGACCTCCTTGCCCGTGGGGCCGCCTTGATCGCGTCCTCGACGCTGTTCATCTACTTGACCCACTACCAGTTCCAGTCCGTCGCGCGGCGCTTGGGCGATGTGCCTGGGCTCGATGTGGTCCTGGCCATTATCGGCGGGATCGTGGTGGCCTATGCCTGGAACAAAGCTGTCCGTTTCGTTTCGATGCGCTGGAATGGAGGCGCCAAGCGCAGCGCGGACAAGCTCGAGCGCGTCCTGTGACGGGGCTGTGCGCGGGGCGACCGGCCTGCTAACGTGCGTCTTTGAACCCGTACAGGCCTCGCCCCATGTCCGTCGTCGACAACCTGATCGCCTTCACCTTCGCCGCCACGGTATTGACCCTCACGCCAGGCCTGGACACTGCGCTGATTTTACGCACGGCCACGGTGGAGAGCCGGGCACAGGCCATGCACGCCGCCTTGGGCATCAACGCCGGCTGCCTGTTGTGGGGGGCTGCGGTGGCATTCGGGCTTGGGGCGCTGATCGCGGTCTCGGAGTTGGCCTATAGCCTGCTGAAGTACTGCGGCGCGGCCTATCTCGCCTACCTTGGCCTGAACATGCTGCTGCGCCCGCGCCAGGCGTTGTCGCCTGCGGGTGAGCAGGCCAGGCCTGTGGCCAACTGGTTTCTCAAGGGCATGATGGGCAACCTGCTCAACCCCAAGGTCGGAATCTTCTACGTCTCCTTTCTGCCCCAGTTCATTCCCCAGGGCCAGCCGCTGGTGGTCTGGACCTTCGGCCGGGTCGGGATCCACGTGGTGCTGGGGCTGCTTTGGGCAACCGCCCTGATCGCCGCGACCCAGCCTCTGGCTACGGTGTTGCGCCGTGGCCCGGTGATCAAGTGGATGGACCGGACCACCGGCCTGATTTTCGTGGCCTTCGCCGCGCGCCTGGCCTTGAGCAGGCGCTGACCGGCGCGGGGCTTAGCGGCGCACGGGGAGTACCACCTGTGCCAGCAACCCGCCGCCTTCGCGATTGCGCAACGTCAGCTCGCCACCCTGTTCGCGAACGATCGCCCGCGCCGCTGAAAGGCCCAGGCCAACGCCGCCGGTGTCGCGGTTGCGCGAGGCCTCCAGGCGAAAGAACGGATCGAACACCTGTTCCAGTGCCGCCTCGGGTATCCCAGGGCCTTCGTCGCTGACGTCGATGCGCACCGCCTGGGCGTCCTGGGCCAGCGTAATGGCCGGCTGTCGCCCGTACTTGATGGCGTTCTCCAGCAGGTTGACGATCACCCGCTTGATGCCCAGCGGTCGGCCCACATGCACCAGGTGCGCAGGGCCCGTGAAGTCGACGGCGATGTCCTGGTCGCGGTAGTCGTCGACGATGGTGTGCAAGAGTTCGGAGAGATCGAACGCGGTGCTCGGCTCGCGCTGGGTGTCTTCGCGAAAGAACGCCAAGGCCGCGTTGATCATCGACTGCATGTCCTCGACATCGCGAATGAGCTTGCGCTGGTGATCCAGGTCTTCCATGAATTCGCTGCGCAGGCGCATGCGTGTCAGCGGGGCGCGCAGGTCATGGGAGATCGAGGCGAGCATGTGCGTGCGCTCTGCGACGAAATGCTGGATCTGCGCCTGCATGGTGTTGAAGGCGATGATGGCCTGGCGGATTTCCTCGGGGCCTTGCACCTCGATGGGCGGGGCGCGCAGGTCATCGCCGAAGCGCCGGGCCGCGCTGGCGAAGCGTTGCAGGGGGCTGGCCAGCTGGCGCGTGGCGATCCAGGCGACCAGCAGGGTGGCCACCAGCCCCAGGGCGATGATCACCGCGATGCGCACATTGGCGCGTAGGCCCCAACTGCGCTCAGGCGGGGTGAACGACAGCCAGCTGCCGTCCTGGAGCTGCACGAGCGCCGCGTAGCGGGCCTGGGCGCTGTCGCTGGGCCAGTCGTCAGGGGTGAGGACGTCGATTTCCCGGCCATCGCCGAGCAAGCGGTGCAGCACCGGCACCTGGCCCGCATCGAGCCGCGCGCCATCGCTGGGCAGCTTGAAGTCGATGCGCTGTGCTTGCCAGTCCACCAGCAGCATGGGGTTGCTGGCGGCGCCCGCCAGTTGCGCGCGCAGCGGGGCGGGCGCGGCTTCGATCACCCGAGTGGTGGAGGCGATCTGCTCCAGCAGGCCGGTGCGCTCGATGGGGGGGCGCGCCCAGGTGCCTGCGACCTGGACGAACAAGGCGTTGAGGGCCAGCGAGGCGAGCATCGCGGCGACGATGGTCAGGGCGATGCGGCGTCTGAGGGTGTCCCGGCGCAGCAGTGTGCCGATCATGAGCGGGTGACCTTGGCCGTGAACAGGTAACCGCCGTTGCGCACGGTGCGGATCAGCTCCGGGCGCTTGCTGTCCGGCTCGATCTTGCGCCGTAGGCGGCTGACCTGCACGTCGATGCTGCGGTCAAAGGCCTCATGGCCTTGGCCGTGGGCCAGGTCGATCAGTTGCTCGCGGGTGAGAATGCGTTGGGGATGCTCGAGAAACACCACCAGCAAATCGAACTCGCCACCGGAGAGCGGCACCATCACACCCTCGCAGGAGCGCAGTTCGCGGCAGGTGATATCCAGCTGCCAACCCGCGAAGCTGATCACCGGCCGTGTCGGTTCGCTCGCCGGGGTGTTTGGCTGACCGGCGCGGCGCTGCAGGGCGCGAACCCGGGCGAGCAACTCGCGCGGCGCGAAGGGTTTGGTCAGGTAGTCGTCCGCACCGAGTTCAAGGCCCACGATGCGATCGCTCAGCTCGGCCATGGCGGTGAGCATGATGATCGGAATCCCGGTCTGGGCATGGACCTTCTGGCACAGGCTCAGGCCGTTCTCGCCTGGCAGCATCAGGTCGAGAATCAGCGTGTCGGGCCGCTGCGCTGCGATCGCTGCCCACATGGCTTCGCCGTCAGGCGCGACGTCCACCTCATAGGCGTGCTGAACGAAGAACTTCTTCAGCAGGGTCAGGATTTCCACGTCGTCGTCGACGATCAGCAATCGGCTCACGTTCACAGGATCCAGAGGCTAAAAAAGGCGGTATCTAAAACCATTCTGCTGCCTGGGTCATTTATTTCAATCGTGCAATATTCCTGCAGGCCTGACATCAAGCGGACATCCTCTGGCAAAACGCCTCGGGCACCCTGCACGCCTTCGTTTTTGGGGGCTTGCATGAAGGATTTGAGCAACAGGTACACCACCGAACGGGGCGTTGACGCACGCCCCTTGATCCTGGCCCAGCGCACCACCGCGCCCGCGCAGGATGCACCGATTCTATTTCAGCAGTCCTGCCTGGGCGTGGCCGAGGATCAGGAGCGTATCGTCCTGCGCCGCTACTTCGAACGCTACAGCCCGGACTGCGGCCACTGGGTGGAATACGTCCATTCCATCCCCACGGCCGACTTCGTCCACTGGATCATGACCCATGGCCAGCTGCGCGTCGAATGCTCGGACAACACCCCGGACACCCACGGCCACGCCTGAACGGCGCCGGCCATCGAGCAGAACAAGGATCCTTGATTGATGAACAAGCGCGCATTACCGCTGGTGCTGGCGGCCACCCTGAGCCTGTCGGCGTGCAGCAGCAAGACGGTCAGCCCCAAGATGTACACAGGGTTTTTGAAGGACTACAGCCAGTTGGCGCCCCACCAGCTGCCCTCGGGGCAGCGTGTGTCGAGTTGGGTCAGTCCGACGCTCAAAGCCGGTCGTTACAAGCAGGTGTACCTGGAGCCCAGCCAGTTCTATCCACGGCCCGAGCCGACCGAGCGGATTCCCCGCAGCACCTTGATCAATGTGACCGGCTACTACGATGCGGCCCTGAGGCTGGAGTTGGGAAAAGTCATCCCCCTGGCCTCGAAGCCTGGCCCGGACACGCTGGTCGTCAGGCCGGCCATCACCCGAATCGCCACGTCTACCCAAGGCTTGCGCTTCTATGAGTGGCTGCCGGTCACGCTGGTGGCCGCTGGCGTGAGCGCGGCGACCGGGATTCGCGATCAGGACAGCGAGATCGCCACGGAAGTGTCGTTCGAGGATGGAGAGACCGGCGCGGTCGTCGCCGAGCTGGTGCGTCAGGGCACGGGGGATCCGCTGGAGGACGACAAGCAGGTGCTGACTGCCCATAACGTCAAGGCGGTGCTCGATGGCTGGGCAGGGGACCTGCGCACGGCGTATTCGACCCTGCAGCGTTGACGAGCCTAGGGTCAGCGGTTGAGCTTGATGGGGTTGCCTTCGATCCGTGTTTCGCCCTGGCTCTCGCTGACGATGGTGTTGGCCTTGAGCGTGATGGCGTCGGGGGTGAGGGTGAGGCTGGTGCCGCCGACTTGCAAAGTGATGCAGGTATTGGCTTGGATCTGGATGTGCTTCTTTTCGACCACCAGGGTGTAGGCGCCTTGTTCGACATGTATCAGGGCGTCCTGTTTGATGGTCTCGATGTAATTGCCGCCCACGGCCAGGGTGCGGTTGTTGCCGACAGTGTGGGTTTCGTCCAGCTCCACTTCGGTGTCCATGAAACGCTCGGCATGGATCATCACCTGTTCGGCGCCTTGCTTGTCCTCGAAGCGGATGAAGTTGGCCGCCGCCGCGCCGCTCTGGGTCGAACGGGTGAGAAACCCGCTCTGGGTCTTGTTCTGTGGCAGCGACCAGGGCGGCTGGTTCTGGCTGTTGTAGAGGCTGCCGGTCACCAGTGGGCGGTCCGGGTTGCCATCGAGGAACGACACCACCACTTCATCGCCCACGCGAGGGATCTGGATGCTGCCGAACCCGCCGCTGGCCCAGGCCTGTGCCACCCGTACCCAGCATGAGCTGTGATCGTCGTGCTGACCGTTGCGGTCCCAGTGGAATTGCAGCTTCACCCGACCAAGACTGTCGGTGAAGATCTCCTCGCCCGGAGGGCCAACGACGATGGCAGTCTGCGGGCCGTGCAGCAGTGGGCGCTTCGTGCTGGGCTGAGGGCGAAAGGGCACCTTGCTGCGGATGCAGGTGAAGTCATTGCCGTAGTGCGCCGGTGTGCCGTTGAGGTAGTTGTTGGCGCCTCGATGCTGGATGGCCAGCAACAGAAAGCGACGGTCGTCCAGAGTGCCCAGGTCGTGCTCGTAATGCTGCAACAACTCGAAGGTATGCCCCATGCACATGGCGCGGCAGTTGCTTTTGCCGAAGAACACCTTGGCGCGCGCTTCCATGGCCTCCAGGCGGTTGCGCACCAGCCGCTCGCCCTCATCGTAGGTGTCGTGGGTATAGGCGCCGGGGAAATCGAAGATCTCGAATGCTTCGACATCGCCTTGTTCGTTGATGCTGTTCATGGTCACCGGCAGCAGATTGCGCGGTTGCTTGTAGTCGAAGGTCTGCACGGCCATGCGTCCTGACTGCAATTCGCGCGAACCACCCCAGTGGGTGATGGCGTCGGCGGTTTCGGTGACCGAGGCGCTGTGGAAGCGGATCTTGGGTTGGGCCGGCAAAGGGTCGAGCAGGCCGGAGTTGTCCATCACCACCAAGGTGTGGTGCTCGTGGGTGTGCTCGAAGTAATAGAACAGGCCTTCGCTGTCCAGCAGGCGCTGGACGAAGTTGAAGTCGCTCTCGCGATACTGGGTGATGTAGCTGTGGGCCTTGAGGGGGCGGGTGAGGCGGAACTCGAACCTGGGCAGGGTGCCATAGGCCGAGAACACCTGCATGAGCACCTGTTCGACGGTCTGGTCCTGGAAAATACGCGAATCGAAGCGTCGGCTGAGCATCCACAGCCAGGGCTCAAGGGTGGCGGTATACCGCGCCAGGGCGCCATCGCTCCCCTGATTGGCAAAATGCGTGATGTAGCCATGGATGGGTTGCGTACTGCCTTCGGCCAACTCGATTTCCAGCAATACCGGTTTGCCGATCAGCGACTTGAGGGCGATATGGGCGTCCTGGCTGATCAAGGACAGGTCGTAGCTGAACAGCGAAGAAAGCCCCTCGCTGCCAGCGAACAGGTCGACCAGCAACATTTGGTCGGATGAAAGCGGTGTCGTCAGTTTTATCAGGCGGCGATGTTGCGGGGCGAAGAGGGTGGCGAGGTCATCCATTGGCATTGTGTGCTTCCTGTGCTGAGGCGGTGGAGTTGGTTCGATAGCGTTGGATGTCAGCGGGGTTTGCTGATGGCGTTGTTCAGAAGAATGAACAGTCGCGCGGCCCAGGAGCGGGCGCGGATGGCTTGGATTTCTTCGAGGTTCGAGAAGGTGTAGCGGACGCCTTTGCGTTTTTCTTCTGATTTGAGTTGGGCGAGGCCTGCAAGGGTTCGCCAGGCTGCTAGCACTACAATCGAGGGAAACAGAGCTGAGCCGATCAGTACGATTCTAGGATGCTCTTGAAACAGCGATTCTAAAACGCCTGCGCAACTGACGGATATGCCGCTCCAGAATACTGCATTGATAGTGGCTGTTTGAATCGCCCCTGGTTTCGTAGACACCTCCAAGCCTCATAATGAGGCCCAAATAGGAGGTGCCATGAGTCGTCAGCGTTACCCCGAAGAATTCAAGATCGAAGCGGTCAA
>NZ_JBLUPV010000019.1:0-96096 GCF_048068075.1 Pseudomonas sp. NY15354
CTGGAGACGAACAGCTACCACTCGGCAGTGTTGCGCAGCCCGGAGAACCACCGTTGGGTGACGGCCATGGATATTGCGGTGGGGCAGGCGCATTGCCTGAATGATCCGCAGCTGCGGGAGGTGTTGGTGGCGATTGCGGATTGGAAGCTAGACAGTGAGCGATTTGATGAGGTTGTTAAATTGCCTGGTTGGAAAAAACTCAGTGGTGAAACAAAGGCCTTGGTAGAAGCGTGTCATTTCTATTATGTGGAAGGTGAATTTCCTTCCACTGACTTGGTATCTCTTACGCCTCCGTCCTTAATGACTGGACTCGATAAAGAAGGAGCGCGTGGTGAAGGGAGATAAGGTAAACGATAGTGCGCGTCCCTCTCTCGGACCTTATCTTTGGTTGGCCGGCGTGCTGTTTATGCTTTGGTTCGGTTACTTGATGAACGCTTATCCAAAGGTACAGGAATTCAACATGGTACAGCGTGATATTAAGCCGCTGCTGGCTTTGGGCGTTTCAACCGCTATCGGTATCGTAGCCTTGGTTTTTAGCATCCATTGGTGGCTCAATGCCTTGGCGAGCGAAAAGGCCAAGCAGGCTGCCTATAGGCGCGAGCTTTTGGCTGCGCTCGCGGAGCAGGAGTCAGCGCCCGCACACACGTTTTCATTGGAAATACGGGGTGCAGGGGTGGCGATTCACCGAGATGCTCAGACTAGAATTTGGAAGTTTATCAAGGATAAGAATAATAATTTCGCGTCGATATACTCACGCGATCCCAAATCGTATGAAGCGTCCTTAACATCGAGACGGAGCTCTCGGAATATAAAGTCTCGCTTGGCATTTAAACACTCGGCAGGGGAGTCAGTCGCTTATTGGCCTATCCCCGTTTTCAGTATAGGTCCCCCTAAGCAGCCATCTGATACAGGCGCTGCGGCTAATATTTTGGGTGGACGAAATGCCGCCACCTTAGGGGTAACACTTTTTTTGTGGCAAGAGGCTGAGGACACCACCCATGCACAACACATGATTGAGCGGTTGTTTACGTTCTTTGATGCCAACGTGAAGGTGCCACAGGCGTTGATAGTAAGTGAGGACGGTGACATTAAACGCAACAGTTTACGCGTGGCAGGCACGCTAGGATTGCAAAATGGCCACGTCGTGCCGACCGTATACGAGAACGCGGCGGGATTACTGCTTGCCCGGTCAGATCGCGTGGATCGGTACATTCGTTTTTCCGCTGTCGATGAAGCCGAGAACAACCAAAACAAAAACACGGACTTGGGCAAGCTCTGGGCCTTTTACTGGAAGTACTCGCCTCAGTTCAGAAAGGTATATGAAGAGGCCAAGCGTGCGGAGGGGATTGAGCGCCCCTATGGCCCAGGCACCATGTCCACCGCCTATTGGCAATCCAAACTCCCCGAACTCTGGCAAACCATCAGCAACCGAGGCCCCGGTCATTTCGAGCCGTCCCCGTGGTTGCCCATCCGCTGGGCCCAACACCAGGTCAAAGAGTTCGACGCCTCGCCAGTATTGGGTTATCTGCACCGCCCGATCAAAGTGCCGATGCAGGATGAAAACGGCAAGCGCCTGAAGCCCGCGTTGCAGGCCAAGGCGTTGCAAGCCGGTTGGTTGCAAGCGCTGGAAACCTTGCCCAAGGGCCATGAGCCCGTGCGGGTGTTCTACGACACCACCCATAACCTCGAAGCGGAAATCGCCCTCACCAACGCCCTGCATGCACTCAACACCGACGGTCATGGCCTGGACATTGGCAACGTGGAGGAGGGCTATGACATCGGCCGACGCCTGGGCAATACCGGTGTCAGCGGTGCGCTGGTGCAGATCAACCTGGCGACCATCGCCAGTTACCTGGAGGGTGGCACGAGTGCGGTGGTGTATGCCGGCGCTGATGGCAGCCTGACGGTGCAGATGGTCCGCCCACCGGATGAAGCGCGCAAAGCGAAGAACCGCAAGACGCGTGGCCAGGACCCGTTCAGCTACGGTTCTCCCGGATGAGCGCGCCTGTTTGCCTGGGCGACCCTATCAGCAGCGGTGGTCGTGTAGTGGCCTGCCAACTGGCCGGTTCCCATACGCTCAACGGTCAGACGCCGGCCGTGGTCGGTGACAAGGCCAGGTGCCCCTTGCACAAGGGGGAGTTCGCTTTTATCGAAGGGCACCCGAACCGACGCTTGAACGGCATCCCCGTCGTGTTGCAAGGGCACCGATTGGCCTGTGGTTGTCAGGGCATGGCGAGCCACGCGCTGACACTGTTGACGCATTCACCTTGATGGCGTTGGGGTCTGATAGACACCCTCGATAATGCGGTTTGCCATATCGATTGGACGCCGCCCGGGGCTAGGCCCTAGCGTGGCGGGACAATGCCCTACGCAGAGGAACCCAAGGTGAGTGTGAAACCGGATGCGGTGTTCGTACCGCTCAATGTCGCCGTGCTGACCGTCAGCGATACCCGCACCTTTGATAATGACACCTCGGGCGAGCTGCTTGCCACCCGGGCGGTGGAGGTCGGGCATCGCCTGGTGGCGCGAGCGCTGCTCAAGGACGATCTCTACAAGATCCGCGCCCAGGTTGCCCAATGGATCGCCGATGATCAGGTGCAGGTGGTGATGATCACCGGCGGCACGGGATTCACCGGGCGCGACAGCACGCCGGAGGCGGTGGAGTGTTTGCTGGACAAGCGCATCGATGGCTTCGGTGAGTTGTTCCGGGCGTTGTCGATCCTCGATATCGGCACCTCGACCGTACAGAGCCGGGCCCTGGCCGGATTGGCCAACGGCACCTTGGTCTGCTGCCTGCCAGGCTCGACCGGAGCCTGCCGCACGGCCTGGGAAGGCATTCTGGTGGAGCAACTGGACGCGCGGCACCGGCCATGCAATTTCGTCCCCCACCTCAAGGCGGTGGGGGCCTGCGAAAGCCGGGGGTAGACAAGCGGGCTGGCGCCTGTGGAAGCGGGTTTACCCGCGAATGCGGTGTTGGATCCACTGACGTATTCGCGGGTGAACCCGCTCCCACAGGGTCTGTGGCGTGGCTCACGGCAGTGGTTCAGCTCAACACCTGATCGGCTGGCATCAGCACCAGCGATAGCGGTTCATGCGCTGTATCGGGTATGTGCAATTGACACTTGTGGGAGCGGGTTTACCCGCGAATGCGGTGATGGATCCACTGATGTATTCGCGGGTGAACCCGCACAGGGTACGTGGCGTGGCCCGCGAGAGTTGCTCAGCTCAGCACATGATCGACGGGCATCAACGCCGGTGGTAGCGGCTCGTGGCCCAGTGCCGAGAGCACGTCGCGCTCGACGGTGCGTACCAAGGCGTCGGTCGGTAGGTCGTTTTCGTCGCGTCCGAAGGGGTCTTCCAGCTCGTTGCCGATGGCGTCCAGGCCGAAGAAGGTGTAGCTGATGATGGTGGTGAACGCCGGGGCTAGCCAGCCCAGGGGTTCGGCCAGGGCGAAGGGCAACAACAGGCAGAAGATGTAGCTGGTACGGTGCAACAGCAAGGTATAGGGGAAGGGCATCGGCGTGGTCTTGATCCGTTCGCAGGTCGCCTGCACCTGCGACATCCCCACCAGGCGCTGTTCCAGCAAGGTATAGCGCCATTCGCTGATCTGCTTGTCGTGCGCCAGGCGCGAGCACACTTCGCCGATTTCTCGCAGGATGGCATCGCAAGGGTTGTACGAGCCTGCGCGTGGGGCTTCGTCCAGCCAGGGGCCGGCAGCCCGCAGTTCGTCTTCGTTGCGCAGGCGCGCGTTCAGGGCATGGGCAAAGCCACACAGCCCGCGAAGCAGCCGGGCGCGCAGGTGTTCGTCATCGATCGCCTGGCTTTGGCGGATGAACGAGCGGGTCTCGATGAGCAACTGCCCCCAGGCCTTGCGGCCCTCCCACCAACGGTCGTAACAGACGTTGTTGCGAAAACTCATGAAGATCGACAGCGACAGGCCCAGCAGCGTGAAGGGCGTGGCACTGACCGGGTAGAAGAACGCCGGGAAGTGATGCTCGACCAACACGATCAGCGCGGCCAGCACAGTCACCATCAGGCAGCGTAGGGCGATGCGCTTGACGATCGACCCCTTGAGGGTGAAGAGCACGCGCAGCACATCGGGGCGGGGATGGACGATCATGGTGTTCCAGAGGCGGCCGGTCAGCCGCCGGTCATGTTCATGAAACGCAGGATCTGCACCTCGCCGCCGACCTCGAAATGGTGGCGGTAGGGCTTGAGCTGCATGGCATCGCGAATGGCCTGCTCCAGGCGCTCGGCGTCGCCTGGGTGGGCGCGCAGGATCTGCTTGAGGTCCATCGAGTGCTCGTTGCCCAGGCAGAGTAGCAGGCGGCCCTCGACGGTGAGGCGTACGCGGTTGCAGGTGGCGCAGAAGTTGTGGCTGTGGGGCGAGATGAAACCGACCCGGGTTTGTGGTGCTTCGGCCAAACGCCAGTAGCGGGCCGGGCCTTGGGACGATTCGGCCGACTCGACCAGGGTGAAATGCTCGGCGATGCGTGCGCGCACGTCGTCGCTGGAGCAGTAGGACTCGCCGCGTTCATGCTCGTTGATCACACCCAGTGGCATTTCCTCGATGAAGGAGATGTCCAGGTCACGATCAACGGCAAAGCGCACCAGGTCGACGATTTCATGATCGTTGCGGCCCTTGAGCACCACGCAGTTGAGCTTGGTACGGCGGAAACCAGCGCTGCGCGCGGCGTCGATGCCGGCGATCACCTGGTTCAGATCCCCCGTGCGGGTCAGGCTGCGGAAACGCTCGGCATCGAGGCTGTCCAGGCTGATGTTCAGGCGTGACACGCCAGCGTCGAACAGCGGCTGGGCCAGGCGGCCCAGTTGCGAGCCGTTGCTGGTCAGGCACAGTTCGCGCAGGCCTGGCAGGGCGGCGATGCGTGTGCACAGCTCGACGATGCCTTGGCGTACCAGGGGCTCGCCACCGGTCAGGCGGATCTTGCGGGTCCCCAGGGCGACGAAGCGCTCGGCCACCTGATACAGCTCCTCGAGGCTGAGAATCTGCTGGCGTGGCAGGAACTGCATGTCTTCGGCCATGCAGTAGACGCAACGGAAGTCGCAGCGGTCGGTCACCGACATCCGCAGATAGTCGATACGCCGATTGAATCCGTCGATCAGTGCCCGGGTGTTTTCTTCCACGATCGTGCTCTGCAGGTTGGGTGAAGCGGCGCGGCGCCGCGGACTCATTCCAAGCTATAACCTGTGCGCACCCCCGTCAAATTGCTTTCCCCGACTAAACGATCAGTCTCCTCTATCATGGCTGCAGGCCACGAAATACAAGGCCTGCGAGTCTTGATCGAAACCGTTTATCACGCTGTCAGGCATATCGATTGGACGCGGTGGGGCCGCTCTTCATAGGCTGGAAAAAAGCCGGACATCCATTGCCGGTGCATTTTTCAAGCGCCCGAGGACCCCATGAGCGAAGACAACCACATTAGGGATTACAACGGCCCCGCCGCGGGCTGGGGTGCGCTCAAGAGTGTGACCAAGGCCTGGCTGGGCAGCGAGAACGCCTTCAAGAACCTGCGCATGATGCTCAAGACCAACCAGAATGGCGGCTTCGACTGCCCCGGTTGCGCCTGGGGCGAGTCGCCGGAAAGCGACATGGTCAAGTTCTGCGAGAACGGCGCCAAGGCCGTCAACTGGGAGGCCACCGGGCGTTCGGTGGACCCGGCGTTCTTCGCCCAGTACAGCGTCAGCGCCCTGGCCGAGCAAAGCGACTACTGGCTCGAGTACCAAGGCCGCCTGACCCACCCCATGCGCTATGACGCGGCCACCGACCATTACGTGGAAACCACCTGGGACGAGGCCTTCGCGCTGATCGCGCGGCACCTCAACGCGCTGGAATCGCCGGACCAGGCTGAGTTCTATACCTCCGGCCGGGCGAGCAACGAGGCGGCGTTCCTGTACCAGCTGTTCGTGCGCGCCTTCGGCACCAACAACTTCCCCGACTGCTCGAACATGTGCCACGAGGCCAGCGGCGTGGGCATGTCCAGCACCTTGGGCGTGGGCAAGGGCACCGTGGTCTTCCATGATCTGGAAGAAGCCGACGCGATCTTCGTCATCGGCCAGAACCCTGGCACCAACCACCCGCGCATGCTCGAGCCGCTGCGTGAGGCGGTCAAGCGTGGCGCCCAGGTGGTGTGCTTCAACCCGCTCAAGGAGCGGGGCCTGGAGCGTTTCCAGCATCCGCAGCACCCGTTCGAGATGCTCAGTAACGGCTCGGAACCGACCAACACTGCATATTTCCGCCCGGCCCTGGGCGGCGACATGGCGGTCATGCGTGGCATTGCCAAGTTCCTGCTGCTGTGGGAACGGGAGGCCCAGGCCAAGGGCGAGCCGGCGGTTTTCGACCATGCCTTCATCGCCGAGCACACCGATGGCGTGGACGCCTACCTGGCAGCAGTGGACGCGACTTCCTGGGAGCACATCGTCGAACAGTCCGGCCTGAACCTGGCCGAGATCGAACTGGCCGCGCGCATGTACCGCAAGGCCGAGCGGGTGATCATGTGCTGGGCCATGGGCGTGACCCAACATCGCCATTCGGTGCCGACCGTGCAGGAGATCGTCAACCTGCAGTTGCTGCGCGGCAACGTCGGCAAGCCAGGCGCGGGCCTGTCGCCGGTGCGCGGCCACAGCAACGTGCAGGGCGACCGCACCATGGGCATCGACGAGAAGCCCCCGGCGCGTCTGCTCGATGCCCTGGAAAAACGCTTCCAGTTCAAGGTTCCCCGTGCCCATGGTCATAACGCCGTGCTGGCGATCAAGGCCATGGAAGAACAGCGCGCCAAGGTGTTCATCGGTCTGGGCGGCAACTTTGCCCAGGCCACACCCGATACCCCGCGCACCCACGCGGCGATGCGCAACTGTGCGCTGACCGTGCAGATCTCCACCAAGCTCAACCGCTCGCACCTGGTGACCGGCCGCGACGCGTTGATCCTGCCGTGCCTGGGCCGTACCGAGATCGACCTGCAGGCCGAAGGCCCGCAAGGCGTCACGGTCGAGGACACCTTCAGCATGGTGCATATCTCCCACGGGCAGCTCAAACCCCGCTCTCCACACCTGCGCTCGGAGCCGGCAATCATTGCCGGCATGGCCCAGGCGACTCTGGGCAAACACCCGATCGATTGGACGTGGGCCGTTGGCGACTATGCGCGCATCCGCGACCTGATCGCCGATGTGATCCCAGGCTTTGCCGACTTCAACGCGCGTCTGGCACAACCGGGAGGTTTCCACTTGGGCAACGCGGCGGCCAGGCGCGAGTGGAACACGGCCACCGGCAAGGCCCAGTTCACGCCCAGCGCATTGCCTGAACAGCTGGTCAACGCCCAGGTCTTGGCGCGTGGCGACAAGCCGGACCTGATCCTGCAGACCCTGCGCTCGCACGATCAGTACAACACCACCCTGTACGGCCTGGACGACCGCTATCGGGGCGTGTTCGGCCTGCGCGAGGTGGTGTTCGTCAATGAGGCCGACATCCGCCGCCTGGGCTTCGAGCCTGGCGAGCACGTGGACATGGTGTCGCTTTGGGAAGACGGCCGCGAACGACGGGTATCGGGCTTCCGCCTGGTGGCTTATGACCTGCCCGAGGGCCAGGCGGCCGCCTACTACCCAGAGACCAACCCGCTGGTGCCGCTGGACAGCTATGGCGAGGGGACCTACACCCCGACGTCGAAGTTCGTGGCGATCAAGTTCGAAAAGGCCAAACCGGGGAATCGGATCGAGGTGAGCTACGCCGGGTGAGGAGCGGGGGCTGCAAAGCAGCCCCTGGCATTCATCGGTGCACCGGATACGCCGTGGTGTATTTCATCTGTTCCATGGCAAAGCTCGAGGTGATGTTCGACAGGCCGTCGGTACTGGTGATCAGCTTCTTGTAGAAGCGGTCGTACGCGGCGATATCGCCCACCACCACCCGCAGCATGTAGTCCCAGTCGCCGGACATGCGGTACACCTCCATCACCTCCTCGAACCCGGTCACGACCTTGGCGAATTGCTCGAGCCAGGCGCTGTCATGACGCTGGGTCTTGAGCTGGACGAACACGGTCAGCCCCAGGCCCAGCTTCTCGGGGTCGAGCAAGGCGACGCGGCCACGGATGAAACCCTCGTCCTCCAGACGCTTGACCCGCTTCCAGCAGGGCGTGGTCGAGAGGTTGACCGCTTCGGCCAGGTCCTTGAGGGAGATGGAGGCATCGCGCTGGAGCAGGGTGAGGATATGTTGGTCGAAACTGTCCATAGCGGTCTTGGGCGCACGTTGAGAAAAAGTTTCTCGAGATTAGCGCGTTGGTAGAACCACGAGAATAGCCAGGCAGCTCCAGCGATAGATTCATCCCTCGCTCGGCGATGGGCAGCAGATATGCCATAGTGGCGCCTTCCTCCCTCATCATCGTCAATGGACCCGACCATGTCCGACAACAAGCCGCGCAATTTCGCCACCCGTACCATTCACGCCGGCGAGCAGACCAGTGTCGCCGACAACGCCATCTTCCCGGCCATCGTCACCACCAGTTCGTTCATCAAGCGCGGCCTGGATGATCATCCCGAATACGCCTACAGCCGGGTCAGCAACCCCACTCGCCATGCCTATGAAACCTGCGTCGCCGCCCTGGAAGAGGGCGTGGGCGCGGTCGCCACCGCTTCGGGTGTCGGCGCCACGGCCACGGTGCTGGAGCTGCTGTCCAAGGACGCCCATGTGGTGGTGATGAACGGCGTGTACGGCGGCACCTTCCGCCTGCTGGAGGACTACCGTAGCCGCACCTCGGGCCTGACCACCACCTACGTCGACCTGAACGACCTGGACGCCGTGGCCGCTGCCATCCGTCCCGAGACTCAATTGATCTGGATCGAATCGCCGACCAACCCGTTGCTGCACCTGGTGGATATCCAGGCAGTGTGCACGCTGGCCCGTGAACGCGGCATCCTCACCTGCATCGACAACACCTTCTGCTCGCCCTGGAACCAGCGGCCGATCACTCTGGGCGTCGATCTGGTGATGCACTCGGCGAGCAAGTACATCGGTGGCCACTCCGACCTGATCGGCGGCGTGGTGGTGGCTGCCAATGACGAGCTGCTCAAGCGCCTGCGCCGGATCAGCATGGCCGTGGGGGCGATCCAGGGGCCGTTCGACTGCTACCTGGCCCTGCGTGGGCTCAAGACCCTCGACGTGCGCATGGAGCGCCAGTGTGCCAACGCCCTGCGCGTGGCCCAGTTCCTGGAAGGGCATCCGCAGGTCGAGCAGGTGTACTACCCGGAGCTCGAAAGCCATCCGCAGCATGACCTGTGCAAGCGCCAGATGCGTGCTGGCGGTGCGGTGGTGGCGATGAAGATCAAGGGCGATCGGGCCGCAGTCAACCGCCTGGTGGAGGCACTGTCGATCTTTGTCCTGGCCGATTCGCTGGGTGGGGTGGAGAGCATGATCAACCACTCCTGGACCATGTCTCACAACTCCCTGAGCCCCGAACAGAAGGGGCAGATGGGCATCAGTGAAAACCTGTTGCGCCTGTCGGTGGGTATCGAGGATTACCGCGACTTGATCGAGGATCTGGATACCGGACTCAAGGCATCGGCCGAGGTGTAACGGCAACCGCTTGCGTCAAATGTCTGGGCGCTTTCGCGGGTGAACCCGCTCCCACAGGCTTTCGCCGCACCGGTGGGAGCGGGTTCACCCGCGGAGGGTTTTGAAGGGGGAGGTCATCTGGCGGGATGAACGATCCGTTCGATCTTGTCCTTGATCAACAGCCGCTCCTTGCGCAAGCGGTTCACCGCATCGTCTGCGGTACCGTTGCCTTCGGCGGCCACCACTTCCTTGTCCTTGGCGTTGTACTCCTTGTGCAGTTGATGGAGCGTCTGGTCCTTGTCGATCAGCGCCTGGAAATCGTCAGCGGAAATGTGCAGGTCAGCGAGCAGATCATGCGGGACTGGCATTTCTTCACCTCGGGTCAGGGGTTGGCAAAAAGTCCTGAACCTTGAGGATAGTCGCCTTTGCCCGGTTGCGGGACTGGAGTAGGCTGTGGCACTCCTGCCATGACCTGGAACCCGCGCCATGCCTCATCTGAACCTGGAATACAGCGACAACCTGGCCGACCTGAACGTCGATCTGCTGCTGATGCGCCTGAACCACACCCTGGTGGGCAGCGGTCAGTTTGCCGACGAGCTGGACATCAAGAGCCGTGCCCAGGCCTTCGCCCAGTACCGGGTGGGCACCGCACCGGTCGAGCGGGCGTTTGCCCATGTACGTCTGGCGATTCTCAGCGGGCGGTCGGCAGAGGTGAAGAAGCAGTTGTCCGCGAGCCTGCTGGAGGTGCTGCGCGATGTGATTACCGCCCGAGAAGGGTTGGATATCCAGCTGTGCGTGGAGGTCCAGGATATCGAGCGCGAGCCTTACGCCAAGCTCCACCTGGCCGCCAAGTAAAAATGAAATTCATTTAATATTAAAAAGATATCAGCCAACCCTTTGTTGGCGTCTTTTTCACAAAATATTGATGGTGCGCTTTCTAGAGTTCGGCCAACTTCCCCGGTGCCCAGCCAGGTGCGTGGGCCGATCTTAATTCTTGACTGCGAACATCACCTTGAACATCAAAACACTGCGGGCCGAATGGGTCACGTTGCTGGCCAGTCTGTACCTGTTGATCGGGTTCAATACCGCGCTCTGGGCTCACTTGGAAACCGTTGTGCCGCCCGGCATGGTGGGGATGTGGCTGTTGCTGGCCTTCGCTGTGCTGATGCTGTTCGCGTTCAACCTGCTGTTGACGCTGGTGGCGTTCAAGTATGTGCTCAAGCCGCTGTTGATCGTGTTGTTCATGAGTGGCGCGGGCGTTGCCTATTTCATGAACCAGTACGGCGTACTGATCGACACGGGCATGTTCCGCAATATGGCCGAGACCAATGTCGCCGAAGTGCGCGACCTGCTCTCGATCAAGTTCGCCCTTTACATCGGCTTGCTCGGCATCCTGCCGTCGGTGCTGCTGTGGAAAACCAAGATCGCCTACCGGCCCTGGCATCGCGAGCTGTTGGGCAAGCTGGTGGTCAGCGGTGCCTGTGTGGCGGCCCTGGGCTCGGTAGCGCTGGTCAACTACCAGGGCTTGTCTTCGCTGTTTCGTAACCACCACGAAATCCGCCTGATGCTCACCCCCAGCAACATCGTCGGCGCTTCGTTCGGCTATGTCAGCGAGCGCCTGGGCAGTGCCGCGCGGCCGTTCCAGTCCTACGGCGAGGACGCCAAGCGTGACACCGCGGCCTGGCAGCGCCACGAACGCAAGTCGCTGACCGTGCTGGTGGTGGGGGAAAGCGCCCGGGCCGAGAACTTCGGTGTGCTGGGTTATGGACGCGATACCACGCCACGCCTGCGTCAAGAACAGGGTCTGCTGGCCTTCAGCGATGTGCATTCGTGCGGCACCGAAACCGCCGTGTCGGTGCCGTGCATGTTCTCTGGCATGCCGCGCAAGGACTACGACGCTCGTGTGGCCAAGAACCGCGAAGGGCTGTTGGACATCCTCCAGCGCGCAGGCCTGAGCGTGCAGTGGCGCGACAACCAGTCCGGGTGCAAGGGTACCTGCGACCGGGTGCAGTTCGTCGATGTCAGCAACCTCAAGGACCCCACGCTGTGCGCCGATGGCGAGTGCCATGACGAGATCCTCCTGCAGGGCCTGGGCGAGCTGATCGACAACTTGAGCCAGGACACCGTGCTGGTGCTGCACCAGATGGGTAGCCATGGTCCGGATTACTACAAGCGCTACCCGGCCAGCGCCAAACGCTTTACCCCGGTGTGCCAGAGCAACGCCCTGAACCAGTGCGACCAGCAGGCCATCGTCAACAGCTATGACAACACCCTGGCCTACACGGACCAGGTGCTGGGTTCGCTGATCGATCTTTTGCGCAGTCGCCAGGACAAGGTCGACACCGCGATGATCTACCTGTCCGACCATGGCGAATCGCTGGGCGAATACAACCTGTACCTGCACGGCACGCCCTACATGCTGGCGCCCGAGCAACAGCGCCATGTGCCGTTGCTGGTGTGGTTCTCCGACAGCTATCGGCAGGATTTCTCCCTCGACACCGACTGCCTGGGCCGCCTGCGTGACGCGCCGCTGAGCCAGGACAACCTGTTCCATTCGATGCTCGGCCTGTTGCAAGTGCGCACCGAGGTCTACCAGCAATCGATGGATCTGTTCGCCAGCTGCCGGCCGTGGATGACAGCCGACCGTTGATCAAACCAAGGATGGCGCAGGTTTCACCCCCAATGCCCGCGCCGTATATACTGCGCGCCATTATTTGTGGGAGAGCCTCGTGGGCATCGAAATACACTGGATCCGAGATGACCAGACCCTGGCCGAACACTGCCAGGGCTGGCGCGAGCTGCCCTTCGTGGCCCTCGACACCGAGTTCATGCGGGTCGACACGTTCTATCCCAAGGCCGGCCTGATCCAGGTCGGTGAAGGCAACCGGGCCTTTCTGATCGACCCCTTGTTGATCCGCGACTGGCAGCCGTTGGCCGATCTGCTCGAGGACAACGGCGTGGTCAAGGTGCTGCATGCCTGCAGCGAAGACCTGGAAGTGCTCCTGCGCCTGACCGGCAAACTGCCGCAACCGCTGTTCGACACCCAGCTGGCCGCCGGCTACTTGAATATCGGCTTCTCCATGGGCTACTCGCGTCTGGTGCAAGAGGTGCTGGGCATCGAGCTGCCCAAGGGGGAAACCCGCTCGGACTGGCTGCAGCGACCGCTGTCCGAAACCCAGGTCAGCTATGCCGCCGAAGATGCCGTGCACCTGGCCGAGCTGTTCAGTGCCCTGCGCCCGCGCCTGTCGGACGACAAGTACGCCTGGGTGCTGGAAGACGGCGCCGAGCTGGTTGCCCAGTTGCGCCGCGAAGTCGAGCCGCAGTCGCTCTACCGCGATGTGAAGCTCGCCTGGAAGCTGGCCCCCCAGCAACTGGCGGTGCTGCGCGAGCTGTGCGCCTGGCGCGAGCGAGAGGCCCGCAGCCGCGACGTGCCGCGCAACCGCGTGCTGCGCGAGCACTCGCTGTGGCCGATGGCCAAGAGCCAGCCGGACAACCTGTCGGCCCTGGCCCGGATCGACGACATGCACCCGCGCACCATCCGCCAGGACGGTGAGTTCCTGCTGGGCCTGATCAAGCGCGCCGCAAACCTGCCGGCCGACCAATGGCCCCAAGCCCTGCCCGAGCCGCTGCCGATCGAGGCCTCCGGCATTCTCAAGCGCCTGCGCGCGGTCGGCCAGGCCGAAGGTGAGCGTCTGGGCATCGCCCCGGAACTGATGCTGCGCAAGAAAACCCTCGAAGCCCTGCTCAAGAGCGGCTTCCCCAATGGCCCCTATCAACTGCCCGATTCGCTGCGCGGCTGGCGTCGCGAGCGCATGGGCCAGGCCCTGCTGGACAGCCTGGCAGGTGCCGGAGAATCCTGATGAAACGTATCTGCTCGATCTACAAGAGCCCCCGCAAGAACGAAATGTACCTCTACGTGCTCAAGGCCGAAGGCCTGGAGCGTGTGCCCGAGGGCCTGATGCCCTTCTTCGGCACCCCGGTGCATGCCTTCGACCTGGTGTTGACCCCCGAGCGCAAGCTGGCCCGCGAGGACATCGCCAAGGTCCTGGAGAACCTCGACAACCAGGGTTACCACCTGCAGATGCCGCCGCCCGAGGACGACTACATCGAGCACCTGCCTGAAGAGCTGCTGCGCCGCAACGACCCGGCCTGATCCCGGCTCGGTCCCCATCGTTCGCCAAGCGGCCCGTCTACCGGGTCGCCTTCGTCGTTTGCCAAGGTTGTCTTCTACATGCGCGTTTTGATCGCTGAACAGGATCATGCCAACTATGCCCGCCTGCTGGGCGAGGCGGCGCCGGAGCTGGATATCGTGACCAGCGGCGACTCCGCCGAACTGTCGCGTCTGGCGCCTGACTGCCCGGTATGGCTGGGCCAACCCGATCTGCTGGCCAGTCTGCTGCGTCAGGGCCATGCGCCTCGCTGGATACAGTCCACTTGGGCCGGGATCACGCCGCTGCTGGCCAAGGGCCTGCCGCGTGATTACCGCCTGACCCGTGCGGTCGGTATCTTCGGCCAGGTGATGGCCGAATACATGCTCACCTACATGCTGATTCACGAGCGCGACGTGCTGGCGCGCCTGGTCAGTCAGGTCGAGCGCCGTTGGGACGATCGCCCTGGGCGCTCCCTGGAAGGACGTCGGGTGCTGGTGGTTGGCACAGGCGATATCGGCCAGCGGGTGGCCGAGTTTCTCGTGCCGTTCGGCGTGACCTTGTATGGCGTTGCCAGCAGCGCACGCGAGCAGGCGCCGTTCGTTGAAGTGGCGGGGCTCGAGGCATTGCCGCGTATGGTGGCGCAGGCCGACTACGTGCTCAACCTGCTGCCGGACACCCCAGCGACCCATGATCTGTACGACGCTGCGCTGTTCAAGTGCTTCAAGCCCAGCGCGTTGTTCATCAATGCCGGGCGCGGCGTGGCGGTGGTCGACGCCGATCTGGTCGAGGCCTTGAAACAAGGCCATCTGGCCGGGGCGGTGATCGATGTCTGCCGACAGGAGCCGTTGCCCCAGCGGCATCCGTTCTGGACGGCCTGGGGCTTGCTGTTGACCGGGCACAGCTCGGCGCCCACCTCGCCCGTGGCGATGGTGCGGTTGTTCGTCGAGAACCTGCGGGCGTATCAGGCGGGGTTGGGATTGCGCGGGGAAGTGGACTTCGCGCGCGGGTATTGAACCGACCGACGTAGCCAGTAGGAGCGGTCCGGCGCCGCGAAAGGCTGCAGCGCAGCCCCAGTCACGCTGGTGGCGCCGCTGAAAACCTGGGGCCGCTTTGCGGCCCTTTCGCGGCGCAAGGTCGCTCCTACAAATGTCGCGTTGTCCATCGGGTGGCGATCAGAGGCTGAAATCACCCTCGGCTGCCAGCTCGCTCAGCGGCCGGCGTGGGCTTGGCTCTTCACGCGCCTGCAGGGCTTCGGCCAGGCTGGCCTTGTCGCCGAGTTTGCCGATCGCAATCATTGCGTGCAGGGCGTAGCCCTCGGGAATTTTCAGCGCTTCCCGGGCCAGTTCCTGGTCGAAACCGGCCATGCCGTGGGTGTGCCAGCCGCTGATGCTGGCTTGCAGCGCCAGGTGGCCCCAGGCGGAACCGGTGTCGAAAGTGTGCCACAGGGCCGGCTTTTCCTCGCTGGCACCGGGGGCGGCGAAAGTGGTCTTGGACATCACCAGCACCAGCGCCGAGGCCTGTTGCGCCCAGCTGCGGTTGAACTCGTTGAGGATCTCCAGGTACCGCGCCCAGTGCGGCGTGTCACGGCGGGCATACAGGAAGCGCCAAGGCTGGGAGTTGTAGGCCGAAGGCGCCCAGCGCGCGGCCTCCAGGAAGCTCAACAGCGTCTGCTCGCTGATCGGCTCGGCGGTGAACGCCCTTGGCGACCAGCGGTTGATGAACTGCTCGTTGATGGCGTAGTCGGCGATGCGTGGGTTGGCGCTCATGCGTGCTCCTGCAAATGGACGGGAAAGCGCGCACGCTACTGCGTCTGATCGGCACTGACAAGCGGTCTGGCTTTGACCCGGGACAGGCTCTAGACTGGCGCCGCCGCGCGCCGCGGATTCAAGTTCAATGCAGGAACATGTGTGATGATCGCCGATACCGCGCCCTTCTGGCGGCGCAAGACCCTTGAGCAACTCGACCCGCAAGAGTGGGAGTCGCTGTGCGACGGCTGCGGCCTGTGCTGCCTGCAGAAGCTCGAGGATGAGGACGACAACAGCGTCTACTACACACGCATCGCCTGCAAACTGCTGGACCTGACCACCTGCCAGTGCAGCGACTACCCGAACCGCTTCGCCCAGGTGCCCGACTGCATTCAGCTCACACCGGGCAAAGCCGACCAGTTCAAGTGGCTGCCCACGACCTGCGGCTATCGCCTGGTCAGCGAAGGCAAGGACTTGCCCGCCTGGCATCACCTGGTCTGCGGAGATCGCAAGCAGGTGCATGAACAGCGTATTTCCCAGTCCGGGCGCATGCTCAGCGAGCACGACGTCGACGAGGACGACTGGGAAGACCACCTCATCTTCCGCGCCGGTTGATCGCGCCGCGCTTTTTCTATCTTTCGCTTCTGGGAACAAGGAGTTTCTGCATGCGTTGCCATCTGTTGTGGGTTCTGGGCCTTGTGGCCTGCACGCCGGCCTGGGCCAAGAAGGTCGACCTGGATTACCAGGTGCGCCTGCTGCCCGCGAGCGGGCAGGCCGAGGTGCACCTGACCCTGGCCGATGGCAGTGTGGTGCGCAGCCTGGATTTTGACTTGGGCAAGCATGGCGCCTACAGCGATTTTCATGCCGATGGCCAGTGGCAGGTGCAGGGCGAGCGGGGGATCTGGCGCCCGGCGTCGGGCAAGACCCAGCTCAGCTATCGCGTGCAGCTCGACCAGAAACCTCGGGGCGGTGCCTATGAAAGCCGCATCACGCCCCACTGGGCGGTGTTTCGCGGAGATCAGCTGGTGCCACCCGCGCGGCTGGACCAGCAGGACGGCACCGAGTTGCTGGCCCGTCTGGCGTTCGAGTTGCCAGCCGGCTGGAAGAGCATAGAAACCGCCTGGCCGCGCATCGGCAAGCAGAAGTTTCGCATCGACGATGTCTCGCGCCTGTTCGACCGCCCCACCGGTTGGATGCTTGCCGGCAACCTTGGCAGCCGACGGGCGCGACTAGGCGAGACGGAAGTCACTGTGGCCGCGCCGCAAGGCCAGGGTTTGCGCCGGATGGACACGCTGACGTTGTTGACCTTCGTCTGGCCGCAGGTGCAGGCCGTGTTTCCGCGCAATCCGCCCAAGCTGCTGTTGGTGGGCGCGCGGGATGAGATGTGGCGAGGGGCGCTGGGCGGGCGCAACTCCATCTATTTGCACAGCAACCGGCCCTTGATCGGTGAAAGTGGCGCGAGCCCTTTGTTGCGTGAGTTGGTTCAGGTGTTCGCTCAGATCAATGACCGCGAGGGCAGCGACTGGCTTGGCGAAAGCCTGGCGGACTACTACGCGACCGAGCTGCTGCGCCGGGCAGGGGGGATCAGTGACGACCGTTACGAGGCCTGGCAGGCGCGCCTGCACAAGCAGGCGGCCAAGGTCACGCATTTGCAGGGGGAGAAGGCCGACAGCGCCCAGGTCGCCCGAGGTGTACTGCTGCTTCAGGCCCTGGACCGCGAGATCCGCCTGCACACCCAGAACAAACGCTCGCTGGACGATGTCACCCGCGCTTTGATGCGCCTGTCCAGCGTCAGCACTGCAGAGTTCATCCAACTCAGCGAGAGCGTGCTGGGGCGGCGCTCCGAGGTGCTGGACAGCAAGGTCCTGCGCTGACCTTTTCGCGGGTAAAACCCGCTACAGGTCCAGCGACGGCAGTCAGCGCAGCGAAAAACCTGTGGGTTTACCCGCGAACACCGGCGCAGCCGGTGCCAGACACCGCGCCGCCTGTTTCGCGGCTAAAGCCGCTCCTACAGGTCCAGCGACTGCAGTCAGCGCAGCGGAAAACCTGTGGGAGCGGGTTTACCCGCGAATGCGTCGGCCCTGACAGCTCAGCCTTTGGCCTTGAGTGCCCTCAACTGCTCTGCGCTGCGTTCGATATCGTCGCGCAGGTGCAAATACTCCGCCCGGTGACGTTGCCACCACGCCTTGGTCGAGCAGTGCCCGCTGATCCCGCGGGCCAGGGCCATGCCGCCCACCATGATCTGCAGCAGCCCGAGCGGGCCGCCGTGGCGCAGGCCCTTGCCGATCATCAACGCGCCCCCCGCCAGGGAGCTGGCGCGCTCCCAGCCGTGGACATTGTGGGTATGCACAAGCAAAGGGGTATCACGCATGGCTTGGTCTCCGTGTGGGGTGTATGCAACTGACCCACTACGGCTGCTGGCCGTTCAGTCCGATTGCCAGACGGAACCTTTTGGCAAGGGTTTATCTGCGAGCAGACACTACCCCTGCAAGGGCGGCGTTCATTTGAACTTGGGCCCGGAGCGGGTATTGAGTCCCTTGGCCAGGCGGTCATACAGCACGACATTTACTGTCGCCGCCAGGTTCATGCAGCCCTGGGTCGGGATGTAGATGGTTTCTTCGCACCACGCCCGCACCTCGTCACTGAGGCTGCCGTCTTCGGGGCCGAAGATGTAGAGGGCGCGGTCGGGATGGGTGTAGTCGGGTAGGGGGCGGGCGCCTTCGACCAGTTCCACGGCCACTGGCGTGCAGCCCAAGGGGATGATGCGCTGCAGGTCGTCGATGCCGATCAGTGGGATATCGTAGTGCACGCGCTTGGTGTCGGTGACGAAGTCGCGGGCGCGCTCATAGCGCTTGCCGGTGTAGAACACCGAATTGACGCCGTAGCAACCTGCTGCGCGCATCACCGAACCTACGTTCTCTGCTGACTTGGGATTGAACAGGCCGATGCAGCTGTACCGTTTGTTTGCCACGTGCCGGGGCCCTTCGCAAAAAAAGCGCGATTATACGGGCTCACCGGCGGCAGCGGGGGCGATTCGACGATCAGTCTTTCTTGAGCAGGCTTGCAAGGCCGGCGAACGGATTGTGGGTCGCCTTGGCAACGCTTGGGGTGCTGGTGGAACCTTCGCTGAAGTACTGCTGGTCGGTGTAGCGCGAGTGCTCGTTGTCGTGGCAGTACAGGCACAACAGCTCCCAGTTGGAGCCATCCTGGGGGTTGTTGTCGTGGTTGTGGTCGCGGTGATGGACGGTGAGCTCGCTCAGGCGCTTGCCGGAGAACTCACGGGCGCAGCGGCCACAGACATGTGGGTACATCTTCAGGGCCTTGTCGCGGTAGCCCATTTCCTTGTCGCGCTTGGCGTCGGCGAGGATGCGGTCGAGGCGGGCAGTGGCGGCAGAGGTAGAGGCCGAGCTCATGGGTATTACCTTTCTTGTAATCAGGCGGATGACGGTTATACCGTTGAGTCTAGCGCGCCTGCGTTGTCCACGGACAGGCGAAAACGCAGGATTGGGCATAGCCTGTAGGTAGGTTTTAGACAGGAGGTTGCTGATGTTTCCTGCGATCCTCGCCGCACTGATCCTTGCTGTCGCGCCCTTGGCTGAGGCTGCGGGCCAGCAACCGCGGATCACCACATCGGTGCCTGGCGCACCGGGTACGCCGACGCCGACCCCTTATCCACAGATCACCCCGAGCACGCCTCCCAAGGCCGGCGACAGCCAGCCAGGCGCGCCGCTGCTGCCGCCGATGCCGCTGCCCGGCCCGCGCAAGGACCAACCCTTGCCGGGGCTGCAGCCAGATCCGCCCAAGGCGCCGGCCAAGGCGCACGAAGATTAGGGCCGCTGCGCGGCCCCGAGTGGACCCAGGGCTCCGTGGTTACACCACCCCCAGCTCGTTGAACACGAACGCATATTCCAGCGCCACATCGCGCAGCCCCTGGTAACGGCCGCTCATGCCGCCATGGCCGGCGCCCATTTCGGTCTTGAGCAGCAGCAGGTTGTCGTCGGTCTTGCAGGTGCGCAGGCGTGCCACCCATTTGGCCGCCTCCCAGTACTGCACGCGGCTGTCGTTGTAGCCGGCGACCACCAGCATGGCCGGATACGCTTGGGCCTTGAGGTTCTCGTAAGGGGCGTAGGCCTTGATCCGCTGGTACACCTCAGGCTCCTGCGGGTTGCCCCATTCGTCGTACTCGGTGACGGTCAGCGGCAGATCAGGGTCGAGCATGGTGTTGAGCACGTCGACGAACGGCACCTCGGCGATGGCGCAACGGAACAGCTCTGGACGCTGGTTGAGCACCGCGCCCATCAACAGGCCGCCAGCGCTGCCGCCACTGATGGCCAGGTGTTCGCGGTCGGTCACGCCTTCTGCGATCAGGTGTTCGGCGCAGGCGATGAAATCATCGAAGCTGTTCTGTTTGTGTTCCTGCTTGCCGGCCCGGTACCACGCCTCGCCCAGCTCGCCGCCGCCGCGCACATGGGCGATGGCGAAGGCCACGCCCCGTTGCAGCAGGCTCAGGCGGGCATGGGAGAACCACGGGTCGAGGCTTTCGCCGTACGCACCATAGCCATAGAGATAGAGCGGCACGCACTTGCCCAGATCCTCCTTGCGGCGCACCAGGCTGATCGGCACCCGGGTGCCATCCTTGGCCACCGCCCATAGGCGCTGGCTGACGTAGTCGTCGGCGTCGAATTCACCCAGCACTGGGGTCTGCTTGAGCACGGCCTGGGCGCCGCTGGCCAGGTCCAGCTGGCGTACCTGGGCCGGTCGGTTGAGCGCTTCATAGCGCAGGCGCACACGCGGGCTGATGAATTCGAGACTGTCCTGGACGTACAGGCTGTAGGCGGCATCCGGCAGTTCGACGCGGTAGGGCGGCAGATCGCGCGGACGTACTTCGATGATCGGCAGGCCGCCTTCACGCAGGCTCAAGGTCAAGGCGCTGGCGTTCAGGCTCAGGCCTTCGAGCATCACATCGTCACGGTGCGGGACCAGCACTTGCCATTGCTCGCGGCTCGGCACCTGCTCGGCCGGTGCCTGGAACAAGGCGAAGTTGATACCGTCCTGATTGCTGCGGATGAACCAGCGCCACTGGCCGTCGAGCTGGCCGTGGTCGGGGTAGTACTCGTGGTCCTCGACCCTTGGCGCCAGGCAGGTGAACGCCGCTTGCGGCGTCGCGGCGTCCAGCACCCAGGCTTCGCTGGTGGTCTTGCTGTTGAGCAGCAGCACCAGCTGGCGCTCGGAACTGGTTCGGTAGCAGTGCAGGAAGAACCGCCCGTCGGCTTCCTCGAACACGCTCTGGGCGGTGTCTTCACCGAGGGTGTGGCGGCGCAGGCGCCAAGGGCGGTGGGTGTCGTCCAGCTCGGCGAAGAACAGCGTGCGGCTGTCGTTGGCCCAGGTCATGCTGCCGTCGCAGTCCTCGAAGGGCAGGGTGGTGATCGCGCCGCTGGTCAAGTCCTTGACGTACAGGGTGTAGATTTCATCGCCGCTGGTATCGAGGCTGTAGGCGAGCAAACGGTGATCGGGGCTGACGTTGAACGTGCCCAGGGCCAGGAAGCCGCCAGCGGCCAGCACGTTGGGGTCGAGCAGCAGTTCTTCGCGGCTTTCATCGACGGTGTTGCTGTCGTCCGCCGGGCGTGGGCAACGGTAATGGCGCGGGTACTCGTCGCCTGCGGTGGTGCGGGTGTAGTAGAGGTACGGGCCCCAGGGGGAGGGCAGCGACAGGTCGGTTTCCAGGATGCGGCCCTTGATCTCCTCGAACAACTGCTCGCGCAGCGGGGCCTGGTCGGCCAGGCAGGCCTGCTGATAGGTATTTTCCGCGTTCAGGTAGTCCAACACCTGGGGAGTGTCGCGCTGCTGCAGCCAGGCGTATGGATCGGGGGCGTTGTCGGCATGGGCAATGGGCGGCTGGGGCGTGTTGGGCATGGGCAGTCTCATGGCAAGGGGCGGCCTGTACGGGATTGCCCGTGAAGAGGGCGGCGCGGTCCAAAAGTGTTTATCATAGGCGTCTCTTTACCTGGCTTGCACGAACACCATGACCGAGAACGACTATACGCTCGCCTGGGGCCTGTACGCCCTTGCCGCCCTGGGCTGCCTGTGGGTGGGTTTCAAGCTCACTGGCTGGATGTGGCGCTGGCTGCGCGAACCGCTGCGGGTGATCCTGGCGGTGCTGCTGCTGACCCCCACCATCGTTGACCCGGTCAAGGAAAGCTTCGCGCCGGCCATCGCCATCACGGCCCTGGACGTCGCCTTCAAGGTCGGCAACAACGCCTGGCGCGCTGCCTCGGACCTGGCCATGTATGGCTTGATCGCGTTCATCCTGTACGGTTTGTTCGTGGTGGTGCGCTGGCCGCTGGAAAAACGCGCCCGCGAGCGCCGGGCCAATGCCGATGCCGCCGCCAAGCGCCAGGCCGCCGAGGACGAGCAGGTGATGGTCGATGCGCCGGTCGCCGCCGACCGCCGCGACCGCTACCGCGACGACCCGTTGCCGGCAGCGCCTGTTGGCACTGGCCGTGGCCGGGTCGAGCCACGTCTGTAGGCAGAGGGCATCGAGCATGTGCGAACTGCTGGGCATGAGTGCCAACGTCCCCACCGACATCGTCTTCAGTTTCACCGGCCTGATGCAACGCGGTGGGCGTACCGGCCCGCACCGCGATGGTTGGGGCATCGGTTTCTACGAAGGGCGTGGCCTACGGGTGTTCCAGGACCCGGCCGCGAGCAGTGAGTCGGAAGTGGCCAACCTGGTGCAGCGCTACCCCATCAAGAGCGAAGTGGTCATCGGCCACATCCGCCAGGCCAACGTCGGCAAGGTGTGCCTGTCCAACACCCACCCGTTCGTACGTGAGTTGTGGGGGCGCAACTGGTGCTTTGCGCACAACGGTCAGTTGGGCGATTTCCGTGGCCAGACCACGTTTTACCGTCCCGTGGGCGACACCGACAGCGAGGCGGCCTTTTGCGATTTGCTCAACCGTGTGCGTGAAGCCTTCCCGGAACCGGTCGACATCGAACAGCTGCTGCCAGTGCTGGTCGAAGCCTGTGCCGGCTACCGCGGTCTGGGTGTGTTCAACTGTCTGTTGAGCGACGGTGACTGGCTGTTCTGCTTCTGCTCGACCAAGCTTGTGCACATCACCCGGCGTGCGCCCTTCGGGCCGGCGCGGCTTAAGGACTTCGACCTGAACGTCGACTTCCAGGCCGAAACCACCCCCAACGATGTGGTCACGGTGATCGCCACCGAGGCCCTGACCGAAAACGAGACCTGGCACCGCTACGAGCCGGGTCAATGGGCCCTGTGGCGGCATGGCGAGTGCATTGCCCACGGGCAGAGCTAGGGAAGCCATTGCATGTTCAGAGGTTACCTGCGGTTACTGTTGTTCACCTTCGGCCTGCTGGCCGGTCTCCAGGTTCCGGGGCTGATCAAGGACTACAGCCAGCGGGTCGAGGCGCACCTGTTCGAGTCGCGCGAGGCGCTCTCGGGGTTCGAGGAAACCGCCCAGCGCTTCTTCAAGGGTGACCTGCAAGCCCTCATCCGCCATTACCGCACCAGCGACGATCCGGTATTCAACAGCGATGCCAACAGCATCGAAAGCCTGCTGATCCGCAACCAGTTGCTGGAGAACGAGTGGCAGGCGCTGCAAGGCCCATGGCTGAGCCGAACCTGGCATGTGCTGGTTCAGGCCGATCCGCAACTGCGTGACGAAACCCTCAACGGCTACAGCTACCAGATCCTGCTGGTGCCCGAGGCCATCGGCTGGGGCCTGGGCGCCGGGTTCGTGCTGGCGCTGGTGGTCGAGAGCCTGCTGGTTGGGCTGGGTTGGGTGGTGCTTGGCGGGCGGCGCAAGGCGGTCAAAGAGAGCTGGCGCTAGGGGCCACTGGGTCCGTTTGGCGACCCATCGCAGGCTTCGCCGGCTGCCATCGGGCTTGCGTCGCGCTTAAGACTTACGCGGTCCTTGTGGGGGCGGGGTTACCCGCGAAGAAGTCACCGCAGTCGGCTCAGACCAGCACGATCCGCTGCTGCCCCGCATCCTGCGCATAGCGCTCCAGCACCTGCCGGCACAGGCTCACCACTTCTTCCACCAACTCCACTCCGGTCTGCCAGGCCACCACCAGCTCTAGGCTCGGCGGCGGCTGCAAGCCACCGAGCAGCACCAGCTCGCCCCGGGCAAGTTCGGCATCGACCAGCGCCGGGGGCAGGGCGCCAATGCCAAAGCCATCGCGTAGCAGGCGGGTGATGGCCGCCACCGAGTTCACGCAGTTCAACCGAGGCGTCTCGGCACCGGCCGCCTGCAGCAGGCTGAGGACTTCCTGGTGGGGGCGCGAATTTTTCGAGAAGGTGACGATGCGCTCGCGGGCAAGCTCGGCCAGTGAGGCATAGTCACGCTGCTGGGCCGAGCCTGCGGCGACGATCCAGCCCATGGGGTAGCGTGCCAGGTCCAGGCTGCGGATCGACTCCTGGCGCAGCAGGTCGGTCTGAAGGATCACATCGAGAAATCCTTTCTGCAGTTGTTCGCGCAGGTTCAGTGCGGTGTCGGCAACCAGCTCGATCTCCACCTGCGGATAGCGCTCGGTGAGCTCGGCCACCAAGGCGCTCATCCAGGTGTGGATCACCGTGTCCATCACCCCGATGCGGATCCGCCCGACCTTGGCCCGGTCACTGTCCAGCGACTGTTTCATGGCCTTGGCGGTGTCGAGCATGCGCTCGGCATACTCGAGCACCTTGCTGCCCTCCGGTGTCAGGCTGACCCCGCGCGAATCGCGCAGCAACAGCTTCACGCCCAGGTCCGCCTCCAGAGCGGCGATGCGACTGGACACCGAGGCCTGGGTGGTGAAGAGCTTCTCTGCCGTGAGACGAAAGCTCTTGAGCCGGGCGACCCAGACGAAGGTTTCGAGGAAGCGAAGGTTCATGATCAGTTTTTCTTGTTCCAGACCGGCGGTTTTTATCGTTGGACGCTTGGCGCGCGGCCTCTGAACAATGATGCCCAGGCCGCGACGCAAGACGTCGCCCGTAGAACAATACCAACAAGCCGAGGCAATCATGAACCCAACCGGCGTGCAGCAGGCATCCTCCCGGCCGTCCAGCGGCCCCTTCGCCTGGTACCGCGACATCGACCGCCAGCAACGACGCACCTTCTGGAGCTGCAAGATCGGCTACGGCCTCGATGGCATGGACACCCAGATGCTGAGCTTCGTCATTCCCACGTTGATCCTGATGTGGGGCATCACCACCGCCGAGGCCGGGCTGATCCACACCAGCACGCTGATTGCCTCGGCCTTGGGCGGTTGGATCGCCGGCATTCTCTCTGACCGCATCGGTCGGGTACGCACCCTGCAACTGACCGTACTGTGGTTCGCTTTCTTCACCTTCCTGTGTGGCTTCGCCCAGAGCTACGAGCAATTGCTGATCGCCCGGACCTTGATGGGCTTTGGCTTCGGCGGCGAGTGGACGGCTGGCGCGGTGCTGATCGGCGAGGTGATTCGCGCCCAGGATCGCGGCAAGGCCGTGGGCATGGTGCAATCGGGCTGGGCCATCGGTTGGGGCCTGACGGCGATCCTCTACGCGCTGCTGTTCTCCTTCCTGCCGCCGGAGCAGGCCTGGCGGGCGCTGTTCCTGCTGGGCATCGTGCCTGCGGTGTTCGTGATCTTCGTCCGTCGCCTGGTCAAGGATCCTGAGGTGTACCGCGAAGCCAAGGCGGTGGAGACGGCCCAGGCGCCGTCGCATTTCTACGAGATCTTCGCCCCGGGCATGCTCTGGACCACCCTGCGCGCCTCGCTGCTGACCACCGGCGCCCTGGGCGGTTACTACGCCATCACTTCCTGGCTGCCGACCTTCCTCAAGAACGAGCGAGGCCTGAGCGTGCTGGGCACCGGCGGCTACCTGGCCATGGTCATCTTCGGCTCCTACGTAGGCTATGTGATCAGCGCGTACCTGACCGACCTGCTGGGCCGCAAGAAGAACTTCATTCTGTTCGCCGTCGGCTCGTTCGTCATCGTGCTGCTCTACACCCAGATCCCGGTCAGCGATGGCGTCATGCTGTGGCTGGGCTTCCCGCTGGGGTTCTTCGCTTCGGGCATCTTCAGTGGCATGGGGGCCTTCCTCACCGAGTTGTTCCCCACCCGCATCCGCGGTTCGGGGCAGGGCTTTTGCTACAACGTAGGCCGGGCCATCGCCGCGTTCTTCCCGCTGCTGATCGGCATGCTCAGTCAGAAGGTGCCCTTGGGCCTGGGCATTGGCGGCTTTGCCGCGGTGTCCTACGGCGTGGTGATCCTTGCGGCCCTGAGCCTGCCTGAAACACGCGGCAAAGAACTCCAGGCGCAGTAAGGTAGGCACATGAACAACGACAAGAGAACTCGACCGGTGAAACGCCTGCTACTCAATTGCGACATGGGCGAGAGTTTCGGCAGTTGGCGCATGGGCCTGGACGCCGAGGTGATGCCTTACATCGATTGCGCCAATATCGCCTGTGGCTACCACGCAGGCGACCCGGGCACCATGCGCCGCACCGTGGCCCTGGCACTGGAGCACGGGGTGACCATCGGCGCCCACCCGGCCTATCCGGACCTGGTCGGTTTCGGCCGACGCTCCATGGCCTGCAGCAGCGATGAGATCCGCGACCTGCTGCACTACCAGATCGGCGCCCTGGATGGGATCTGCAAAGTGCTGGGCAGCCGCGTGGCCTACGTCAAGCCCCATGGCGCGCTGTACAACGACATGATGGCCGACCCGCTCAAGCTGCGCGCGGTACTCGAGGCTGTGGCGGCCTATGACCCGGGCTTGCCGGTGATGCTCATGGCCACCGCCGACGACAGCGCTGCACGTGCCCTGGGTGAGGCGATCGGAGTGCCGCTGTGGTTCGAGGCCTTCGCCGACCGGGCCTATACCGCCAGCGGTCACTTGGTCTCCCGGCGCCTGCCCGGCGCGGTGCATCACGACCCGGCCTTGGTGATCGAGCAGGCCCTGCGCCTGGCCCGTGGCGAGGCGTTGGTCGCCGATGACGGCAGCGCGGTGCGTCTGGATGCCAGCACCCTCTGTGTACATGGCGACAACGACAGCTCCGTGGCCGCCGTGCGGCAGATCCGCCAGGCTCTCGACGTTTTGGTGCAGCCATGAATCCACGCATCGAGGTGGTGGCCATCGACAGCCTGATGGTGCGCCTGTTCGACGTCATCGACGAGGCCAACATGCCGTGGATTCTGGCCGCCAGCCAGCGCCTGCGTTCGGCTTTCGGCTCGGGGCTGGTGGACCTGGTCCCGTCCTACACCACGTTGATGGTGCAGTTCGAGCAGGCGCCAGGGCAGGCGCGGGCGCTGATCGGCCAGGCTCTGGCGGGTTTGCAGCCGGATGCGAGCGATGCTGGGCGTCGGCACGAGATCCCGGTGTGGTACCACGCCAGCGTCGGGCCAGAACTGCCGGTGCTGGCCGCCCGCAGCGGCCTGAGCGAAGCCGAGGTGATCCGCCTGCACAGCGAGCGGGAGTATCCGGTGTTCGCCCTCGGCTTCGCGCCGGGGTTCGGTTTCATGGGCCTGGTGGACGAACGCCTGGCCAGCCCGCGGCTGAGTACCCCGCGCAAGCGCGTGGCGGCGGGTAGTGTGGGCATCGCCGAGCGCCAGACCGCTGCCTACCCGGCTGTTTCGCCGGGCGGCTGGAATCTGATTGGGCGCACCCCGGTGCGCTTGTTCGACCACGCACGTGAGGGCTACAGCCTGCTACAGCCGGGTGATCGGGTACGCTTCGTGGCGGTGTCGCACGAGCGATTCATGGCATTGGGCGGCGACGACAGCCCGTTGGAGGCCCAGGCATGAATCGATTGACGATCGAGGCCAGTACCACGCTGTGCCAGTTGCAGGACGCTGGGCGCTTCGGCGTGCGTCACCTGGGGGTGACCCAGGGCGGGGCGCTGGATTGGGTGGCGATGTATTGGGCCAACTGGCTGTTGGGCAATGCCTTGGATGCGCCGGTAGTAGAAGTGACCTTGGGCGGTTTGGGCGTAGTGGCCGACCAGGACTGTACGTTGGCCTTGGCAGGCGCCGACCTGGACGCGCGCCTGGACGACCAGCCCGTGCAGCCGTGGCGCAGTTTCCGCCTCGCCAAGGGCCAGCGGTTGAGCCTGCGTCAACCGCGCCACGGTGCTCGGGCCTACCTCGCGGCGCCTGGCGGTTTTCAGGCCGAAGCGGTGCTGGGCAGTTGCGCGACGGTGGTCCGCGAGGGGTTGGGTGGTGTCGATGGACGAGGTTCGGCGCTCGGCAAAGGCCAGGTGCTGCGGTTCGCCGAGGGCTCGCCGGCCTTGCGTGAGGTGCCAGATTCGCTGCGTCCGGCCTATTTGCACAAGCCGACGCTGGACCTGGTGATGGGCGCACAGATCGGCGCGTTCAGTGGCACCAGCCTGTTCGAAGCGTTCAACCGGGACTGGACCCTGGACAGCCGCGGCGATCGCATGGGCATTCGCCTGTTGGGGCCGCAGTTGGTTTACCAGGGCGGGGCAATGATCTCGGAGGGCATTCCCCTGGGCGCCGTGCAGGTGCCGCCAGATGGGCAGCCAATCGTGCTGCTCAATGACCGGCAGACCATTGGCGGGTATCCGCGGCTTGGGGCGTTGACGCCATTGGCGTTGGCGCAGTTGGCGCAGTGCCTGCCGGGGGTGGGGGTGCGGTTCAGGGCGGTGGTGCAGGACGAGGCCTGGCGGGAGCAGCAGGCGTATCTGCAACGTTGGCGTTGAGGTTTTTGGGGCTGCTGTGCAGCCCTATCGCGGCACCAGGCCGATCCTGCACACGATCCTTGTAGGAGCGGCTTTCTCGCGATAGGGCCGCAAAGCGGCCCCAGGGCATTCGCTACTTGGACAGGTACCGCATCCCGTCTTCCAGCCCCTGCAAGGTCAGCGGATACATCTTGTCTTCGATCAGCTCGCGCACCAGGTGCGTGGAGGCGGTGTAGTCCCAGGCCTGCTTGGGGTACGGATTGATCCAGATGATCTTCCTGAACTTCTCCATGAAGCGCTGCATCCACACGTACCCGGCTTCTTCGTTCCAGTGTTCCACGCTGCCGCCCGGCTGGGTGATCTCATAGGGCGCCATGGCCGCATCGCCGACGAACACCACTTTGTAGTCGTCGCCATACTTGTGCAGCAGGTCGAAGGTGGAGAAACGCTCCGACGTGCGGCGTAGGTTGTTCTTCCACACCGACTCGTAGACGAAGTTGTGGAAGTAGTAGTACTCCATGTGCTTGAACTCGGTCTTGCAGGCCGAGAACAGTTCCTCGCAGACCTTGATGTGGGCGTCCATGGAGCCGCCGATGTCGAACAGCAACAGCAGCTTGACCGTGTTGCGCCGCTCCGGGCGCATCTGGATGTTCAGCAGCCCCGCGTCCCGTGCGGTGTGGTCGATGGTGCCATCGATGTCCAGCTCTTCGGCGGCGCCTTCGCGGGCGAACTTGCGCAGGCGGCGCAGGGCCAGCTTGATGTTGCGCGTGCCCAGTTCGACCTGGTCGTCGAGGTTCTTGTACTCGCGCTGGTCCCAGACCTTGACCGCCTTGCCCTGGCGCTTGCCGGCCTCGCCGACGCGGATGCCTTCAGGGTTGTAGCCGCCGGAGCCGAACGGGCTGGTGCCGCCGGTGCCGATCCATTTATTGCCGCCGGCGTGGCGTCCCTTCTGCTCTTCGAGGCGCTTCTTGAACTCCTCGATCAACTTGTCCAGCCCGCCCAGGGACTGGATCTGCGCACGTTCCTCGTCGCTGAGCGAGCGTTCGAACTCCTTGCGCAGCCAATCTTCGGGGATCAGCGCCTCAAGGTGGCGGTCGAGGTTCTCCAGGCCCTTGAAGTAGGCGGAGAAGGCCCGGTCGAACTTGTCGAAATGCCGCTCGTCCTTTACCAGGATGGCCCGAGCCAGGTAGTAGAACTCGTCCATGTCGGCGAACACCACCCGCTGCTGCAAGGCATTGAGCAGGTCGAGCAGTTCGCGCACCGACACCGGCACCTTGGCCGCGCGCATTTCATTGAACAGGTTGAGCAGCATGGGCGGCTCCTGTCAGCGGTTGCCGCGCCGGCTCATGAAGGCCAGGCGCTCGAGCAACTGCACGTCCTGCTCGTTCTTGACCAGTGCACCGGCCAGCGGCGGGATGGCCTTGGTCGGATCGCGTTCGCGCAGCACGGCTTCGCCGATGTTGTCGGCCATCAGCAGCTTGAGCCAGTCGACCAGCTCGGAGGTGGAAGGCTTTTTCTTGAGGCCTGGCACCTTGCGCACATCGAAGAACACGTCCAGCGCTTCACTGACCAGCGACTGCTTGATGTTAGGGAAGTGCACGTCGACGATGCGCTGCAGGGTGTCGCGGTCGGGGAAGGCGATGTAGTGGAAGAAGCAGCGGCGCAGGAAGGCGTCGGGCAGTTCCTTCTCGTTGTTGGAGGTGATGATGATGATCGGACGCTGCTTGGCCTTGATGGTCTCGTCGATCTCGTAGACGTAGAACTCCATCTTGTCGAGTTCCTGCAGCAGGTCGTTGGGGAACTCGATGTCGGCTTTGTCGATCTCGTCGATCAGCAAAATCACGCGCTCGTCGGCCTCGAAGGCTTCCCAGAGCTTGCCCTTCTTCAGGTAGTTGCGCACGTCGTGGACTTTGTCCACGCCCAGCTGCGAGTCGCGCAGGCGGCTGACCGCGTCGTATTCGTAGAGGCCTTGGTGGGCTTTGGTGGTGGATTTGATGTGCCAGGTGATCAGGCGGGCGCCGAAGGAGGCGGCGAGCTGTTCGGCGAGCATGGTCTTGCCGGTGCCCGGCTCACCCTTGACCAGCAGCGGGCGCTCCAGGGTGATGGCTGCGTTGACCGCCAGCTTCAGGTCGTCTGTGGCGACGTAGTCGCGGGTGCCTTCGAACTTCATGGAACTGATCCTCTGCAGGTGTCATCGAGGGCCTTTTCGCAGGGGAACCCGCACCCACAGGGTTCGATGCGGCCTCTGTGGGTGCGGGTTTGGTCGCGAAAGGGGCGCTACGTGTGTGTCATTGCCAGCGACTATAACGCGGGCCCAGGCGGGTGAAAACGCAGACCGGTCATTCAGTCTCTGAATGGTGCGTCGCGCCCCGGTTCAGTCGGAATCGGGCGGTGGTTGCTCGTAGCGTGCGTTGAATGCCTGGATAAAGCCGTTGCGCAGGATCTGCAGGAACGCCTCGAAAGCGCTGATGTTGCGCTGATGCACGCTGCCGCGCAGCTCCACACGGGTGGCGAACTGGTTCTTGGGCTGGTTCTTTAGCACCGTCTCGCTGGCGCCGACCAGGGCTTCCCAGATCGAACGAAAGAACCCCTTGTCCTTGTCTTCCACATCCTGCTGCCAGTTGAACACATCCACATCCCGTAACAGCGGCTTGATATAGCCATGCAGGCGCCCGTTCTCGGCCTGGGCCTCGATCACCAGATCGCCATGGCCTGCATTGAAGTCGAACTTGCCGTAGGCACTGGCGAAGTCATTGAGCCGACGTAGCTGGATGTCGGTCGCGCGCAGGCGGAACTCGAAATCGTCGAAATCGCTGAACGGGTCGAAGGTGGCGCGGCTTTCCACCCGGGCATCGCCCAGCAGGCGCGCCGTGCCGTCGAAGTGGGCGTCGCGGCGGCCTTTTTCGTCGCGCACGTTGGTCAGGTTGCGGATGTTGGCCTGCAGTTGAGTGGCCTTGAGGTCGACCGGCGGTTTGGAGTTGAAGTTGCGAAAGGTCAGGGTGCCGTTTTCGATGCGCACCTCGTTGAGGGTAATGGGCAGCAGTTTCTCCAGCTGTTGGCGCCAGTCGGTGCCCTGGCCGGTCTGGGAGTTCTGTTTGTTGCCCCCGTCCACGAAATTGAGCTCGGGATGCACGAAGACGACTTCGGCCACCACGGCATGGTCGTACCACAGTGACCGCCAGCTCACCGAGAGATCGATCAGCGGTGCATCAAGAAACGGCACCGGCACCTTGCCGGTGGTCTTGACGATCTTCAGGTCGTTGATCTGGTAAGCCCCGCGCCACCAGGCGAGGTCGACATCGGCGATCTGCCCGCGATAGTCACCCATGTCCGCGAGCCGGTCATTGAGGTAGTTGCGCACCAAATAGGGCAGGGCCAGATGCAGGGCCAGCAACAGCGCGACCAGGCTGGCCAGGCCAATCAGCGGCCAACGATAGCGAGCTTTCATCGAGGGCTCTCCGGGGCGGGTTGTCCGGTTGACCGCCGCGGGCCCGGGGGAGTTCGAACAGGCTTTACTGCCCCTCGGGGCAGGCTTACCCTTGAAGCTTTCCCTGCTCCTTCAAAGTTCAAGGACTCCTGCCATGAGCCGTATCTACGCAGACAACGCCCACTCCATCGGTAACACGCCGCTGGTGCAGATCAACCGCATCGCTCCGCGTGGTGTGACCATCCTGGCCAAGATCGAAGGGCGCAACCCGGGCTATTCGGTCAAGTGCCGGATCGGCGCGAGCATGGTCTGGGACGCCGAGAGCAGCGGCAAGCTCAAGCCGGGCATGACCATCGTCGAGCCCACTTCGGGCAACACCGGTATTGGCCTTGCGTTCGTCGCCGCCGCACGCGGCTACAAGCTGATGCTGACCATGCCGGCCTCCATGAGCCTGGAGCGACGCAAGGTGCTCAAGGCACTGGGCGCCGAGCTGGTGCTGACCGACCCGGCCAAGGGCATGAAGGGCGCGATCGAGAAAGCCAATGAAATCGTCGCCGGCGACCCAGCCACCTACTTCCTGCCTGGGCAGTTCGAGAACCCGGCCAATCCGGCGATCCACGAAAAGACCACCGGCCCCGAAATCTGGAACGACACCGATGGCGCCGTGGACGTGCTGGTGGCAGGCGTCGGCACCGGTGGCACCATTACCGGGGTTTCGCGTTACATCAAGCACACCCAGGGCAAATCGATCCTTTCGGTGGCCGTGGAACCGGTGGCCTCGCCCCTGATCAGCCAGACCCTGGCCGGCGAAGAGCTCAAGCCCAGCCCGCACAAGATCCAGGGCATCGGCGCCGGTTTCGTGCCGAAGAACCTTGACCTGTCCATCGTCGACCAGGTCGAGACCGTCACCGACGACGAGGCCAAGGCCATGGCCCTGAGGCTGATGCAGGAGGAGGGTATCCTCTGCGGTATCTCCTGTGGTGCGGCGATGGCCGCTGCCGTGCGCCTGGCCGAGAAGCCGGAGATGCAGGGCAAGACCCTGGTGGTGATCCTGCCGGACTCGGGCGAGCGTTACCTGTCGAGCATGCTGTTCAGTGACCTGTTCACCGAGCAGGAAAACCAACAGTAAAGCGCTGCCGTGGTGATACCGGGGCCGCGCGGCGGTCCCGTTTTTATGCCGCACCGCTGATCCGGCGCAATGCCGCGGCGCACTCTTTGTTGCACAATCCTGAAAACTGCACTGCGTCCCTGGATGTTTTTACCCGGGGCAGATGGGTTTATGATGGCCGGATGATTTTAGATGGAACAGGCCACGGCCTGGTTTCTTCTCCAAGGAGTGTTGCATGACCTTTTCCTTTGCCGCCAAGGCGGGTGTCCTGCTGGTGTTCTTTGGCAGCGTGCTGTTCGTGCACCTGCGCGGCAAGGCGCGCCTGCCTGTACTGCGCCAGTTCGTTAACCATTCGGCGCTGTTCGCCCCTTATAACAGCCTGATGTACCTGTTTTCCGGCGTGCCGTCCAAGCCGTACCTGGACCGCCAGCGTTTCCCCGAGCTCGATGTGCTCAAGGACAACTGGCAAGAGATTCGCGAAGAGGCCATGCGCCTGTTCGACGAGGGCTACATCCGTGCCGCAGAAAAGGACAACGACGCAGGCTTCGGCTCGTTCTTCAAGAAGGGCTGGAAGCGCTTCTACCTGAAGTGGTACGACAAGCCGCTGCCTTCGGCCGAAATGCTCTGCCCCAAGACCGTCGAGCTGGTCAGCCGCATTCCTAACGTGAAGGGCGCCATGTTTGCCTTGCTGCCCGGCGGCAGCCACCTGAACCCGCACCGCGACCCGTTTGCCGGTTCCCTGCGCTATCACCTGGGCCTGTCCACGCCGAACTCGGACAACTGCCGCATCTACGTCGATGGCCAGCCGTATGCCTGGCGTGACGGTGAGGACGTGATGTTCGACGAGACCTACGTGCACTGGGTGAAGAACGAGACCGACGTGACGCGCGTGATTCTGTTCTGCGACATCGAGCGTCCGCTGAGTAGCCCGCTGATGACCCGTATCAACCGCAAGGTCAGTGCCTTCCTCGGCCGCGCCACCGCGCCGCAGAACACCGATGACGAGCGCGTGGGCGGAATCAACCAGGCCTATGCCTGGAGCAAGCGCTTCAGCAACAAGATCAGCACCCGCGTGAAACAGTTCAAGCGTGCCAACCCCAAGGCCTACCGCATTCTGCGGCCGGTACTGGCGGTGGTGGTGGCGTACCTGCTGTACCGCTGGCTGTTCTGATTCACCTGCCATTTCGCTCCCACAGGTACAGCGCCGCTCTCAAAGGCAGCGGTGGGCCTGTGGGGGCCCGCAGAAAGGGCCTGATCTGCCGATACAAAAGACAGCTATTGCCCGGCCCTGGATTCGCCGTTATATTCCGAAACACTCTCTTCTCCGAAGACCTGATCATGCCTGCCATCCCTTCCCTCACCGCTGTCGTCCTCGCGCCTGTCGCGGGCGTGGTTGTGCGTGGCAGCCAGCAGCCGGCCATGATCAGTCATTACCCACCACCTGTCAGTGGCGTGGTAGGCGGCGTAGCTCCGCCTCCTTGCGCAGTGGTGCTGGGCTGATCGGCCTCTGGCCGCTCCCCATCGCACTCGCAACCTACTGAACACGGTCGGCTACTACCCTCGCTAGCGCGACAGCCCGCCGTTCGGCTCATTTGCCCTATACAGGTGGCAATACATGTCTGTCTTTTCCAAAGCATCCGTGGCCTCGGCGGCCACGACCAGCCTGTTCGTCCTGCTGTGGAGCAGCGGGGCGATCGTCTCCAAGCTCGGCTTGGCCCAGGCCAGCCCCTTCGCCTTCCTACTGCTGCGCTCGGCCTTGGCACTGGCCGGCCTGCTGCTGGTCAGCCCGCTGCTGGGGCTGCGCTGGCCGCGCAGCAGGGGGGCGGTCCTGCGTGCCCTGGGCACTGGCTGCGTGTTGCTGGGCGCCTACCAGATCTTCTATCTGCTGGCGCTGAACACCCACGTCACCCCCGGCATCATGGCCACGGTCATGGGGGTTCAACCGATCCTTACCGTGGTACTGATGGAGCGCCAGCGCTCCTGGAGCCGGCTGTTCGGGCTGAGCCTGGGGCTCGGGGGCCTGGTGATGGTGGTCTACCAGGGCCTCAACCTAGGCGGGGTCTCTCTCACGGGAATGCTGTTCGCCCTGCTGGCGCTGGCCAGCATGACCGTTGGCTCGATCCTGCAAAAGCGCATCACCGATAACCCCATGGGTACCTTGCCGCTGCAGTACCTGGCCGGCTTTGCCTTGTGCGCGGTGTTCGCGCCATTTCAGGCGCTTGAGGTGCAATGGAGTGCGAGCTTCATCGGTGCGCTGGCGTGGATGGGGCTGGTGGTCTCGTTGTTGGCGACCTTGCTGCTGTACCGCCTGATCGCCCGGGGCAACCTGGTCAATGTCACCAGCCTGTTCTACTTGGTGCCGGCAGTGACTGCCGTGATGGACTTCCTGATCTTCGGCAATCGGCTGGCGCCGCTGAGCCTGCTGGGGATGGGCTTGATCGTCGTCGGGTTGTTGTTCGTGTTCCGCAAGCCTGGGTTGCGCACGGCTGAAGCCTGATGCATCGAAGGGCCGCTTTGCGGCCCTTTTTCTGGAGATGGCGCTATACGCCATTCACCTGTGCGGGCGGGCTTGGCTCGCGACCCCAGCAGGAGCCTGTTTCTTAGCCGGGCGTAGCACCAGCCACAAGGCCACGCCGATCAGCATCCCACCATACAGGTGCGCCATCGACAGCGGCTCATCCAGCAACCAGGCGCCCCACAGCACGCCGAACACCGGAATCAGAAAAGTCACGGTACTGGCCTTGACCGGCCCGATCTCGGCCAGCAGCCGGAAGTACAGGATGTAGGCGAACGCTGTGCACAGCAGGCCTAGGCCCAGCAACGACAGCCACACCGACCACCCCCCCCAGCTGGCCGGTGGCTGGGTGAGGGCGCTCCAGGCGAATACCGGGGTCAGCAGCAAGGTCGCGCCGAGCATGCTGCCCAAGGCCGACAACCGGCTGTCCAGCTCGCTGACCCAACGCCGCGCAAGGAACCCGGCAAAGCCATAGCAGGTAGTCGCGGCCAGGCAGGCCAGGGCGCCTTGCAGCAAGGCAAGATCCAGTGCCACCGGCCCGGCGCCGCTGAGGATGCCGACCCCGAACAGCCCCAAGAAAATGCCGCACAGCTTGGCCAGGGTCATGGGTTCGCGGAAGAACAGCACGCCGATCAGTACGCCCATCAGCGGTGTGGTGGCGTTGAAGATGGCCGAGTAGCCAGCGGGCAGTACCTGCGCCGCCACTGAATAGAAGGTGGCCGGGATTGCGGAGTTGATCATCCCCAGTACCAGGCAGGCGCCCAGCTTGCCGTTGAAGTCCCAGCGCACCCGCGCCGCGGCGAGAATGACGATCAGGCCCAGGCAGGCGATCGAGACGCGAAAGAACGCTGTCGGCACCGTGCCGAGTTCCGGCGCGATGATGCGCATGAACAGGAAGCTCGCCCCCCAGACGGCGGCAAGGGTCAGCAGACGGGCAAGGGCGATGGGGCTCACAGCGGTCTCCAGCAATCGGCAAGGGCGCGAGTGTACGCCATCGAATGTGCGTGGTTCTTGTCCTTTCTTGCTGTGTGAATTGGCCCTGGGACGGATTTGCCGCGAAAAGGGTACGACAAAAGCAGGTGCAACTAAGCTTGCGTGTTGAACCCCAGCATGGAGTCCCTTGCATGTCCCAGTCCTGGCCGGCGGCCGAGATCGCCCGGATGATCCTCGATGGCTTCGACGATTACCGCGAACACTTCCGGTGCATCACCCTGGGGGCGCGGGAGCGTTTCGAGCAGGCGCTGTGGCAACAGATCCAGCAGGCTGCGGCGGCACGCATCAATCTCTATGAAGAAAAGGTTGTCGAGGTCAATGGCTGGCTGCGCGATGGCTTTGCCGAGGCGGTGCTGCTGGATGTGGAGCAATGGCCACTGGTGAAGAGCGCCTACATCCGCCTGATCGACCCGCGCCTGGACGATGAGCTGTCCGAGACGTGGTACAACTCGATTTTCTGTAGCCTGTTCAGTCATGACCTGATCAGCGATGGCTGCATGTTCATCCACACCACCCGGCCATCGATGCGCGGGCATGAGCGGGCAGCGCAGACCCGCACCTACCAGCCTGAGGGCAGCGTCCGCAGCCTGTTGCGGGCGATCTTTGCCGATTACTCGTTCAGCGTGCCTTACGGCGACCTGGACGCTGATGTGGCACGTCTGGAGCAGCAGCTGCGCGAAAGCTTGCCGGATTGGGTCTGCAAGGACCCCGCGCTGGCCGTCGAGTTGTTCTCGCCCGTGCTCTACCGCAACAAGGGCGCCTACCTGGTGGGCCGGCTGTACACACCGGACGAGCAGTGGCCGTTGGTGATCCCGCTGCTGCACCGTGAAGGACATGGGATCGAGGCGGATGCGGTGATCACCGACGAGGCCGAGGTGTCGATCATCTTCTCCTTCACTCGCTCGTATTTCATGGTCGATGTGCCTGTGCCGGCGGAGTTCGTCAATTTTCTCAAGCGCATCCTGCCGGGCAAGCACATCGCCGAGCTGTACACCTCGATCGGCTTCTACAAGCACGGCAAATCGGAGTTCTACCGCGCCCTGATCAACCACCTGGCCAGCACCGAGGATCGCTTCGTCATGGCGCCAGGGGTACGTGGCATGGTGATGAGCGTGTTCACCCTGACCGGTTTCAATACCGTGTTCAAGATCATCAAGGACCGCTTCTCGCCCTCCAAGACCGTGGACAGAGCCACGGTGATCGACAAGTACCGTCTGGTCAAAAGCGTCGACCGGGTCGGGCGCATGGCCGATACCCAGGAGTTCGCCGATTTTCGTTTCCCCAAGGCCAAGTTCGAGCCGCAGTGCCTGGCCGAGCTGCTGGAGGTGGCGCCCTCGACCGTGAAGCTCGAAGGCGACACGGTGTTGATCCGACATTGCTGGACCGAGCGGCGCATGACTCCGCTCAATCTCTATCTTGAACAGGCCAGCGAAGCCCAGGTGCTCGAAGCGCTGGAGGACTATGGCCTGGCCATCAAGCAACTGGCGGCGGCGAACATTTTTCCCGGTGACATGCTGCTCAAGAACTTTGGCGTCACCCGCCATGGTCGGGTGGTCTTCTATGACTACGACGAGATCAGCTTCCTGACCGAGGTGAACTTCAGGCACATCCCGCCACCGCGATACCCGGAAGACGAGATGTCCGGTGAGCCGTGGTATTCGATCGGGCCGCACGATGTGTTTCCGGAGGAGTTTCCGCCGTTTTTGTTCGCCGATATCGGCCAGCGACGGCTGTTCAGCCGGTTGCATGGCGAGCTGTATGACGCCGATTACTGGAAGGGACTGCAGGCGACGATTCGTGAGGGGAAGGTCATCGATGTGTTTCCGTATCGGCGCAAGGTGCGGTGAGCGTTCGCGGCTGCTTTGCTGCCCATCGCAGGCCTGTCACCAGCCTACGCCCTGATGTGGAAGCAGGCGGCAGTGCAAAGGCGCTACCCCTTCATGCACTTGAGTTCGCTGAAGTCATTGCGCACCTTGGTTAGCCGCTCCTGAAGAAACTGGCGCTGCCCCGGTGTGCTCTGCTTCATCAGGTCCACCAGCAGGCTACGGGCCTGTTGCTCGGAGTTCTGAAAGGCAATGCGGTATTCCGGGCTCCACAGGCTTTCCTTGCGTTGCAGCAACTGCGCGATGCGGGGCTCGAAGGCGGGCGTGTCGCGCTGTGCCATGACCAGCATCAGCTGCTTTTGCCAGTGGGCGCGGTTGGCGATCCATTGGCGATTCTGGTCTCCCAAGGCCTGGGACCAGGTCAGCACGCGCAGGCGTTGAGGCGCGTTGAGTTCGCCCAGCCACGGCTCGAGGCGTTTTTCCATGCGTTTGGCACGATCGTTGATCTGCTTGGGCAGCGGCGTTTCGACATAGTTGGCCTGGCGCTCGCGGATGTCATCTCGAAAGGCTTGGCGCATTTGCGACACCTGCTCGTCGCTCATATCGCGCAGCAGTTCCGTGGCGGAGGGGGTGATCGCCTCGGCGACCCGGCCGACGGCCTGGCGGGCCTCAGCGGTGCGCTGGCGCAGCGCCTGGTCGGTGACTTGGTCGGTCATGATCATCTGACGGATCTGGTCGAGCCACTCCAGGTAGCCGGGCAGTTGCGTTCGGCAATGCCAGGCCAAGTGCTGCTTGAGACGTTCGTCGAGCCAGGTTTTCTGCTGGCGGTTCATGTTCAGGTAATCGTTCAGGGACCAGGGCACCAGCACGTCGAGGTTGCGGTAGGCCAGGTCGATGCGGCTGCAGGCGGCCACGGCCAGGGTCAGGCACAGGACGAGGATGAACAGGGGACGTAGGGTGACGGGCATGGGCGGATCCTTGCTGGAGCTTGCCAGGCAGTAGACGCAAGGGAGGCTCCGTCGGTTCCTGGTTATGGACGGCCAGGCGGCGAAGGCTGTTCAGGTGTAGAATAGCCGCCTTGTCTTGAGGATCTTCGTAAATGGCTTTGCTTGGGCGTTACAACAGTTTGCAAATCGTGAAATACACGGACTTCGGCCTGTACCTGGATGGCGGTGCGGACGGCGAGATCCTGCTGCCCAAGCGCTATATCCCCAAGGACGTCGACGCCGAGATCGACGACTGGCTCAACGTGTTCATCTACCTCGACAGCGAGGACCAGCTGATCGCCACCACCGAAAAGCCCAAGGTGCAGGTCGGTGAGTTCGCCAGCCTCAAGGTCAAGGACATCAACGGCGCGGGCATCTTCCTCGACTGGGGGCTGTCCAAGGACCTGCTTATGCCTTATTCGGAGGAGTCGCGTCCGCTGAAGGTGGGCGAGTATTGCGTGGTGCACGTCTACCTGGACAAGCGCACCCGTCGCATCACCGCCACCGCGCGCCTTGACCGCTACCTGGACCGCACCCCGGCCGACTACCAGGCCGGCCAGCCGGTGGAACTGCTCGTGGCCGGGCAGACGCCCATGGGCTTCAAGGCGATCATCAACAACCGCCATTGGGGCTTGATCCACAAGAACGAAGTGTTCAAGTTCCTGCGTTCGGGCATGCACGAGAAGGGCTACATCAAGGAAGTGCGCCACGACGGCAAGATCGCCCTGAGCCTGCAGCCGGTGGGCAAGGTCCTGGTCGACAGCCTGCCCGAGCAGATCATGGCGCGCCTGGAGGCGGCCGGTGGGATGCTCGAGGTGTGCGACAAGAGCGACCCTGAAGTCATCAGCCGACTGTTCAATGTCAGCAAGGGCAACTTCAAGAAAGCAATCGGCGCCCTCTACAAGCAGGGTCGCATCGTCATCCTTGACGATCGCATCGAACGGGCCTGATCAGGCCTGCAGGAAGGGCGTGAAGTCCAGTTGCTCGCCACTTGGGCGGGTGTCGCGCAGCAGCGAGTCGCGGTCGGCGCTCAGGGCCAGGCTGATGGTCGAGCGCCGTTTGCCTGGATGACGGATTTCCATCTGCTCCTGATGCGCGCGCAGGAAGTTGGTCGGCACCTTCAGATGCTGGAGCTCATCGGTCTCGGGAGTGTGCAGCAGCAGGTTGACCCAGTCGGGCTGGCCTTTGCGCAACAGCGCTGTCGGCACATCGAACCACCACAGATTGCGTTTGCGGTCCAGGATCGCGAGCAGGGTGTTGTCGCGGTTGAGCACCGGCCGCTCCAGCGCTTGGTTGCGGCGGGCGATGGCGGTGGGTTTGTCGAGTTTCATGCAGGTTCCTGCGGGTTGACGCGAGATAAGGCCTGGTATTGTGCGGGGCCGGCTGCGGGCAAACAAGCCTGGGGATCGGTTCGCTGGGCCGAAAGAGCAGGGCGGTGAGGGCGGACGGCCCGCTGTAGCTGTTTTCTTTTATTTGCCTGGCGTTGAGCTGCAACGTGTCCGGTGTGGTCTATTAGACTTGCATCATTGAATGGGCCTGCCCGGTTGGCCGGCCGTCATCCGACACGATCCTGCAGCGAAAGGAGACGCTATGTTTTTCCCCAACCTGCGCGGTTTGCCCCTGCACCGCGTGCTGGTGCGCACCGTCCGCGAATTTCTCGATGACGAGATGTCCACCTATGCGTCCGCGCTGGCCTACCAGATGCTGTTTTCGCTGTTTCCCTTCTTGTTGTTCCTCATCGCCTTGATCGGTTTCCTGCACCTGCCGGACTTCTTCTCCTGGCTGCGCCTGCAGTCGGAGCTGGTGCTGCCGCCCCAGGCCCTGGAGCAGGTCAACCCGGTGATCGATCAGTTGCAGCAGTCCAAAGGGGGGCTGCTTTCGGTGGGTATCGTCATCGCCCTGTGGACGGCCTCGGCCGGCGTGCGCCTGATGATGAGCGCAATGAACGCCGCTTACGACGTCCCCGAAGGCCGGCCGGTCTGGAAGCGCCTCCCACTGTCGGTGATCTACACCATCGGCATCGCCGGCATGCTCTTGGCCGCGGCTGCGCTGATGGTGCTGGGGCCGCAGGTCATGGAGTGGATCGCCGCCCAGGTGGGCATGCAGGAGGTGATCGTCACGGTCTGGACCATCCTGCGCTGGCCGGCGATCATCATTCTGATGATGGTGGCGGTGGCGCTGATCTACTACGTCATGCCCGACGTGAAGCAAGAGTTTCGCTTCATCACCCCCGGCTCGGTGCTGGCGGTGGTGGTGTGGATCATCGCCTCGCTGGCCTTCGGTTACTATGTGAAGACCTTCGCCGACTACAACGCCATGTACGGCAGTATCGGGGCAATCATTGTCTTGCTGTTGTACTTCTACATTTCCGCCGCTGTGCTGTTGCTCGGCGCCGAGATGAACGCGGTGATCGAACACATGTCGGCCGAAGGCAAGAACCCTGGCGAGAAGGAAGCCGCAGGTCATACCTCCAAGGAGACATTGACCGTGCTCGGCCATGAACATCCTGTCGAGCCCCAGCCGAGTGAGCCGAACCCCCGATGATCCGTGACATCCTCAAGATGGGCGACGAACGCTTGTTGCGCATCGCCCCGCCCGTACCGGCGGACCTGATCGGCAGCGAGCAGTTGCAAGCGCTGATCGACGACATGTTCCAGACCATGCGCCACGTGGGCGGCGTGGGCCTGGCCGCGCCGCAGATCGGCGTCGACCTGCAACTGGTGATCTTCGGTTTCGAGCGCAGCGAGCGCTACCCGGACGCCGAACCCGTACCACAGACCATTTTGCTCAACCCGGTGATCACGCCCTTGTCCCCGGAGGTCGAGGACGGCTGGGAGGGCTGCCTGTCGGTCCCAGGGCTACGAGGTGTCGTGCCGCGCTTCAAGCACATCCGCTACGAGGGCATCGACCCCCAGGGCAATCCAATCAACCGCTTCGCCGACGGCTTCCATGCCCGGGTGGTGCAGCATGAATGCGACCACCTGATCGGCCGGCTGTACCCCTCGCGCATTCAGGATTTCAGCAAGTTCGGCTACACCGAGGTGCTGTTCCCAGGGCTTGATGCGCCCGACGACTGACCGCGCACCATCGCCACCAGGCGCTTGCTGCGCTGATAGCGCGCCAGCCGTGAAGCCAGGGCCTCGGGCAGCGTGCTCGTCAGGGTGAAGGCCTGGCGCTGGTAGAAAGCCTCCAACTCAGGGTGACAGAACAACCACGTCGGCCCACAGGCGGTTTGCAAGGCCGCCTCGATCAACTGCGATGCGACCTGCTGGCCACGCCATTGTGGCGCAACGAACAGGCCCGTGAGCCAGCGCCCTTCGGCCACAGGGCTCAGGCTCATGCCCGCGACGATGCCTCCTGCCCGTGCCACCCACCATTGGCCATCGCCCGCGGCGCGCATGCGAGTGCCATGCTGGCGGTAGAAGTGATCGAGCAGCTTGCGTTCGAGGCTGCCCAAGGGGCTGCAATGGAGCGGATTCATGGTCGTGGGCATAGGCGTGGGGGAGGGGCTTTTTCGCAGATTGTTGCAGCGTGCGCAAGAGTGATTGTCCGAGTTCGGGGTTCAACTATTTCAGGCGGGGAGTAGACTTTCAAACATCCCCCGGCAGTACGAAGCGGGATCGGTACTTCGTGTCATCTTCGCAGTCGATGACAACTTCTCCGCGCCATTCACGGCATATGAAGTCAATCGAGTTGATTGCTTTTAAGGCCAACCTCTCATGAAAGCTTTACTGATTCTCGCACTGGTCGGTATGTCCTCGTTCGCCTTCGCCGATGAGGTCAAGACCGCCGCCACCACCCAACCTGCGGTCGAGCAGTACGACTATTCCACCAACCTGGATATCAAGCGGGTGATCAGCCTGTCGACCATTCCCAACGTCTGCGAAGTGGTGCCTGCCACCATGACCTACGAAGACCATCAGGGGCAGGTGCACACCATCCAGTATCGCGCCATGGGTGAGGGCTGCAGCCAGGGCTGAGACGGTCGATGGACAGATAAGGTTTACCTGGGCATCAGGTCGGGCTTAGGATCGGATCGACCTTTCTTTGATTAAGGATGATCGTCCATGTTCGACCTGCCCGCCCTGCGTGAAGCCGCCGATTTCGTCCACCAGCACGTTCCTGCTACCGCGCAGCATGCCTGGCCCTTACTGGCTGAGCGGTTGGGCTGCAAGGTGTGGGTCAAGCATGAGAACCACGCGCCGACCGGTGCCTTCAAGGTGCGTGGCGGGTTGGTCTATGTCCGTTCGCTGTTGGCCACTGGCAAGCCTGTGCGCGGGCTGGTCACCGCCACCCGGGGCAACCATGGCCAGAGCATGGCCCTGGCGGCGCGTCAGGCCGGCGTGCCGTTGGTGATCGTGGTGCCGGAAGGCAACTCGCGAGAAAAGAACGCCGCCATGCGTGCCCTGGGTGCCGAGCTGGTGGAGCATGGGGTCGATTTCGACGTGGCCCGAGAAGAAGCGGCCAGGCTTGCCGAGTCGTTGGGTTACGCCATGGTGCCTTCGTTCCACCCGGAACTGGTACGCGGTGTGGCGACCTATGCACTGGAGCTGTTCGATGCCGTGGCCGACCTCGATTGCGTCTATGTGCCGATCGGCATGGGTTCTGGGATCTGTGGGTTGATCCAGGCACGCAATCTGCTGGGCTTGAAGACACAGATTGTCGGCGTGGTTTCCAGCGCCGCCGATGCCTATGCCCAGAGCTTCGAGCAGGGGCGGATCGTCACCACCGAGACCGCCGACACCTTCGCCGATGGCATGGCCTGCCGAGTCCCGCATCCCGATGCTTTCGCCCTGGTCCGCGAACACGCCGCACGCATCGTGCGCGTCACCGACGACGAAGTCGCCCACGCCATGCGCCTTTACCATGAAGCCACTCACAATACCGCCGAAGGCGCCGGCGCGGCCGCCCTGGCGGCGTTGATGCAGGAGCGCGCGCTTCAGGCCGGCAAGCGTGTGGCGGTGGTACTCAGCGGGGCGAACATCGACCGTGAGCGCTATGCGCGGGTGTTACTCGATGCTTGAGGGTATTCAGGCGAGGTTTCGTGCGCGAAAGATCTGAACAAGCCATGACGCGCTCAGGCACAATCGCCTTCCCCTGAACCTGCATGACCGAGTCTCCCATGCCTTTTTCGAATGGATTCCTCCTCAGCCTGTCACTGTGCCTGGACATCGGTGTCGCCAACATCGCCATGATCACCCTGGCCATGCAACGCGGTTTCATGCAAGGCGTGTGGCTGGGGCTGGGGACGTGCGTGGGCGATCTGATCTACGCCATCGCCGCGCTGGCGGGCATGACCGTGTTGCTGCAGTTCGAAGCGGTGCGCTGGACGCTGTGGCTGGGGGGCTCGGCCCTGCTGGCGTGGTTCGCGCTGAAGATGTTGCTGGCGGCCTGGCGCGGCGGGCATCTGGAGGCCAGTGGGCAGGCGGTGGTGGAGCCGGCCTGGCGCGAGTTTTTGCGCGGGATGTTCTTGGCTATGTCTTCGCCCAGCGCGATCTTGTGGTTCGCCGCGGTGGGCGGGGTGCTGATTTCACGCTCCGGTGCCGGCGGGCTGCTAGAGGCCGGCCTGTTCCTGGGAGGCTTCTTTGCCGCCGGGGTGGTCTGGTGCCTCGGCCTGTGCGCTATCGCCAGCCATGGCGGGCGTTTGCTGGGGGACCGATTGCTGACGTGGTCGTACCTGCTGTCGGCGGCGATCTTCTGCTACTTTGCCGGGTATGTGGTTCTTTCGGGATATCGTGAGTTCATCCTTGCAAGCCCGGCGTTGTGATTTATCAGCGCTGTGATTTGCCCTCCACATCTGGCAGCTGATCCGCAAAGCAGCAGTAGGATTCTGGGAGCGTATTTGCGGCTTTGATTTTTTTCTCCTCCCCTGTCGATTTCCCCGATCACCGTTCGACCAGTCATGAAGGCGCCGGATTCAGACGGCGCCGCCCACTGATGACCGATCGGAGGAAAACCCGATGAATACCGCCCAAACCGAAATCAGCCAGTTGATCGAACGTTGGATGCAGGCCGTGCGTGATCGCGACCTGGATGCGATCTGCGCGCCCTATGCCGACGACATCGTGGCATTCGATGCCATCAAGGCGTTGCAATTCAAAGGCAAGGCCGCCTACCGGGCGCACTGGGAGATGTGCATGAGTTTCTGCACAGGGCCCATGGTCTTCGAACAGGCACAACTGACCGTGCATGCAGACGGCGACCTGGGCTTGGCCCATTGGCTCAACCGCTGTGGTCCTTCCGATGACGAGAGCCAGTGTGGCTTCATCCGCGCGACAGTGGGCTATCGTCGTAGGGGTGGACAATGGCAGGTCATACATGAGCACTGGTCGGCACCGTTCGACATGGAAACCCAGAAAGCCCTGTTCAACCTCCAGCCTTGAACCTGCCGCTCATCGGCAACCGCACCTTTGCGCCGCATTGGAGACGACCATGAAATACCTGTGCCTGGTCTATTGTGACGAGGGGCTGCTGCATAGCCTGCCCGACAGCCCTGAAGATGCCGAATGCATGGCCTACGCCGAGTCGCTGCAGGGGGCCGGCCGAATGCTCGCAGCCGAGGCGCTCAAGCCTGTGCAGACTGCCACGACGGTACGCGTGCGGGGTGGCCGCATGAGCCTGACCGACGGCCCATTTGCCGAGACCAAGGAGCAATTGGCAGGCTTTTACCTGGTCGATGCGCGCGACCTGAACGAGGCACTGAACATCGCCAAGGGCATCCCGGCGGCGCGGGTCGGTAGCGTCGAAGTAAGACCTGTACGTGAGCTGCAACCCTGACAACGGAGAATGACCAGCATGAGCCTTGCACAACCCGGCCCGCCTCAGTCGCCACACGAGTTGTCCATCACGCGCTTGATCGACGCCCCCGCGGCCAAGGTGTTTCGCGCCTGGACCGAGCCACAGTGGTTGACGCAGTGGTGGGGGCCCCATGGCATGACCACCCCTGAATGCGAGTTGCAACTCTGGGTGGGAGGCCTGTTCCGTACCCTGATGCGGGCCCCCGATGGTGCCGAGTACCCCAATCAGGGGGTGTTCCTGGAGATCGTCGCGCCGCGGCGGTTGGTGTTTACCGATGCGTTCGGGCCTGGCTGGGTGCCTTCGGACAAAGCATTCATGACGGCAGTGATGACCTTCGATGAAGAACAGGGCAAGACCCGCTACACCGCGCGTGCCCTGCATTGGAGCGCCGCCGACTGCCGGGCCCATGAGGAAATGGGCTTCTACCAGGGCTGGGGCGAAAGCCTGGACCGGCTGGTAGAGGTGGTGACTCAGCGGATGCCGGACTGATGCTCGATGCCCAGCAGGTGCGCCGGGAGGTCGAGGCGGTCTATCGGCGGGATTCCCGGCGTATCCTGGCGACCCTGATTCGCCTGCTGGGCGACTTCGATCTTGCCGAAGAGGCGCTGCACGATGCGTTTTTCATTGCCGTAGAGCGTTGGCAGCGCGATGGCATCCCGGACAATCCGCGAGCTTGGCTGGTGTCTGCGGGCCGCTTCAAGGCCATCGACGCTTTGCGCAGGCGTGCCCGCTTCGACCGCTCCCAGGCGGATCTGGTCATGTTGCTCGAGAATGAAGGCCGGGGCCCCGAGGAGGAGGAAGACCTGGTGGATGACCGCCTGCGGCTGATCTTCACCTGCTGCCACCCGGCTCTCTCGGCCGATGCCCAGGTACCGCTGACCTTGCGTGAAGTCTGCGACCTGACCACCGAGCAGATCGCCCGTGCCTTTCTGCAGAGCCCGGCGACCATTGCCCAGCGCATCGTGCGCGCCAAGGCCAAGATCCGCGATGCGCGCATTCCCTATCAGGTCCCCGCGCTGGCTGAGTTGGCGGAGCGCCTGGAAAGTGTCCTGCGGGTGGTGTACCTGGTGTTCAACGAAGGGTATTCAGCTTCCACGGGTAATGATGTGGTGCAGCGCGAGCTGTGTGACGAGGCGATCCGATTGGGGCGCCTGCTCGCCCAACTGCTGCCGGATGCCGAGGTGCTCGGGCTGTTGGCGTTGATGCTGCTGCAGGCCTCGCGTTTGCGGGCGCGCAGCGATGCGGCGGGGGAGTTGGTGGTACTGGACCGTCAGGACCGCAGCCTGTGGGACCGTTCGCAGATCGCTGAAGGCTGCCAACTGGTACAGCAGGCGCTGCGCAGCCGGCAGTTCGGTGCCTACAGCGTGCAGGCCGCCATTGCCGCGGTGCATGCCGAAGCCTCAAGTGCCGAGCAGACGGACTGGCAGGAGATCGTAGGCTTGTACGATGTATTGCAACGGCACTGGCCGTCACCGGTGGTGGAGCTGAACCGGGCTGCGGCGTTGGCCAAGCGTGACGGACCGAGGGCGGGGCTGGTGGCGATCGAGGCGATTTTGCGGCGTGGCGAGCTGCTCGATTATCACCTGGCGCATGCTGCCCGGGCGGAGCTGCATCGTCAGTTGGGCCAGGACGAACAGGCCCGCAAAGCCTGGCAGCAGGCGCTGGCGCTTACCCAGCAAGGGCCGGAGAGACGGCACATCGAGCGGTGCCTGCAAGAGTTGAATCGATAGGCAGCGCTGGCGCAGGTAAACCCGCTTTCAGGGCTGCGCAGGCCCTGTAGGAGCGGGTTTATCCGCGAAGGCGTATTGTCGACGGGCTCTGTCAGCTGGCAACGAAGTTCGGCGGGCTGACCAATTCGACGGTCTGCTGCTTGCGTGGAGCCAGGATCTCGGCCACGCCTTCGACCACCAGCTCGTCGTTCTGGTTGTAGACGTTGGTGGCGATGCGCACCTTGAACTTAGGCAGCTTCTCGAGAATCTCCAGGCGGACGGTCAGGGTGTCGCCGATCTTCACTGGCTTCTGGAAGCTCATCTGCTGGCCCAGGTAGATGGTGCCGGGGCCTGGCAAAGTGCAGGCAACGGCGGCACTGATCAGCGCACCGCTGAACATGCCATGGGCGATACGCTCGCGGAACATGCTCTTGGCGGCGAATTCGGCGTCCAGGTGTACCGGGTTGTGGTCACCGGACATCGCGGCGAACAGCTGGATGTCGCGTTCTTCCACGGACTTTTCATAGCTGGCTTTCTGCCCGACTTCGAGGGCTTCGTAGGGCGTGTTGGTGACCTGGGACATCGGGGCTTCCTTAAAGGGCGGACGAGGAAGTGTACATCATTCACTGCGGGCAGGGCGGCCAAGGGCCAGCGCCTGTTCCAGCCAGCCGAGGATATCGGCGGTGACCTCGTCACGGTTGGTTTCGTTGAGCACTTCGTGCCGCGCCGCGGGGTACAGGCGCAACTGCACATGGCGATTGCCGGTCGCGCGCAGGGCGTCGGCCAGACTCTTCAGACGCTTGCCGGCACTGACCGGATCACATTCACCGCCGATCACCAGAATTGGCAGATTCGGGTCGATCTGCGCAAGGTTCCTGGGCCGGCTGATCTGTGCCAGGCCCTGGAGCAGGTCGATCCACAGCTGGTTGCAACAGCGAAAACCGCACAGGGGGTCGGCGATGTACTTGTCGACTTCGTCGGCATCGCGGCTGAGCCAGTCGAAGGGCGTGCGGTTGGGCTTGAAGGCCTTGTTGAATGAGCCGAAGGACAGCCATTCGATCAGTGCGCTCTTGCCCAGATACCCCTGGCGCCAGGTTTCCAGGCGTGCGATCAGCGCGGCGGTGCGGTAGAGCAGCGGCGGCTGAAAGTTGGAACCGCTGAGCACAGCGCCCTGGAGGCTGGCGCTGTGGTGCAGCAGATAGGCCTGGGCGATGTAGCTGCCCATGCTGTGGCCGAACAGGAACAGCGGCGTGCCGGGAAACTGCTGGCCGATGTGCTGGGCCAGTAGCCCCAGGTCGTTGACCACGGTGTTCCAGCCATGATGACGAGCGAACAGGCCAAGATTGCCGAGCTCCGCTGTGCGGCCATGGCCTCGCAGGTCCGGGGCGAGCAGGGCGAAACCTGCGTCGGTCAGGGCATGCCCCAGGCGCTGGTAGCGGCCGGCGTGCTCGGCCATGCCGTGGGCCAGCAGCACCACGGCCTTGACCGGCGTTGTCGGCAGCCACTGATGGACATATAGGCTGCAATGCTCGCTGGCAGGCAGCCAGAAGGCGTCATGGGGCATGGCGAGTCCTTGGCTCATGGGTTGCAGACAGTGTATGCCCAATGGACCCGATTGCAGGAAGGGCACAAATAAGATTCACAATGTTAATGGCGGCACTTGGCGTATATGCCGTCTCTTGCTTACCTGCTAACGTCGATCCAACGCCTTCCTGCCCGCTCGCGAGCCTGGGGCAGGCAGGTCAGGGACAGCGCATGGCAGAGGAACAACAACAAGATGCAAGCCGACTTCTGGAATGACAAACGCCCGGCGGGCGTGCCTTCCTCCCTCGAAATCACTGCTTATCAATCGGTCGTCGACGTGTTCGAGCGCTCCTGCAAGCGCTTCGCCGACCGGCCGGCCTTCAGCAACCTGGGCGTGACCCTCAGCTACCACGACCTCGAGCGCTATAGCGCTGCCTTCGCCGCCTGGCTGCAACAGCACACCGACCTCGTGCCCGGCGATCGCATCGCGGTGCAGATGCCCAACGTCCTGCAATACCCCATCGCCGTATTCGGCGCGATGCGCGCCGGGCTGATCGTGGTCAACACCAACCCACTCTACACCGAGCGCGAAATGCGCCATCAGTTCAAGGATTCCGGTGCCCGCGCCCTGGTTTACCTGAACATGTTCGGCCAGCGGGTGCAGCAGGTGCTGGGCGACACCGACATCGAGTACCTGATCGAGGCGAAGATGGGCGACCTGCTGCCGGCCGCCAAGGGCTGGCTGGTCAATACCGTGGTCGACAAAGTGAAGAAGATGGTGCCGGCCTACCGGCTGCCGCAGGCCGTATCGTTCAAGCAGGTGCTGCGCCAGGGACGGGCAGAGCAGCCCACGCCGGTGCCCCTGAACCTGGATGATGTCGCCGTGCTGCAGTACACCGGCGGCACCACCGGCTTGGCCAAGGGCGCGATGCTCACTCATGGAAACCTGGTGGCCAACATGCTGCAGGTGCTGGCCTGTTTCTCCCAGCACGGCCCGGATGGGCAGAAGCTGATCAAGGACGGCCAAGAGGTGATGATCGCTCCGTTGCCGCTGTACCACATCTATGCCTTCACCGCGAACTGCATGTGCATGATGGTCACCGGCAACCACAACGTGCTGATCACCAATCCCCGGGACATTCCCGGCTTCATCAAGGAGCTGGGCAAATGGCGCTTCACTGGCTTGCTCGGTTTGAACACCCTGTTCGTCGCCCTGATGGACCACCCCGGCTTCAAGTCCCTGGATTTTTCCGCGCTCAAGGTCACCAACTCCGGAGGCACGGCCTTGGTCAAGGCCACGGCCGAACGCTGGGAGAGCCTGACGGGCTGTCGCATCGTCGAGGGCTACGGCCTCACCGAGACTTCCCCGGTCGCCAGCACCAACCCCTATGGCTCGCTGGCGCGCCTGGGGACCGTGGGTATCCCGGTGCCGGGCACTGCGTTCAAGGTCATCGATGATGAGGGCAATGAGCTGCCCCTGGGCGAGCGGGGCGAGCTGTGCATCAAGGGGCCGCAGGTAATGAAAGGCTACTGGCGCCAACCCGAGGCCACCGCACAGACGCTGGATGTCGACGGCTGGCTCAAGACGGGCGATATCGCCGTGATCGACCCGGATGGCTTCACCCGTATCGTCGACCGCAAGAAGGACATGATCATCGTCTCGGGTTTCAACGTCTATCCCAACGAAATCGAGGACGTGATCATGGGGCATCCCAAGGTCGCCAACTGCGCGGCCATTGGCGTGCCCGACGAGCGCTCCGGCGAAGCGGTGAAGCTGTTCGTGGTGCCCAGAGAGGCGGGCTTGAGCGTTGAGGAGCTCAAGGCGTACTGCAAGGCAAACTTCACCGGCTACAAGGTGCCCAAACACATTGTGTTGCGCGAGTCGCTGCCCATGACCCCGGTGGGCAAGATTCTGCGTCGCGAGCTGCGGGATATCGCCTGATTTTCACGCAGGCTTCTTCGAGCGGCAGAATAGGGTGGTTATAAACCGCTCTATCCTGCCGTTTTCGGCTTGAATTGCGACGTTTTGGATAAATACTCTAAAAATGACCGGTACATTTCTTTGAGTCATTTTTGTGACCGTGCGGGCCGATTTGGGCTCTAGGCGACCCCTGGCAAAGCTGTTACTCTCGGCGCGTTTTCAGATGATCCGGTTTGCAATGAGCCGTCATCCCATATCAATAATAAACGCGTAATGCGTGACGAATTCGCTGTTGCTGAAGGAGCGGGCTTCCATGATCGAAAACTTTTGGAAGGATAAGTACCCAGCCGGGATAACGGCGGAAATCAATCCTGACGAGTTCCCCAACATCCAGGCGGTGCTCAAGCAATCCTGCCAACGCTTTGCCGACAAACCGGCCTTTAGCAACCTGGGCAAGACCCTCACCTATGGTGAGCTGTACACCCTGTCGGGCGCCTTTGCCGCCTGGCTTCAACAGCATACCGACCTCAAGCCCGGTGACCGCATTGCCGTGCAACTGCCCAATGTCCTGCAATACCCCGTGGCCGTGTTCGGTGCCATGCGCGCAGGCCTGATCGTGGTCAACACCAACCCGCTCTACACCGCGCGGGAGATGGAGCACCAGTTCAACGACTCTGGCGCCAAGGCCCTGGTGTGCCTGGCCAACATGGCGCACCTGGCCGAAAAGGTGGTGCCCAAGACCCAGGTCAAACACGTCATCGTCACCGAAGTGGCCGACTTGCTGCCACCGCTCAAGCGCCTGTTGATCAACAGCGTGATCAAGTACGTGAAGAAGATGGTGCCGGCCTATAACCTGCCGGGCGCCGTACGCTTCAACGATGCCTTGGCGCTTGGCAAGGGCGGTGCAGTGACCGAGGCCAATCCGCAACCGAACGACGTTGCGGTGCTGCAGTATACCGGCGGTACCACCGGGGTTGCCAAGGGCGCCATGCTGACCCACCGCAACCTGGTGGCCAACATGCTGCAATGCCGCGCCCTGATGGGGGCGAACCTGCAGGAAGGCTGCGAGATCCTCATTACCCCGCTGCCGCTGTACCACATCTATGCCTTTACCTTCCATTGCATGGCGATGATGCTGATCGGCAACCACAACGTGTTGATCAGCAACCCCCGCGACCTGTCGGCCATGGTCAAGGAACTGGGCAAGTGGAAGTTCAGCGGCTTCGTTGGCCTCAATACCCTGTTCGTTGCCCTGTGCAACAACGACGCCTTCCGCGCCTTGGACTTTTCAGCCCTGAAAATCACCCTCTCCGGCGGCATGGCTCTGCAATTGAGCGTAGCCGAGCGCTGGAAGACCGTTACCGGCTGCGCGATCTGCGAAGGCTACGGCATGACCGAGACCAGCCCGGTCGCGGCGGTCAACCCCGCCGAGGCCAATCAGGTCGGGACCATCGGCATTCCGGTGCCGTCGACCCTGTGCAAGGTGATCGATGACAGCGGCCGCGAGCTGGGCCTGGGCGAGGTCGGTGAGCTATGCGTCAAGGGCCCGCAAGTGATGAAGGGGTATTGGCAGCGCGAAGAGGCCACCGCCGAAATCCTCGACCAGGACGGTTGGCTGAAGACGGGCGATATCGCGGTCATCCAGCCCGATGGCTACATGCGCATCGTCGACCGCAAGAAGGACATGATTCTGGTTTCGGGCTTCAACGTTTATCCGAACGAGCTCGAAGACGTCCTCGCCAGCCTGCCGGGTGTGCTGCAGTGCGCGGCGATCGGCGTGCCGGACGAAAAGTCGGGCGAAGTGATCAAGATGTTCATCGTGGTCAAGCCGGGCATGACCCTGACCAAAGAGCAGGTGATGGAGCACATGCGCGCCAACGTCACCGGTTACAAAGTCCCTCGCCATATCGAGTTCCGCGATGCGCTGCCGACCACCAACGTTGGCAAGATCCTACGCCGCGAGCTGCGTGATGAAGAGCTCAAGAAGCAGGGCCTGAAGAAGATCGCCTGAGGTCATCGAGCCAGGGCTGCATCGCAGCCCTCTGCTCACAAGGCATTGGATTCCAGGGCCGCTGCGCGGCCCATCGCAATAGCCCCAAGAGATCAGCGCAGTTTCTCGAGCATCTGGTAGTACCACATCCCCGCCGCCAACAGCGGATTGCCCAGCAAGTCCCCCATCGGCACCTTGATGTGCTTGCACGCCGCGAAGGTGTCGAACTTTTCCAGTGTCCCAGTCAGCGCCTCGGCCATGATTTCGCCCATGATGTGGCTGGTGGCGATGCCGTGCCCGGAGTAACCCTGGCAGTACCAGACGTTGTCCGACAGCTTGCCCAATTGCGGGATGCGGTTGACCACGATGCCCATGGCGCAACTCCACTTGAACTCGATCGGCACCCCTTTGAGCGCCGGGAACGTGCGCTCGATGCACGGGCGCAGTTCGGCTTCGATGTCTCGCGAATCCTTGCCCGAATAGTTGGCGCCGCCACCGAACAGCAGGCGCTTGTCGGCAGTCAGGCGATAATAGTCGAGGACGAAACGGCAGTCGTACACCGCCAGGTCCTGGGGGTTGATCTGGTCGGCCAGCGCGCCCAGTGGCGCGGTGGTGACGATGCCGCCCATGGCCGGGAAGATCTTGCCTTTGAGCTGGCGCTTTTCCAGCTTGTGATAGACATCGCCGGCCAGCAGCACCTGGCGCGCCTCGATCCGGCCTCGGGCGGTGACCACCGCCGGACGCGGCCCATGGACGATCTCCAGCACCTCGGAATTCTCGAACACCAGCGCACCCAGGCCATGGGCCGCCCGGGCCTCGCCCAGGCACAGGTTGAGCGGGTGCAGGTGCAGGTTGCGGCGGTTCTTGAGTGCGCCCAGGTACAACGGGCTTTGCAGGTGTTCGCCGACCGCATTGCGATCGAGCAACTGCACCAGGTCGCCCATGCCACGGCGCTGGGCTTCATCGTAGCTCGCTTGCAGCTCGTTCATGTGAGACGGCTTCATTGCCGCGTGCAGGTGCCCGCGCTTGAGGTCGCAGTCGATGCCGTAGCGCTGCACGCGCCGCTCGATGATCTCGTGACCCCGCCAACGCAGGTGCCAGATGAAGTCATCCACCTGCTCACCCAGGCGATTGCGCATCTGCGTGCGCATGGCTTCATCGCCCGACAAACTGCCGGTGACCTGGCCGCCGTTGCGTCCGCTGGCGCCCCAGCCGATGCGGTTGGTTTCGACGATGGCGACCTTCAGGCCGCGCTCGGCCAGCTCCACGGCGGTGGCGACGCCCGTAAAGCCACCGCCGATGATGGCGACGTCGACCTGCTCGGTTCCCGTCAGGGTCGGGTATTGGGTCGGGTCGTTGAGAGTGGCGGTGTAATAGGACGGCGCGCGCTGGGCCGGTCCGTTGTTCACTGCTGCATTCATGTTCGTTCCTTACTGTGAATAGGGGCTCAGGCCTGGTGCAGGTACCAGCGCCAGTCCTGCTCGCCGACTTCGGCCATGAACTGGCGATACTCGGCGCGCTTGACCTTCAGGTAGACGCCAAGGAAGGCCTCGCCGAGGGCCTCCCGAGCCCAGACCGAGTGCTCCAGGGCGTCGAGGGCGGTGAGCCACTCGGTGGGCAGGTGTTCCTTGGCCTGGGCATAGCCATTGCCTTCGACCGGTGCGCCGGGATCGAGCTGTTCGCGCACGCCCCGGTGGGCGGCGGCGAGGATCGCAGCTGCAGCGAGATAGGGGTTGGCGTCGGCGCCACAGATGCGGTGCTCCACATGCCGGCTGTTGGCAGGCCCGCCCGGTACGCGCAGGCTCACGGTGCGGTTGTCCACGCCCCAGGTGGGCGCCAGCGGCGCATAGCTGTTGGCCTGGAATCGCCGGTAAGAGTTGGCGTTGGGGCAGAACAGCAACAGCGACTCGCGCAGGTGGCGCAACATGCCACCTACCGCCTGACGCAGCAGCGGGGTGCCGGCGGGGTCATCGCTGGCGAACAGGTTGCGGCCTTCGGCATCGGCCAGGCTCAAGTGCATGTGCATGCCGGTGCCGGCCAGGTGGGCGAAGGGTTTGGCCATGAAGCAGGCCTGCATGCCGTGGGCATGGGCGATGCCCTTGACCAGGCGCTTGTAGCGCACGGCCTGGTCCATGGCCTGTAGCGCATCGCCGTGTTCCAGGGTGATTTCCACCTGGCCCGGCGCATATTCGGAGATGGCCGTGCGTGCCGGAATGCCCTGGGCCTTGCAGGCGGCATAAAGGTCGGCGAGAAACGGCTCGATCTGCTCCAGCTCGCGCAGGCCATAGACCTGGGTCGTGCGGGGGCGGCCACCGTCGTTGTCCAGTGCCGGTTGCGGACGGCCTTGGGCATCGCGCTGCTGGTCGAGCAGGTAGAACTCCAGTTCGCAGGCCATCACTGGGTGATAGCCGTCGGCCTTGAGCGCATCGAGTGTGCGAATCAGTACATGGCGCGGATCGGCGACGCTGGCGGGCAGCCCTTGGCTGGGGTGCATGCTGACTTGCACGGCTGCGGTCGGCACGCGCCGCCAGGGCAGGCGCACCAGGCTGTCTTCCAGGGGGTAGGCGCGGCAGTCGATGTCGCCGACATCCCAGACCAGGCCTGAGTTTTCCACATCGTCGCCATTCAAGGTCAGGCCCAGGATGGTGCTGGGCAGCGGGCGACCGCTTTCATAAACGGCAAGCAGTTCGTCGCGGTGAAGCAGCTTGCCGCGGGGCACGCCGTTGGCATCGAGGATGAACAGCTCGAACAGTTCGATATCGGGGTTGTCGGCCAAAAAACGGCGGGCTTGCTCGGGGTGTGCAAAGTGCATGGTGTTCGCTCGCGCCCGCAGGCGCACAGGACCGGCCGCAGGTGGGCGGCGAGTCGGGCTGATTGATGTCGGCCGGGGATGGCCGAAGCTGGATCAGTGAGACGCGAACGAAGTATCCGGTGGGCGAGCGTGGCGGCAGTGCCACAGGGCCCAGAAGGCGAGGATGACATGTACCAGCGGGTTTTCGCCGGCGCGGGCCCGGGCCTTGGGAAGGGTGGGGCGCGCATTGCTCGGTGGGCAGGTCATCGGTGGATACTCACATGGGGCGTAAGGTTGATTAAAGCAGTGAATGGCAACCTTCATTCCGTGATTGGCTAAACATTGATGCCGGCCTCTTCGCGGCAAACCCGCTTTCCAGGTACCGCTCAGCATTCAAGCCCTTATGTTTGGGTTTGCCCGCGAAGAGGCCGGCATAGGCAGCAGAGAACCGGCAAATCTGCGACAATCGCCCGACTTTCCGAATGCCGATCATGAAAAAGCAGGCTCACCTGCATCATCAAAAAGCCCCATGACAGACCACGCCATCGATCAACTGCTGAAGAACCTCGACCACGCCATGATCGCCGACCGCCATCGGCTGCGGCGGCAACTGCACGAGCTGCGCAAGCGCCCCGACGAGGCCAAGCTTGCCCAATGGGTGGAACGGGTCCAGGCGTCCTGTGCCCAGGTTGTCGCGCGTCAGCACAGCGTGCCGCGCATCCGCTACGACGACAGTCTGCCGATCGCTGCCAAGCGTGATGAGATCAAGAAAGCCCTGGCCGAGCACCAGGTTCTGGTGATTGCCGGCGAGACCGGTTCGGGCAAGACCACCCAGTTGCCGAAGATCTGCCTTGAAATGGGTCGCGGCCAACATGGCCTGATCGCCCATACCCAGCCCCGACGGATCGCCGCACGCAGCGTCGCGGCACGGGTGGCCGAGGAGATTGGCACACCGCTGGGCGCTCTGGTGGGCTACCAGGTGCGTTTCGAGGACCAGAGCGATGCGGGCACCCTGGTCAAGCTGATGACTGACGGTATCCTGCTGGCCGAGACCCAGCACGATCGTTTCCTCGAACGCTACGACACGATCATCGTCGACGAAGCCCACGAGCGCAGCCTGAACATCGACTTTTTGCTCGGCTACCTCAAGACCCTGCTGCACCGACGCCCGGATCTGAAACTGATCATCACCTCGGCGACCATCGACCTAGAGCGGTTCTCCCAGCATTTCGATGGCGCCCCGATCATCGAGGTGTCCGGTCGTACCTTCCCGGTGGAAACTTGGTATCGCCCGCTGACCAGCGAACAGGACGAGGAAGGCAACCGGGTCGAGGACGATCTGACCGTCGACCAGGCGATCCTCGCCACCCTCGACGAGCTGGCCCATCACGAGCGCAGCGAAGGCAAGGGCCCAGGCGATGTGCTGGTGTTCTTGCCGGGCGAGCGGGAGATCCGCGATGCCGCCGAGATCCTGCGCAAGGCCCAGTTGCGCCACACCGAGATCCTGCCGTTGTATGCGCGCCTGACGCCGGCCGAGCAGCAGAAGATCTTCCAGCCCCATACCGGGCGCCGGGTGGTGCTGGCCACCAACGTTGCCGAAACCTCCCTGACCGTGCCGGGCATCCGCTACGTGATCGACAGCGGCACCGCGCGTATCAGCCGCTACAGCTACCGCGCCAAGGTCCAGCGCCTGCCGATCGAGGCGGTCTCCCAGGCCAGCGCCAACCAGCGCAAGGGCCGATGCGGCCGGGTCGAGCCGGGCATCTGCGTGCGTCTGTACAGCGAAGAGGACTTCAACGCACGTCCCGCCTTCACCGATCCGGAGATCCTGCGGACCAACCTGGCCGCGGTGATCCTGCAGATGCTGCACCTGCGCCTGGGGGCGATCGATGCGTTTCCGTTCATCGAGCCGCCAGATGGCAAGGCCATCAGCGATGGTTTCAACCTGTTGCAGGAGCTCTCGGCGGTCAACCGCGAGAACCAACTGACGCCTCTGGGCCGCCAGCTGGCGCGCTTGCCGATCGACCCGCGCCTGGGGCGCATGTTGCTCGAGGGGGCTCGCCAAGGCAGCCTGCAGGAAGTGCTCATCGTCGCCAGCGCCCTCTCGGTGCAGGATCCGCGCGAACGCCCACCGGAGCGCCAGCAGGCTGCCGACCAGGCCCACGCCCTGTGGAAGGACCCCGACTCCGACTTCGCCGCCTTGGTCAACCTGTGGCGTGGGTTCGAGGAGCAGCGCCAGGCGCTGACCGCCAACCCGCTGCGCAACTGGTGCCGCAAGCATTTCCTCAACTACCTGCGCCTGCGCGAGTGGCGTGATGCCCATCGCCAGCTGGCGCTGATCTGCCGCGATCTGCAACTGGCGATCAACAAGGAACCGGCGGATTTCCCGCGCATGCACAAGGCCATTCTCAGCGGCCTGCTCAGCCAGATCGGCCACAAGACCGAAGAGGGCGACTACCAGGGCGCGCGCCAGCGGCGCTTCTGGATTCACCCGTCCTCGGGCATTGGCCGCAAGCGCCCGCACTGGGTCATGGCCGCCGAACTGGTGGAGACCACCAAGCTCTACGCGCGCATGGTGGCCAAGATCGAGCCGGACTGGATCGAGCCGCTGGCCACGCACTTGGTCAAGAAGAACCACTTCGAGCCGCACTGGGAGAAAAAGCGTGGCCAGGTGGTGGCCTACGAGCAGATCACCCTCTACGGGTTGATCCTGGTCGGTCGCCGACCGGTGCATTTCGGCCCGATCGATCCGGTGGTTTCGCGCGAGCTGTTCATCCGCGAGGGCCTGGTCGGGGGCGAGATCCAGTCGCGGGCCAAGTGCCTGGCGGCCAACAAGCGCCTGCTCGAGCAGCTCGACGAGCTGGAGGCCAAGGCCCGTCGACGCGACATCCTGGCGGACGAAGAAACGCTGTACGCCTTCTATGAAGCGCGGCTGCCGGCAGAGATCCACCAGACCGCGACCTTCGACAGCTGGTACCGGATCAACAGTCAGAAAGACCCAAACCTGCTGATCATGCGCGAAGAGGACGTGCTGGCCCGGGAGGCCAGTGAAGTCACCGCCGCGCAGTATCCGGACAGCCTTCAAATCGGCGCGCTGCGCCTGCCGCTGACCTATCACTTCGAGCCAGGCCACCCGCGAGATGGCGTCACTGTGCGGGTGCCGGCACCGCTGCTGCCGAACCTGCCGGGCGAGCGCCTGGAATGGCTGGTGCCAGGGTTGCTGGAGGCCAAGTGCGTGGCCCTGGTGCGCAACCTGCCGAAGGCCCTGCGCAAGAACTTCGTCCCGGTGCCGGACTTCGTCAAGGCCGCCCTGGCGCGCATGACCTTCGGTGAGGGGGCCTTGCCCCAGTCGTTGGGTCAGGAGTTGCTGCGCATGACGGGCGCCCGGGTGTCCGATGAGGCCTGGACGGAAGCTGCCGGTCTGGTCGAGGGCCACCTGCGCATGAACATCGAGGTGGTCGATGGCCAGGGCAAGTTCCTCGGCGAAGGCCGTGACCTGGCCGAGCTGACGGCGCGGTTCGCTGCCGCGAGTCAGGCGGCATTGGCCATGCCGCGCAACGACAAGGCCGAGCAGCCGGTGCAGGCCAAGGCGTTCTCTCAAGTGGCGCAAACGGCCCAGCAGAAGATCGCTGGCCTGTCGTTGACGGTCTACCCGGCGCTGGTGGAGGAAGCCGGTGCCGTGCGTGAGGGGCGCTTCTCGACTCAGGCCGAGGCCGAGTTCCAGCATCGCCGTGCCTTGCAGCGACTGTTGCTGCAACAGCTGGCCGAGCCAGCCAAGTTTCTGCGGGGCAAGTTGCCGGGGCTGACCGAGCTGGGCTTGCTATACCGCGAGTTGGGACGTGTCGAGGCCTTGGTGGAGGACATTCTGCTGGCCAGCCTGGACAGTTGCATCCTCGAAGGCGAGGCGTCGCTGCCACGGGACGGCGCAGCCCTGGCAGGGCTTGCCGAGCGCAAGCGTGGCAGTTGGGCCGAGCATGCCGAGCGCCTGGCTCGCCAGACCCTGGAAGTGCTCAAGCTGTGGCACGGCCTGCAAAAGCGCTTCAAGGGCAAGATCGACCTGAGCCAGGCGGTGGCGCTGAACGACATCAAGCAGCAGCTGGCCAACCTGGTCTATCCGGGCTTTGTCCGTGAAACGCCGGCAGTGTGGTTCAAGGAGTTGCCGCGCTACCTCAAGGCGGTGGAACTTCGCCTGGAGAAACTTGGCGCCCAGGTGCAGAAGGACCGTGTCTGGAGTGGCGAGCTGGCCAATCTGTGGGCGCAATACAAAGCCCGGGCCGACAAGCATGCTCAAGAGGGCAAGCGTGACGAGCAACTGACCGTTTACCGCTGGTGGCTGGAGGAATACCGGGTGTCGTTGTTCGCCCAGCAGTTGGGGACCAAAGTGCCAGTTTCCGACAAACGATTGAGCAAACAGTGGGGGCAGGTGGAAGCCTAAACCCCGGGAGATGTGGCAAACTTGTGGGAATTTGGGCCGCTGTGCGGCCCATTGCGGGACGCAACCGCCCCCACAGGTTCAGCGCTGTACTGCGTGGGTGCGGGTTTGCCTGTGATCGAGGGAGCAACCCTCGCCTACAAATTGGCACTAAAGTGCCATTATGTTGCCCTTTTTCGGCCAGCGCCGTGTGGTGATGGCCTTTGACCAGAGGAACGACCGTGCATAACGTCGTGATCAGCGGCACCGGCCTGTACACCCCGGCCCAGAGCATTTCCAACGAAGAACTGGTGGCTTCCTTCAACACCTGGGCCCAGCAGTTCAATCAAGACAACGCAGCCGCCATCGAGCGTGGCGATATCGAAGCCGCGCCGCTGTCGGATGCGGCCTTCATCGAGAAGGCTTCCGGTATCAAGAGTCGCTTCGTCATGGACAAGGCCGGCATCCTCGATCCGCAGCGCATGAAGCCGCGCCTGCCGGAGCGCTCCAACGACGAGCCATCGATCCTCTGCGAGATGGCCGTGGCAGCTGCCCGTCAGGCCCTGGAGCGGGCAGGTCGCACAGCGGCCGATGTCGACGGCGTGATCGTCGCTTGTTCCAATCTGCAGCGCCCATACCCGGCCATCTCCATCGAAGTGCAGCAGGCGCTGGGCATCCAGGGCTTTGCCTTCGACATGAACGTGGCCTGCTCCTCGGCCACCTTCGGCATCCAGACCGCCGCCAACAGCGTGCAACTGGGTCAGGCGCGTGCGGTGTTGATGGTCAACCCGGAGATCTGCACCGGCCACCTGAATTTCCGCGACCGCGACAGCCACTTCATCTTCGGTGACGCAGCCACTGCGGTGCTCATCGAGCGCGCCGACCAGGCCACCTCCGCGCACCAGTTCGACATTGTCAGCACCAAGCTGCTGACCCAGTTCTCCAACAACATCCGCAACAACTTTGGCTTCCTCAACCGCGCGGCGGAGGAGGGCATCGGTGCGCCGGACAAACTGTTCGTCCAAGAAGGCCGGAAGGTGTTCCGCGAGGTGTGCCCGATGGTCGCCGAGCTGATCGGCCAGCACCTGGGCGAGAACGGCTTGCAGCCCACCGACGTCAAGCGCTTCTGGCTGCACCAGGCGAACCTGAGCATGAACCACCTGATCGTCAAGAAGCTGGTCGGCCGTGATGTGGCCGAAGAGGACGCACCGGTGATTCTGGACCGTTACGCCAACACCAGTTCGGCGGGTTCGGTGATTGCGTTCCACCTGTACCAGGATGATCTGCCCAAGGGGGCGCTGGGTGTGCTGAGCTCGTTTGGCGCGGGTTATTCGATCGGTAGTGTGATCCTGCGTAAGCGTTGATTCTCGCAGCAACCGTGTAGGCCTCTTCGCGGGTAAACCCGCTCCCAGCAGCGCGGCGCTGCCCTTCAAGGGCGGCACTGTACCTGTGGGAGCGGGCTTGTCCCGCGAGGGGGCCGATGCATTTCTGGCAGGCGAAAAAAAGGCGGGAAGCGCCGGATGGGGTCGGCACTTCCCGCCTGAGCAACGCAAGGGAGCTTGCGCTTAGAACTTGGCCTCCAGGTCGACCTGCAGGGTGTCGACGTCGGCATCGCTGTTCGGCAGCTGGGACAGGTCGGTCTTGGCCATCAGGTAGGCCGCGCCCAGCGAGAAGTTCTTGTCGATTTCGTAACCGACCTTGAACTTGTGACCACGGGAACCGGTGTAGCCTGCACCGAAGTCGGAGTCGGTGAAGGCGCTGACCACTGCGTTACGCTGCACGTCGCGGTAGTTGTAGTCCAGGCTCCAGGCACCGAGCTTGGTCTTCAGACCGGCCAGCCAGGCCTTGTCTTCGCCATCGGTGCTTTCGGTGTTCTTCACGTACTGGCCGTAGGCGGACAGGGGGATGGCAAAGCCTGTGAAGTCGACCTGGCCAAAGCCTTCCACCAGGTTGAACTCGTTGGTGGTGTTGCCGAAGGCCTGCAGCGGGGCGGCGTCCTTATCGTTGTCGTAGCCGTAGATGCTGGTACCCACGGTGACCTTGACGGTGTCGGCGGCATTGAAGCGGGCGCCCAACTGACCGTGGTAGAGCTGCGCGTCGTGCTTGAACTGCACGCCTTCGCCATCGACGTTGTCCTTGAGGTTGTAGTGACCGGCGCTGCCGAACAGCTCGGCAGCGCCGAGGTCGGTCTTGTAGGTGACGGCCACGCCTTCGGGGTTGATGTCGCTGTCCCAGATGATGTCGCCCATGCTCACCCAAGGCTGCATCATCTTGCCGCCGATCAAGTGCAAGTTCGGCACGGCAGTGGGGTGCCAGTCGAGGTAGGCCAGGTCGACCCACAGCGATTTTTTCTCGAAGTAGTTGTCCAGGCTCTGGTTGGTGGAGCGGGCATCGGCGCTGCTGCCGGTGGCCACGCGCACACCGGCGTCGACCTGCGGGTTGATCTCGCTGTAGAAGCCGACACGGGCACGGACGCGCTCGCGGTCCTGGTTGGGGCTCTTGCGGTTGGGGTCGTCGACGTTGACGTCTTCGTAGCGCAGCCGCACGTCGCCCTTGATCTGGGTCTTGGCTGCCCAGGCGACTTTCTGTTCGAAGGAGCTCAGGCGCTCGGACTGGGCTTTCTGCTCTGCCTTTTCCTTGGTTTCCTTGGCCAGATCGGCCTGCAGTTCGTTGTACTGCGCCTGGTTGATCGAGCCGTTGGCGCGGAGCATTTCGAGCAGCTTGGCGTCGACTGCAGCACTGGCCGGAGCACTCAGTGCCAGCATCATGCCGGTGAGGCTGACTCCGGTAAGTGTAGAAACAAGACGCATAAGGTTCTCCCTGTTGGAAAAAAGTGGGGAGGCTTTAGCGCCCGCCCCCAAGTTGGCATGTCATCGGAAAAGGCCTGAATAGACAGGTCGCCGGGGTTCCGAAAAACAGGCGCAAGTATTGCGAGGGGGAATGACAGAATAATGTCTATTTAGTGGCACTGCGGTTAAGTGCGTGGGATCCAAACGCCCCTTCATTTGAGTGCTGGGCCCCACTTCCGGGATACTGGCCATCTCTTTGCAGCGAGTCGAAATCGTGACCAGCCTGTACAGCCTTGCTCATTTGCATGATCTGCCAGCGACGACCTGGGATGCCCTGGTGCCTGACGGCCAGCCCTTCCTGCGCCATGCCTTTCTGAGCGCCCTGGAAGACAGCGGCAGCGTTGCACCGGCCACGGGCTGGGCCGCCGAACATTTGGTGCTGGAGCGTGAAGGACAGGTACGCGCGGTCTTGCCGGCATATCGCAAATGGCATTCGTTCGGGGAGTACGTGTTCGACCAAGGGTGGGCCGATGCCTGCGAGCGTGCACGCATTCCCTATTACCCCAAGCTGCTCGGTGCGGTGCCTTTCAGCCCCGTGAGCGGCCCGCGCTTGCTGGCGGCAGACTGCGCCGATGGCCTGCTGTTGCTCCAGGCCATCCCTGAGTACCTGGTCAAGGGCGAGCTGTCAGGCGCTCATATCAACTTCACCGACAGTGCGCTGGATGAGCAGATCGCCCATATGCCGGGCTGGATGGAGCGTTTGGGCTGCCAGTTTCATTGGCACAATCATGGCTATCGGGACTTCCAGGATTTTCTCGATACCCTCAGTTCACGCAAGCGCAAGCAGATGCGCAAGGAGCGTGAGCAAGTGGCGGGGCAGGGGATCGACTTCCACTGGTACCGTGGCGATGAGCTAAGCCAAGTGCAGTGGGACTTCGTCTACCTGTGCTATGCCAACACCTACGCGGTGCGCCGCCGCACGCCCTACCTGACCCGTGACTTCTTCAGCCTGCTGGCCGAGCGCATGCCTGAAGCCGTGCGTGTGGTCATCGCGCGCCAGCAAGGGCGTGACGTGGCCATGGCCTTGAGCCTGGTCGGTGGCGACAGCCTCTTCGGCCGTTACTGGGGGTGCCTGGATGAGTTCGACCGGCTGCATTTCGAGACCTGTTTCTACCAGGGCATGGACTTCGCCATCCGCGAAGGGATGCAGCGGTTCGATGCCGGAGCCCAGGGGGAGCACAAACTGATCCGTGGGTTCGAGCCAGTGCTGACCCACTCCTGGCATTACCTGCTGCATCCAGGGTTACGCCGAGCGGTGGAGGATTTTCTCGAGCAGGAGCGCGCGGGGGTGAAGGCCTATGCCGAAGAGGCGCGGGGAATGTTGCCTTACCGCAAGGATTGAATCAGTGGCGCCCGACGTGGCCCATTCGCGGATTTACCCGCGAACAGGCTCAGACCTTCCGATCAATCCACGCCAACGAACCCGCCGGTCTGATGATGCCAGAGCCGTGCGTACAAGCCCCGCTGGGCCAGCAATTCGGCATGGGTGCCGCTCTCGACGATATGCCCTTTGTCCAGCACCACCAGGCGGTCCATGCGGGCGATGGTGGACAGGCGGTGGGCGATGGCGATCACCGTCTTGCCCTGCATGAGGGTTTCCAGACTTTCCTGGATCGCGGTCTCGACCTCTGAGTCCAGCGCCGAGGTGGCCTCGTCCATGATCAGGATGGGGGCGTTCTTGAGCAGTACCCGGGCAATGGCGATCCGTTGCCGCTGGCCGCCCGAGAGCTTGACCCCACGTTCGCCGACATGGGCATCGAAGCCGGTGCGCCCCTGGGCGTCGGAGAGCTGTGGGATGAACTCATCGGCCCGCGCCCGGCGCACGGCCTCCCAAACCTGCGCTTCGCTGGCGTCCGGACGGCCATAGAGCAGATTGTCGCGGATCGAGCGGTGCAGCAGCGAGGTGTCTTGGGTGATCATGCCGATCTGCGCGCGCAGGCTGGCCTGGTTGACCTCGGCGATGTCCTGGCCATCGATGGTGATACGCCCGCCTTGTACGTCGTACAGGCGCAGCAGCAGATTGACCAGGGTGGATTTCCCGGCCCCGGACGGGCCGATCAGGCCGATCTTCTCACCGGGGCGGATGTCCAGGCTCAGCCCTTCGATGACCTTGCTGCCCTTGCCATAGTGGAAGCTCACGTCATCGAAATGCACCGCGCCACGGCTGACCTTGAGCGCCGGTGCATTGGGCTTGTCGGTGACGCTGACCGGCTGGGCGATGGTCTGCAGGCCGTCCTGGACCATGCCGATGTTCTCGAAGATGCCGTTGACCACCCACATGATCCAGCCGGACATGTTGATGATGCGGATCACCAGGCCTGTGGCCAAGGCAATGGCGCCGACAGTGATCGACGACTGGCTCCACAGCCACAGGGCAAGGCCCGTGGTACCCACCACCAAAAGCCCGTTCAGGCCGGTGATGACCACGTCCATGCTGGTGACGACCCGTGCGGCCAGTTGGGTTTTCTCGGTCTGTTCGCTGATCGCTTCACGGGCATACTGTTGCTCGTAGTCGGTATGGGCGAACAGTTTGAGGGTCGCGATGTTGGTGTAGCCGTCGACGATCCGCCCCATCAGCTTGGAGCGGGCATCGGAGGAAATCACCGAACGCTCTTTGACCCGGGGGACGAAGTAGTAGAGCGCGGCGATGTAGCAGATGATCCAGGTCAGCAACGGCAGCATCAGGCGCCAATCGGCTTCGGCGAACAGCACCAGCGAGCTGATCGCATAGATCAGCACGTGCCACAGGGCATCCACGGCCTGGACGGCGGAGTCGCGCAGGGAGTTGCCGGTCTGCATGATGCGCTGGGCAATCCGCCCGGCGAAGTCGCTCTGGAAGAAATTCAGGCTCTGCTTGAGCACGTAGGTGTGGTTCTGCCAACGGATCAGGCTGGTCATGCCTGGACTGATGGTCTGGTGCACCAGCAGGTCGTGCAGGCCGAAGAACACGGGGCGCAGGACCAGGACCACCACCAGCATCCAGATGAGTTCGCCCCCGTGCAGGCTGAAGAACTCATTGCCTGGCGTGGCCTGGGCCAGGTCGATGATCCGGCTCAGGTAACTGAACATGGCCACTTCGATCAGGGCCGCTACCAGCCCGACGACCAGCAGGGCGAGAAAGCTGGGCCAGACCTGACGCAGGTAATAGAGGTAGAACGGCCATACCTTGCCGGGTGGCGCCTCGCTGGGCGCCTCGCGGAAGATGTCGATCAGTTGCTCGAAACGGCGGTACAGCATGATGGGCACACTCCTGTTCCATCCGACCCTCAGGCGGTTTCACGTCCTTGTGAGACCTTCGGTCAGTCGATGCGTTTGGCGGACTTGATGTACACAGGGTCCGCCGGCACGTCACGCATGCCTTGCTTGATGGTGGTAGGCGAATTGACGATCTGATCGACCACTTCCATGCCTTTGGTCACTTTGCCGAACACGGCGTAGCCACGGTCACGGCCTGGATTGAGGAAATCGTTGTCGGCCACGTTGATGAAGAACTGGCTGGTGGCCGAGTTCGGGTCCGAGGTGCGGGCCATGGCGAGGGTGCCGCGGGTGTTGGCCAGGCCATTGCTGGCTTCGTTGCGGATCGGGTCACGGGTCGGCTTTTGCACCATCCGGTCGGTGAAGCCGCCGCCCTGGGCCATGAAGCCCGGGATCACGCGGTGGAAGATGGTGTTGTTGTAGAAGCCGCTGTCGACGTACTCGAGGAAGTTCTTCGTGCTGATCGGCGCCTTCTCGGCATTGAGCTCGATTTCGACCTGGCCGAAGCTGGTGTCCAGCAGGACATGAGGGGTCTTGTCGGAGGCCATGACGCTGGTGGCGAAGGCGACCGAACAGGCGGTGAGCAGGAGTTTTTTCAGCATGGGCTCAAAGATCCTTGAGGGGTGGAGGCGGCTGCGAGAAAGCGCAGCAGGGTCTGGTTGAAGACCTCGGGTTGGTCCAGGGGCGTAGCGTGCCGGGAATCCTCGATGACCGCCAGTGTTGCCTGGGGCATCAGGGCGACATAGCGCTCCTTCAGTTGTATCGGGGTGTAATCATGGTCGGCGGCGATCACCAGCGTGGGACACTGGATCTGCCCGATGCGTTCCTGCACGCCCCAGTCGACGATGGCATCGAAGCTTTTGAGGTAGGCGCGCTTGTCGTTGCGTGCCCAGCGCTGGGCCATTTTATGGCGCAGATCGGTTTGTTCAGGCTTGGGAAACAGGCGTTCGGCCAGGCCTTTGCCGACGGTTTCGACGCTCAGGATCCGGGCCAGGCTCCAGCGCTTGATCCACCAGATCCAGTGGGCGACGGAGTTGCGCCTGACCTCGGGCGCGCTGTTGACGATACACAGGCTGCGCAGCCAGGTGGGGTGGTCGACGGCAAACTGAAAACCCACCATGCCCCCCATGGACAGGCCGACGAAGTGCACGGGGCCGGTGTGCAGGTGCTCCAGCAGTGCCAGCAGGTCGGCACTGAAAGTGGCGATCTGGTAACCGTCGCGAGGCTTGTCGGAGCGGCCGTGGCCACGGATGTCCAAGAGAATCACCCGGTAGTGCTGGCTCAGTTCCGGGACCTGCATCTCCCAGTCTTGGCAGCTGGAGCCCAGGCCGTGCAGCAGTACCAGGGGTTCGCCCTGGCCGTATTCCTCGTAATGCAGCGTGCATCCTTCGTGTTCGAAATAGGCCATGGGCGCGGTCCTCTCAGGCTTGTGGGGGGGCTGCGAAGGGCACGTCCAATGGCGCTGTGTCGAAGTTGCGCAGCAGCTCGATGAGGATCTGCGTGGCCGGACCCAAGGTCTTGTCCTTGTTCGAATAAAGGTAGAACAGCGGATGGCGGCTGCCACCCTGGTCCAGCGGCAAGGGCTTGAGCACGCCGTCTTTAAGCTCGCGCTCGATCATGTGCCGCGGCAGCCAGGCAAAGCCCAGGCCGCTGCTGACGAAGGTGGCGGCGGTACCCAGGCTGCCGACCGTCCAGCGCTGCTCGGCGCCGAGCCAGCCGACATCCCGCGGCTGGGCGCGACCGGAGTCGCGGATCACCACCTGCAACTGGCTTTCCAGGTCCTGGAAGGTGATTTCCCGGCCCAGGCGATGCAGGCTGTGGTCGGGATGGGCAACGGCGATAAACTCCACCGAGCTGAGTTCGGCGCCCAGGTAACCACCAATGCTGTAGCTGCTGATGGCCAGGTCCGCGATTCCCTCGTGCAGCACTTCCTCGACGCCCGACAGCACCTCCTCGCGCAGACGCACGCGGCAACCCCGGCTCTGCGGCATGAAGGCGCTCAGGGCGCGAACCAAGCGGGCGCTGGGGTAGGCGGCATCGACCACCACGCGCACCTCGGCTTCCCAGCCTTGTTCCATATGGTGAGCGAGGTCCTCGAGCTGACTGGCCTGCTTGACCAGATGGCGCGAGCGGCGCAGCAGTACGTTGCCGGCCTCGGTCAGTACCGCCTTGCGGCCATCGATGCGCAGCAAGGGCACGCCCAGTTGCTCCTGCATGCGCGCGACCGTGTAGCTCACCGACGATTGCGAGCGGTGCAGGGCCTCGGCGGCTTGGGCGAACCCGCCATGATCGACCACTGCCTGGAGAGTTCGCCACTGATCCAGGGTTACGCGTGGCGCTTTCATCTTCGGCTCCTGTTGTCCTAAGCTGCGCTCTGTCAAGGAGAGCGCCCTATGAAGAAATGTTGTGCGGCATTGCTGATGTGCCTGCCCCTTGGGGCAATGGCGTATTACCCCATCGACGTGGAGAAGGACCTGGACGGGGTCAAGCTCGACTACACCACCTACGACACTGCGCGCAGTATCGGCGCGATCACCCTGAATAACTATGGGCAGGTCCCGGCCGCCTGCAAGGTGACCTTTCGCAATGGGCCCGAAGCGCCGCGGGTTCGACGGGTGAACGTGCCGGCGGGCAAGAGCCGGGATGTCACGGCCACCTTCAACCGAGAGATCATCAAGCTGCGCATCGCATTGAGCTGCAAGGCTGAATCAACTGATTAATCGATAGATTGCACCCACTTTTTACGCTTTTTTATCGATAGGTCAAGTTTTAATCTCACCTCCATCGAATCGCATCCCCTTGTTTGCCGATGGAGGCTTCCATGTCCCGCGTACTGATCATCGAAAGCAGCGCCCGCCAGCAAGATTCCGTTTCTCGTCAACTGACCCGCGACTTCATCCAGCAATGGCAGGCCGCTCATCCACGCGACGAGATCAGCGTACGCGACCTGGCGGTCACACCTGTCCCGCATCTGGACGCCGATCTGCTCGGTGGCTGGATGAAGCCGCAGGAGCAGCGCTCGCCGGCCGAACTGGACGCCCTGGCCCGCTCCAACGAACTGACTGACGAACTGCTGGCCGCCGACGTGCTGGTCATGGCAGCGCCGATGTACAACTTCACCATCCCCAGCACCCTCAAGGCCTGGCTGGACCATGTACTGCGCGCCGGTATCACCTTCAAGTACACCCCGACCGGCCCGCAGGGCCTGCTGACCGGCAAGCGCGCCATTGTGCTCACCGCCCGTGGCGGCATCCATGCTGGTGCCACCACCGACCACCAGGAACCGTACTTGCGCCAGGTCATGGCCTTCATCGGCATCCATGACGTGGACTTCATCCACGCCGAAGGCCTGAACATGAGCAGTGACTTCCACGAGAAGGGCCTGAACCAGGCCAAGGCCAAGCTGGCCGCGGTGGCCTGATACGCAACGCATTCCCAACCCCTGACACCTGTCGCTCCTTTGGGTGTATCCGCCCGGCCCTGTGATGGCCGGGCTTTTTTTACCTTGTCATCCGAGGCAGCACCGGACGAGTGAAAGTCACTGTCTTGTAGTGCTTGTGCTGGCCCATTCGCGGGTAAACCCGCTCCCACAGGGATTGCGTAAGTCTTAAGAGCAAAGCAATCCCGGTCGGAGCCAGGGCCTTATTGGCACGGTTCAGAAGTATCAAGGAATACCAACCAAAGGCAATTTGAGCTTGTCCAGCACCATAGAATCTCCCACAAGGATCACCACTAGCCCTGAGGATCACATCAATCATCAGGAACACACCAAACCTGTGGATCACTCCAATCCTGGGGATCACCACCATTATTGTGGGAGCGGGTTTACCCGCGAATGGCCTGGCGCTGCCCCTACAGCCCGCATGGTTGAACTCCGGTAGGCCAACCGGCTAAGGTCGCCGCCTTGATTCATGAGAGGCAACCATGGGCTACCTGATAATCGTCGCGCTGATCCAGGCGTTCTCCTTCAACCTGATCGGGGTCTACCTGGCCGGCAACGTGGACAGCTACTTCGCGGTGCTGGCGCGGGTGGTGCTGGCGCTGCTGGTGTTCCTGCCGCTGACCCGTTGGCGCCAGGTGGAGCCGCGTTTCATGCGTGCGATGTTGTTGATCGGGGCGCTGCAGTACGGCATCACCTATGTCTGCCTGTACCTGAGCTTCCGCGTGCTGACAGTGCCGGAAGTGCTGCTGTTCACCATCCTCACGCCATTGCACGTGACCTTGATCGAAGATGCCCTGAACCGCCGGTTCAACGCCTGGGCTCTGTTGGCCGCCCTGGTGGCGGTGGCCGGCGCCGCCGTGATCCGCTTCGACAGCATCAGTGGTGAGTTCTTCGTGGGTTTCTTGCTACTGCAACTGGCCAACTTCACCTATGCCGCAGGCCAGGTGCTGTACCGTCACCTGATCGCCCGACATCCCAGCGATTTGCCGCACTACCGGCGCTTTGGCTATTTCTACCTGGGGGCGTTGATCGTCGTGCTGCCCGCCTTCGTGTTGTTCGGCAACGCCCAGCATTTGCCGAGCACCGATGTGCAGTGGCTGGTGTTGCTGTTCTTGGGGCTGTTCCCGACGGCCTTGGGGCTGTACTGGTGGAACAAGGGGGCGTGCCTGGTCAGTGGGGGCACGCTGGCGGTGATGAACAACCTGCACGTGCCGGTGGGCTTGCTGCTCAATTTGCTGATCTGGAATCAGGACGAGCCGCTTGGGCGGCTGTTCATTGGGGGGGCGGTGATCCTGGCATCCGTCTGGATGAGTCGGCTGGGCATGCAGCGCCCGGCAACGCCGGGGCAGGCGGCATCAGGCTGACAGCCTGGGGATGGGGCCGCAATGCGGCCCCGTTCCATGTCCCTCAGGCTTCGGTGAGTTCACTCAGCCGCTGTGCTGATTGAGCGCGACCGGCAAGGCCCACACGCATATCGTTGCCGCTTGGCTGTTGGTAGAGGCTCAGGCCGAACTCCGGCAACACGGCCAGCAGGTAGTCGAAGATATCGCCCTGGATCCGCTCGTACTCGCCCCAGGCCGTGGTGCGGGTAAAGCAGTAGATTTCCAGGGGCACGCCCTCTGCGGTGGCCTGCATCTGGCGGACCATGCAGGTCATGCCTTGCTGCACGTCGGGATGATTCTGCAGGTAGGCCAGGGCGAAGGCGCGGAAGGTGCCGAGGTTGGTCAACTGGCGACGATTGGCCGACAGCGCGGCCACCGGCCCCAGCGACTCGTTCCAGGAGCTCAGCTCTTGGCGTTTTTGCGCCAGGTAATCGCCCAGCAGGCGGACCTGACCCAGGCGTTGCTCTTCTTCGGCGGTAAGGAAACGCACGCCCGCGGCATCGATGAACAGGCTGCGCTTGATGCGGCGACCGCCCGATTGCTGCATGCCACGCCAGTTGCGGAACGACTCGCTCATCAAGCGCCAGGTGGGAATGGAGACGATGGTCTTGTCGAAGTTCTGTACCTTGACCGTGTGCAGGGTGATGTCCACCACGTCGCCATCGGCGCCCACCTGGGGCATCTCGATCCAGTCACCCACATGCAACATATCGTTGCTCGTCAGCTGCACGCTGGCGACGAATGACAGCAGGGTGTCCTTGTATACCAACAGCAGCACTGCCGACATGGCGCCCAGGCCGGACAGGAGCAAGAGCGGCGAGCGGTCGATGAGGGTGGCGACGATGACGATGGAAGCGAAGATCCACAGCATCATCTTGGCCAATTGCACATAGCCCTTGATCGAGCGGGTGCGGGCGTGCTCGGTGCGGGCGTAGATGTCCAACAGGGCATCGAGCAGGCAGGAGATGGCCATGGTCATGAACAGCAGGGTGAAGGCCAGGGCGACGTTGCCGAGGAAGTGCTGGGCGGTGTCGCTCAGCTCCGGTACCAGCTTGAGGCCGAACTGGATCACCAGCGATGGGGTGGTCTGGGCCAGGCGGTGGAAAACCTTGTTGTGGCGCAGGTCGTCGAGCCACTTGAGCGGCTGCTGCCGAGCCAGCAGGCGGCTGGCGTGTAGCATCAGAAAGCGTGCCAGACGGCCGATGACCAGGGAAATCAACAGCAGCACCGTCAGGCCCAGGGCCGCGTGCAGCATGGGGTGTTGATCGAGGGTGCCCCAGAGATCCAGGGCGTCGTTCCAGAGTCGTTGTATATCCATGAGGGTAATAGCAGGGTCTGTGTTGCGAAAACGAGGCCCATTAGAGCGCGGATCGGCATGAAGGTGCCAAAAGAAATTCGGCGCCAGCGATGGAAAACGTTACCCTATGCAACTGAATTTCCAGCGACTGCCCGAGGTACATCCGTGTTTTCCCAATTCGCCCTGCACGAACGCCTGCTCAAAGCTGTGGCCGAGCTGAACTTTGTCGAGCCGACCCCGGTGCAGGCAGCGGCCATTCCCCTGGCCCTGCAAGGGCGTGACCTGCGGGTGACCGCGCAGACCGGCAGCGGCAAGACCGCCGCCTTCGTGCTGCCGTTGCTCAATCGCCTGGTCGATCTGCGCGAGCGCCGCGTCGAGATCCGTGCGCTGATCCTGCTGCCGACCCGCGAGCTGGCCCAGCAGACCCTCAAGGAAGTGCAGCGTTTCTCCCAGTTCACCTACGTCAAGTCGGGCCTGGTCACCGGTGGCGAGGACTTCAAGGAGCAGGCCGCGCTGCTGCGCAAGGTCCCGGACGTGTTGATCGGTACCCCAGGCCGTCTGCTGGAGCACCTCAACGCCGGCAACCTGGACCTTTCCCACGTCCAGGTGCTGGTGCTGGACGAGGCCGACCGCATGCTCGACATGGGCTTTGCCGAGGACATGGAGCGCCTGTGCAAAGAATGCGAAAACCGTGAGCAGACCCTGCTGTTCTCCGCCACCACCGGTGGCGCGGCCTTGCGTGACATCATCGGCAAGGTGCTCAAGGACCCTGAGCATCTGATGCTCAACAGTGTCTCGCAGCTGTCCGAGGGTACCCGCCAGCAGATCATCACTGCCGACCACGACCAGCACAAAGAGCAGATCGTCCAATGGCTGCTGGCCAACGAGACTTACCAGAAGGCGATCATCTTCACCAACACCCGCGCCCTGGCCGACCGTATCTACGGTCACCTGGTGGCCAAGGACGTGAAGGCCTTCGTGTTGCACGGCGAGAAGGACCAGAAGGACCGCAAACTGGCGATCGACCGCTTCAAGCAAGGCGGTTCCAAGGTGCTGGTGGCGACCGACGTGGCCGCGCGTGGCCTGGACATCGACGGCCTGGACTTGGTGATCAACTTCGACATGCCGCGCAGTGGCGATGAGTATGTGCACCGCATCGGCCGTACCGGCCGGGCGGGCGCCGAGGGTCTGGCGATCTCGCTGATCTGCCATAACGACTGGAACCTGATGTCGAGCATCGAGCGCTACCTCAAGCAGCAGTTCGAGCGCCGGGTCATCAAGGAGGTCAAGGGTACCTACAGCGGGCCGAAGAAGGTCAAGGCTTCGGGCAAGGCCGCGGGTACCAAGAAGAAAAAGGTCGAGAAGAAGACGGGCGAGAAGAAAGGCGCAACCGCCAAGCGCAAACCGGCCGCCAAGCCCAAGACCAAGGCGCCACTGGCCAGCGCCGATGGCATGGCCCCGCTGAAGAAGCGCGCGCCGAAGGCAGAGTAAGCTCGTCGGGACCTTTGCGGGCCCTTCGCGGGTGAACCCGCTCCCACAGGATTGAGGTGATCCTCAGGATTGGCGCAATCTTTGTGGGCGCGGGATTACTCGCGACAGGGCATGCCGCGCCCCAAAGCGACTAGTCTGCCTTTTTCTCCGCAGCTTTAAGTTCCTGGATTCGCTTGTCGATCAGCTGGCACTTGTCCGGCAGGTCCTTGCTGGCCGTGCCCAGGTCCATCCCTTGCAACTCTTCGTTGATCTCCTTGGCCTTCTGCGGATTCTGCTCCGTCAATTGGGTGACCAGCCCGGCCAGCTCCTCGCGTTTCTGAGTCGCTTCTTCCGGTGTGCAGGCCCAGGCGGGCAGGGCGCAGAGCAGTGCATTCGCGCACATGATGGGCAGTAAGTGTTTCATCCGTTTCCTCTCCCGGCAGGGGTATACGCGGTTGAAAGGCGGGATATCTGGAAGTTCAGCGAGATGGGATGGGTGGCATTGATTATCGGCAGTGGCCCAGCCCTGCTCGTCAGGAGCAAATGAAGCCAGTTCTGGCTTTCACGTAGCCTGCTTCCGAACCAACATTTGAGGCATTGTGACAATGGGCCTCCCCCTCTAGTCTCGTTCGCTTAGAGCGAGTACCTTGTATGTACATAAGTAAATACAGGTCGTTCCATGCAATTTGAATGGGACGAGCGCAAGAACCAATTGAATATTCGTAAACATGGCATCGACTTCAACGATGTTCCGGACATGTTCCGCCATCCTATGTTGACCTTATCCGATGATCGAGAGCACTACGGAGAGGAACGGTGGGTCAGCGTTGGGTGGCTCAACAGATTGGTTGGTGTGGTCGTCCACACGGAACGACAAGGTGAAGTGATCCGTGTCATATCGGCACGAAAAGCCACCAGACGAGAGGCGCGGCTCTATGTCGAAAGCATCGAAAACTGATTGGGATCGAGTTGTCCGGCAGAAGGATGAGGACATCGATACAACGGACATTCCAGAGCTGGGCGATGATTTCTTTCGCAAAGCCCAGCTGCATGTTCCCCCCAAGCAAGCGGTGACCATCCGACTGGATGCTGACGTTCTGGCTTGGTTCAAGGCTCAAGGCTCGGGGTATCAGACACGTATCAACCAGCTGCTTCGCCAATACATGCAGGCCCATCGGCAGGAGCCCTGATTTATCTGGAACACCCACCAACCCCCACCGGTCCCATGCTGTGTACCCCACACGTTCACAGCGGGAGGCCACCTCATGAGCACCTACGACTGGGACCTGATCGAGCGCTTGTTGCATGAAGTGCAGAACAGCGCGGGCCACAGCTTCACGCCACGCCCCTATGCCGAGCAGCATGCGGCTGCCTTGGCCGCCGCCGGTCAGCCGGTGGGTGACCTGGACCATCTGAAGACGCGGGCCTGCGAGTACGAAAAAGTTCTCTTCGAGCGCGGATACATCGAAAGTCGCCCGGAAGAGGACGGTGGCAATGGCGAGAACTTCGTTCTCACCGAGCGGGGTTCGCGGCTGCTCAGCCTGATCGACAGCAGTATCCCGGGGTTCGAGCATCCGCGTCAGGTGCTGGACGAACAGGACGACGCGCTCGACGAGGCGACCTTCGAACAGGTCGCCACCAAGGCGCAAATCGCTTGAGGTCGTTTTGAGACTGGCATGGGTACCCCGGCAAACCCGATAATCGGTACTCGTTTGCCAGAGACAGGACCTCGCCCATGACATCGATAGACCACGGGGGCCGCCTATGAGCGCGGCTCGCAAGAACCCCGATGCTTTTGCGTTGCAGGTCATGCTGGGGCTGTGCCTGATCTGGGGCAGTCAACAGGTGATGATCAAATGGGCTGCCAGCGACATCGCGCCGGTGATGCAGGCTGCGCTGCGTTCCGGCATCGCCGCGGTGCTGGTGGGGCTTCTGGTCTGCTGGCGGGGCGGGTGGTCCAGGGTGGGCAGCACCTGGCGGGCAGGCTTGCTGGCCGGTGGGTTGTTTGGCCTGGAGTTCCTGTTCATCGCCGAGGGCCTGAAGCTAACGTCGGCGGCGCACATGTCGGTGTTTCTCTACACCGCGCCGGTGTTCACGGCCCTGGGGCTGCACTTCACATTGCCAAGCGAGCGCCTGCGGCTGTTGCAATGGCTGGGCATCCTGTTGGCCTTCGCCGGGATCGCCACGGCGTTCGCCGGCGGGATGTCGCTGAGCCAACTCGATGGACGCATGTTGCTCGGTGACGCCTTGGGCGTGCTGGCGGGCCTGGCGTGGGGCGCGACCACGGTGGTGGTGCGTGGGTCGCGACTGTCGGAAGCCCCAGCCGATCTCACCTTGTTCTACCAGTTGTTGGTGGGCTTTGTCGGGTTGCTGCTGATTGCGCTAGTCAGCGGCCAGATCGGCAGGGTCACATTCACACCCCTGGCTGTGGGTAGCGTGCTGTTCCAGGCCGTCGTGGTGTCCTTCGTCAGTTACCTGACCTGGTTCTGGTTGCTGCGCAAGTACCTGGCGTCCAACCTGGCCGTGTTTTCGTTCATCACACCGCTCTTTGGCGTGACCTTTGGCGTGCTGTTGTTGGGCGAGCCATTGAGCCTGAACTTCGTATTGGGCGCGTTGATGGTGCTGGGTGGGGTCATCCTGGTCAGCGCGGAACCGTGGGTGCGCCAGCAATTGCGCAGGCTGGTGGGCTGAGCGAGTCCTACATCCTCACAAGGGCCCTCAAGATGAGGCGCAGGCGCTGGCCGGGCTGACTTGCACAGCGCCAATGCCGGTCAGCGCCAGGAGGCCGGCCAGTCCCAGCCCGCCTGCGGCCAGCAACAAGGCAGGCTGCAACCCGCCCCAGTAGTGATTGCTCACGGCTGCCAGCAGGGGGCCACTGAGCTGGCCCACGGCGAAACAGGCGGTCAACAGGCCGGCATTACGCTGGGTCGCATGGGGCGCCAGCTCCCGCGAACGTTGCATCACAAGCTGCATGCAGGCCAGGAACGGCGTACCACACAGCACGACACCCAAGGCCAGGCCCAGCCCATCGCCCAGCAAGCACGCCAGCACACCCAGGCCTTGCAACCACAAGGTCGCGCTCAGCCAGGCGGACGTCCGGCCGGGGCGGCGTAGCCCGACCAGCATTACGCCCAACGCTGCCGCGAGGCCGAACGCCGGCCAGAACAGATCCGCCGCCCAATGCCCTTGAAACTGATGGCTGGCCATCTGCGACAGAAAGGTGGCGGGCAGGATATAGCCGATACCGTATAGGGCGTAGATCACGCCCAGCCGCCCGATCCCGGTGGCGCGGGCAGCGGCGCTGTCGGTCGCACTTGGCAGCACACTGGTGGCCTGTGGCTGCGGTAGCCAGGGCAATACGGCCAACAGCATGGCCAACGCAGCCACCGCATAGATCAACCACAGGGCTGCGGAGTCCAGGCCCAGCAGGTGTGCTCCCAGGGCCAGCAAACCGGTCACGACGATACCCACGCCAGGCCCGGCGAACACCAGGGCGCCGAGGCGAGGACGGCCGTGTGCAGCGGCCAGTTGTTGGCTGAGGCTGGTGATCATGACCAGTACCCAGGCACTGGCCACGCCGGTGCCAAAGCGCAGCAGCACATGGCTCCAGAAGCCATCGGCCGCCCAGGAGGCGAGGGTCAGCAATACGCACGCCCAGAGGCCGGCATGTAGACGCAGGCGAACTTGGCCCGGCTGACGGGCGAACATGGCATCGACCGCGCCAAGAAAGTAACCCAGGTAGTTGGCCGCCGCGACCAGGCCGCCTGCGGTCAGGTCGAGCTGACCTTCGGCAATCAGGCGCGGCAACTGCGGGGTGAGGGCGAAGCGGCCGATGCCCATGGCCATCATCAAGGCCACGGCGCTGGCCAGCAGTTGTACGAAGGGTGACATGGCGGCGTCTCCTGCCAGACGAAAGTGATGGAGGCAGGTTAGGAAAGATTGACTTTCAATAAAATTGAATAATGATGATCAAGTTATTCTGTTTTGGAGAATATTATGGAGTTCAGCCAACTGCGCATCTTCCAGGCTGTGGCCGAGGAGGGGTCGGTCACGCGTGCCGCCGAGCGCTTGCACCGGGTGCCATCGAACCTGTCGACGCGATTGCGTCAGTTGGAGGAGCAACTGGGGGTGGAATTGTTCGTGCGTGAGCGCCAGCGCCTGCAACTGTCCCCAGCGGGCAAAGTCCTGTTGGACTACGCCAATCGCCTATCGACCTTGCGCGATGAGGCGATCGCTGCAGTGCAAGGTGGCCAGCCGGCCGGTGACTTCGTGCTCGGTACCATGTACAGCACCGCAGCGACGCATCTGCCGCCACTGCTGGCGCGTTATCACCAGGCCTACCCTGCGGTGAATCTGCAAGTGCAGGCCGCACCCAGTGGCGAATTGCTGGAAGGATTGCTGGCCCATCGGCTCGATGCCGCTCTGGTGGACGGCCCGCTAAGCCTGGCCGGGCTCGATGGCGTGCCGTTGTGCGAGGAGGTGTTGGTGCTGATCACCCGCCCGGAGCATCCGCCGGTGCGCAACGCGCGGGACGTCGCGGGGCGTGCGGTGTTCACCTTCCGCCAAGGGTGCTCCTACCGGATGCGTCTGGAAGCCTGGTATGCCCATGACCACACGCCCATGGGGCGGGTAATGGAGATCGAGTCATACCAGAGCATGCTGGCCTGTGTGATCGCCGGTGCAGGGGTGGCATTGATGGCCCAGTCCATGCTCGACACCCTTCCTGGCCGCGATCAAGTGCAGGCGCACCGTTTGCAGGCGCCGTTCGATCACGCGGTCACCTGGCTCATGTGGCGCCAGGGCATGCTGGGGGCCAATCTTCAGGCGTGGATCGATGTGCAACAAGGGGAAACAATTGACCGACGGTCGGCAAGTGCCATTTCCGCTTGATCCGCGTCAAACTCGCCCCTATCTGTAGGAACAGAGGCATGCGCGATGTAGGACATCGGGCTATTATCTGTATGGAACATCGAAGGACTGAATCGCCGTGAGGCTGACCCGTGAAGGGGGCATTATGAACAAGCGAATGTACAACTGGCTCCACGACCTCGCCGTCGCCCTGGGCTTGCTCCCACCTCCGCTGCAGCCGGTACCGATCCCAACCGACGAAGAGCAGCGCAAGCGCCAACCGCGTCGTCGCTGAAACGAAAAGGCCGCCGCATCTCACGATGCCGCGGCCTTTCTTTTTACCTTGCCTGGCGCCTGTCGGGGCGCCAAGTGTTTGCTTTACATCACGCCAGGTTGACGGTTGCCACAGAGCGGCGCGACAGCAGGCTGACCACCACGAAGCTCACCAGGCCGATCGCCAGGCTGTAGTAGATCGGCGAGTTGGCATCCAGACCATCCTTGAACATGAAGAACAGTGCGGTGACGAAGCCCAGCGACATGCTGGTGATGGCGCCGGCGGTGGTGGCGCGCTTCCAGAAGATCGCACCAATCAGCGGGATCAGCATGCCGCCGACCAGCAGGTTGTAGGCCAGGGTCAGGGCGCTGATCACATCGTTCACCGCCAGGGCGATGCCCAGTACCACCAGGCCGGTGATCAGGGTGAACAGCCGGTTCACGCCCAGACTCGACTGCTTGCCGCCACGCAGCTTGGGCAGCAGGTCTTCGGTCAGGGTGGTCGAGGCAGCCAACAGACCTGCGCTGGCGGTGGACATCATCGCAGCCAGGGCGGCGGCCATCAGCAGGCCACGGATACCCTCGGGCAGTTGACCTTTGATCATTTCAGCAAAGGCGTTGTTCGGGTTGACCAGATCCGGCAGCAATACGTGGGCGGCCATACCGATCAGGGCGCAGGCCAGGCCGTACAGCACGCAGTAGACACCGGCGACGGTACCGGCGCGCTGGCAGACCTTCTCGTCGCGGGCGGTGAACACCCGCTGCCAGATATCCTGGCCGATGAGGATGCCGAAGAAGTAGATCAGGAAGTAGGTGATGATGGTGTCCCAGCCGATGGTGGTCCAGCTGAAGCTGGCCGCCGGCAGCTTGGCTACCAGGGTGTCCCAGCCACCGGCCTTGTACAGGCAGATCGGCAGCAGGATGAACATCAGGCCCACGGTCTTGATGACGAACTGGACGATGTCGGTCAGGGTCAGCGACCACATGCCGCCGATGGTCGAGTACACCACCACCACGCCACCACCAAACAGCAGTGCCATCCAGAACGGTACATCCAGCAGTACCTGCAGCACGGTGCCCATGGCCAGGGTCGAGGTGACCGCGATCATCAGGGCGTAGGCGAGCATGATCGCTGCACTGGCTTGGCGAGCCATCGGGTTGTAGCGGCGCTCCAGCACCTGGGTGACGGTGAAGATCTTCAGGCGCAGCAGCGGCTTTGCCAGGAACAGGTTCAGGGCGATGATCCCCAGGCCCAGTGCGGCGCACAGCCAGAAGCCAGAGATGCCGTGGACGTAGCCCAGGCGCACGGTGCCGACGGTGGACGCGCCGCCCAGCACGGTGGTGGCCATGGTGCCCATGTACAGGGTAGGGCCGAGGTTGCGCCCTGCCACCAAGTAGTCTTCATGGGTTTTCGCGCGGCGCATGCCATACCAGCCGAGGCCAAGCATGCCAGCGGCATAGATCAGTACAACGAAGATGTCCAAGGCCATTGGGGGTCTCCCGATTATCTTTATTATGGCGAGATCGACTGTCCGGGCGGTTCATGGCGCCCGGCGGTCTTGTCTTGTGTTGGCGGGCCTCAATGGCCCTTCCTAATGGCTCCTGCCGCAGGTATTGCGTTCACATCCTGTGTGGGTGTGGTGTGTCCTGCGATCACGGTCCGGTGGACTGCATGGCCGGTCATGCCATCGTCATCGCAGGGCAAGTCTGCACCTACACAAGTGTGTGACTACTCGCTCAGCGGCGTACCACGCCCGGCAGCACGCAGAGCATCTCGAACAGCAGGTTCGCGCCGAGCAGCGAGGTGTTGCCGGTGGTGTCGTAGGGCGGCGAGACCTCGACCAGGTCGCAGCCGATCAGGTCCAGGCCGTGGCAGCCACGGATGATCTCCATTGCCTGGATGGTGGTCAGGCCACCGATCTCCGGAGTACCGGTGCCTGGGGCCCAGGCCGGGTCGATGCCGTCGATGTCGAACGACAGGTAGACCGGGCCGCCACCGACCTTCTCGCGCACTTCGGCCATCAGTGGCTCCAGCGACTTGTGCCAGCACTCTTCGGCCTGCACGACGCGGAAGCCCTGGCGACGGCTCCAGTTGAAATCATCGGCGGTGTAGCCCTGGGCGCGCAGGCCGATCTGGACGACGCGGTCGCAGTCGAGCAGGCCTTCTTCCACAGCGCGGCGGAAGGTGGTGCCGTGGGCGATCTTCTCACCGAACATATGATCGTTGACGTCGGCGTGGGCGTCGATATGCACCAGGCCGATCTTGCCGTGCTTTTTGTGCAGCGCGCGCAGGATCGGCAGGGTGATGGTGTGGTCGCCACCGAGAGTCAGGGGAATGATGTTGTGCTCGAGGATCTCGTCGTAGGCTTCTTCGATGATGCGCACGGCGTCGAGCAGGTTGAAGGTGTTGATCGCCACGTCACCGATGTCGGCGACCGACAGCGAGTCGAACGGAGCGGCGCCGGTGGCCATGTTGTACGGGCGGATCATCACCGACTCGGCGCGGATCTGACGCGGACCGAAGCGAGTGCCCGAGCGCAGCGAGGTGCCGATGTCCAGCGGTACGCCAATGAACGCGGCGTCCAGGCCTTCGGCGCTTTGCAGGTGGGGAAGACGGAGCATGGTGGCGATGCCGCCGAAACGCGGCATTTCGTTGCCGCCCAGTGGTTGGTGGAGAATCTTTTCCACGGTGGGCCTCATCAGTCGGTCGATTGTTCTGTTTGTTCGAACCTGTGCCGCAGCGTGCCAGGCAGGCAAGCAGACGCCGGCGGGCAGGGACATTGGAGCCCAGTCTGCGCAAGGTAGTGGACGGGAGGAATCGCTACAGACAAATACTTACTTCAGGATTTTCTAAACTAACCGTTCGCAGCGGGTTAGACTCTGGTGATTTCCACCCTGCGGAACCGTCGCTTCATGGCTTCTTCACTGCCCGACCTGAAACTGCTGCGTATCTTCATCAGCGTGGTGCGCCACCAGGGCTTCGCCAATGCCCAGCGTGAGCTGAACCTCTCCACGTCGGCCATCAGCACCTACATGAGCCAGTTGGAAAGCGCCTTGGGCATCGTCCTGTGTCACCGAGGCCGTGGCGGTTTCAGCCTGACCAGCAAAGGCGAGTTGTTCCATCAGGAGACCTTGCGTCTGCTGGCTGAACTCGATGGTTTCGAGCAATACGCCGCAGCGCTCAAGGGCGAGCTGCGCGGTACCCTCAACCTGGGGGTGATCGACTCCACCGTGGGCGACCGCGCCCTGCCGCTGGCCGAGGCCATCGGCGCATACAGCCAAGAGCATCCGGCGGTGCACCTGCACCTGTCGGTCTCCAGCCCCTATGAACTGCAATTGGGGGTACAGGACAATCGCCTGGACCTGGCCATCGGCGCCTTTTCCTCACGCATGAGCGGCCTGGTGTACCAGCCGTTGTACCGGGAGCAGCACTGGCTGTACTGCAGCAGCCGGCACCCGTTGTTCGGCGAGCGGCGGGTGCCGGAAGAAGTGATCACCCAGCAACGCATGGTCGGGCGGGGTTACTGGAGCCAGGCGGAGTTGGCGCGCCACGGCTTCAAGCACAGCGCGGCGACAGTGGAGAGCATGGAAGCGCAGTTGATCCTGATCCTCTCCGGGGCCTACATCGGTTATCTGCCCGAGCATTACGCCCAGGCCTGGGTCGACAAGGGCGACCTGCGCGTCCTGTCGCCGGCCACGTTTGGGTATCAGGCACCGTTTTCCTTGATCATCCGCCGTGGGCGCAGCCGCGAACCCTTGATCCAGACCTTCCGCGACCTGCTCAAGTCGCAACTGAATGTCAGTTAAAAAACGTCGCTTTTAGAACATTGCGTCAGGCTGTGTAAATTTCCCGCGAGGCACGCGACTGGAGTGATGGCGTTCTGCTAAATATCTATTTGCTTTGATGAAATTTCCCATCATCTAACAAAGCAAGGACTGCCAGATGCGCATGAATTTGCCCGTCACAGAGCAAGAAAGAACCTTCCCGTCCGACCAGCGGCTGATCTCCACCACCGACCTGAACAGCCGCATCACCTATTGCAATGACGCATTCGTGGCCATCAGCGGTTTCACCTACGACGAGCTGGTGGGCCAGCCGCACAATCTGGTGCGCCACCCCGACATGCCTCCGTCGGTCTTCGGCCACATGTGGGAAACCATCAAGCAGGGCAAACCTTGGATGGGGGTGGTCAAGAACCGCGCCAAGAATGGTGACTTCTATTGGGTCAGCGCCTACGTCACGGCCATTTACGAGAACGGCCGGATCAGCGGCTACGAGTCGGTACGTTCGGTCCCGAGCCGTGATCAGATTCGCCGCGCCGAGGCGCTTTATGCGCGTTTGCGCGGGGGGCGTTCGGCAGTGCCTTGGGCTGCACGCATCGGCTCTGGACTGCAACATGGCCTGCCGCTGATCGGCGCGGGCCTCGCATCGGCGGCTGCCTATCTTTGGTTGCCTCAGTACGCGGCGCTGGGCGTGCTGATGGCCAGCATGCTGGGGGCCTGGTACTGGATCGAACACCGCCAGAACCAGGCCATCCGCCGGACCCTGGCCGAGCACCCCAAGGCCTTCACCAGCCCGTTGGTGGCCCTGACCTACAGCGACAATCCCGGCCTGCAAGGGCAACTGGATCTGGCCATCATCAGTGAGGAAGCGCGCTTGCAGACGGCCCTGACCCGCCTGGTCGATGCCGGTGTAGGGGTCAAGTCGCGGGCCGCGCAGTCGGCCGGTTTGTCCGATGCCCAGGCGCAAATGCTCGATCGCCAGCGCAGCGAGACCGACCAGTCGGCCACCGCCATCGCGCAGATGGCCGCGACCATCCAGCAGGTCACCCACAACGTGCAGAGCACCGCTCACGCGGCCAGCGATGCCGACCATCTGGCCCAGCAAGGCAGCGAGCTGGCGCAACAGAGCCTCAAGGCCATGGGCAGCATGAGCGATGCGGTCAACGACATCGGCCAGGCGGTCAATGCCCTGGCCGAGCAGACCCAGTCGATCGGCAGTGTGGTGGACGTGATCACGTCGATTGCCGAGCAGACCAACCTGCTGGCGCTCAACGCGGCGATCGAGGCTGCGCGGGCCGGCGAACAGGGGCGAGGGTTCGCGGTCGTGGCCGATGAAGTACGCTCCTTGGCCCAGCGCACCCGGGCCTCTACCGACGAAATCCATCACATCATCGCGTCGCTGCGTTCAGGCGCCGAGCGGGCGGTCACCACCGCCAATCGCGGCGAGCAGATCTCCCGTGACAGCGTGCACAGCGTCGAGGCGGTCCAGCAAGCGTTGTCCGGTATTGTCCAGGCGGTCAGCCGTATCACGGGCATGAGCCAGCAAATGGCGACAGCCTCGGAGCAGCAGAGCCATGTTGCCGAGGACATCAACCAGCAGATCGTACGCATCGCCCACTTGTGCGACGAGAGTGCCGGACAAGCCAAGCAGGGCGCCCAGATCAGCCAGGACCTCGAACGCATGGCCGAGTACCTGCACAGCTTGGCAGAACGTTTCAACCGCTGAAGATTCGCCTCTCCCACATGGATGTGGGGCTTTTCCGAGTGGCTGTGGCACACTGCGCCCGGTAAGGAGAAGCCGATGTCCAGACCCCGCTGCGAACGCTGCCAGCGTCCGCTCGATCACTGCCTTTGCCCGTTGATTCCCAGCCTCGACAGTCGGACCCGCGTGGTTCTGCTGCAGCACCCCAGTGAAGTGTCCCATGCCTTGAACACCGCGCGCCTGGCGGCCCTGGGCCTGGTGAACGCCGAGCTGCGGGTCGCAGAGGTGTTCGATGACCTGCAGGCGCTGCTCGCCACGCCCGGGTATCGGCCTGTGCTGTTGTTTCCGGGGGAGCAGGCGCAGGTGCTGTCGGCTTATCCGACCGGGGACGACACGCCGTTGCTGTTGATCGTCCCCGATGGCACCTGGCGCAAGGCGCGCAAGCTGCTCTACCTCAACCCGTTGCTCGAAGCGTTGCCGCGGGTGACCTTGGGCCAGGTGCTGCCTTCACGCTACCGCTTGCGCAAGGCGCCGCAGCCGGGTGCCCTGTCGACCATCGAGGCGGTGGTCGAAGCCTTGAATGCGCTGGAGGGGGCAGGGCGCTTCGATGCGCTGTGCAGGCCCTTCGATGCCTTGATCGAAGGGCAGATCAAGGCCATGGGGCGCGAGACGTTCGAGCGCAATCACGGCTAGACGGCGATCAGATCTGCTCCAGCAACCACCCCCGAAACGCCCGCAACGAAGGCAGTGCCTCGTTGCGTGGGGGATAGATCAGGTAATAGCTGCGTTGGCTGGCAAAGGCGTCACCAGGACTGAACAGCTCGCCGCTGGCCAGTTCGTCTTCCACCAGAATCCTGGGCACCAGGCCGATCCCGATCCCGGCCCTCACCGCCTGGATCAAATGCGACGTCAGCTCGAAGCTGGGCCCAAGGCGCATGCTGCGATGCGCCAAGCCGTGGTGGGAAAACCATTCACCCCAGGCGTGGGGGTTGTTGGCGACATTGAGCAGCACTTGTTCGCTGATGCGTGCAGGGTCCCAGCCGCGGGCATCGGCTGCAGCGGGAGGCGGCAGGATGACCACCAGTTCCTCGGCGTGCAGTCGATGGCAGATCAGGCCAGGCAGGTCATGGGTGGCGACACCGATGGCCGCGTCGATCTCGCTGGTGTCGAAGTTGATCGCTTCGATCCGTGAATGGATGTGCACCAGCATCCCTGGGTGCGCGGTGTAGAACGCATGCAGGCGCGGCAGCAGCCATTTGGAGCCGAAGGTCGGCAAGGTGGCCAAGCGCAAGGTGCCGACGCCCGACTGGTAGGCCAGGGCCTGCAAGGTGGCGCTGCGGATACGTCCCAAGGCCTCGCTGAGCTCGCGTTGGTACAGCCGGCCCACGTCGGTCAGCTGGACCTGGCGCCCCTCGCGGCGAAACAGGGTCAGGCCAAGCTGTTGCTCCAACGCCTGCACCTGTCGGCTGACGGCGCTCTGGGTCAGCGACAGTTCGGCGGCGGCGCGGGTGTAGCTTTCATGCCGCGCGGCGGCCTCGAAGGCCAGCAGCAACGACATCGACGGTGTCAGGTGGCGGTAATTCATTCGCAAAACTCATCGATAGCGGCAGGAATATCCGTTTGCCGTTGGCTGGAAACTACAGGAACATTGGCACATTCGTCATCCTCGCATGGTCCATTCATGCCGGTGTGACAGGATTTCCGTGAATTAGCCCCTATTAAGAGGCCATCCTTCGATGATCGCCCAGCTGTCGACCCGTGCGCCTGCCGCCCACTACCCAGAATTCCTCGAAGCCCTGCGCAACAGTGGCTTTCGTGGCCAGATCAGCGCCGACTACGGCACCCGTACCGTGCTGGCCACCGACAACTCCATCTACCAGCGTCTGCCCCAGGCGGCGGTGTTCCCCATGGATGCCGACGATGTGGCGCGGGTTGCCACGCTGATGGCCGACCCGCGCTTTCGCCAGATCAAGCTGACACCACGCGGCGGCGGCACCGGCACCAATGGCCAGTCGCTCACCGATGGCATCGTGGTCGACCTGTCGCGGCACATGAACAAGATCCTGGAAATCAACGTCGAGGAGCGTTGGGTCCGGGTCCAGGCCGGCACGGTCAAGGACCAGCTCAACGCAGCGCTCAAGCCCCACGGGCTGTTCTTCGCCCCGGAGCTGTCCACCTCCAACCGCGCCACCGTCGGCGGCATGATCAACACCGACGCCAGCGGGCAGGGCAGCTGCACCTACGGCAAGACCCGCGACCACGTGCTCGAGCTGCATAGCGTCCTGCTCGGCGGGGAGCGCCTGCACAGCCTGCCGATCGACGATGCCGCACTGGAGCAGGCCTGTGCCGCGCCTGGCCGCATTGGTGAGGTGTACCGCATGGCCCGGGACATCCAGCAGACCCAGGGCGAGCTCATCGAAAGCACCTTCCCCAAGCTCAACCGCTGCCTGACCGGCTACGATCTGGCGCACCTGCGCGACGAGCAGGGCCGCTTCAACCTCAACAGCGTGCTGTGCGGCGCCGAGGGCTCGCTGGGCTATGTGGTCGAGGCCAAGCTCAACGTGCTGCCGATTCCGAAGTACGCGGTGCTGGTCAACGTGCGTTACACCAGCTTCATGGACGCCCTGCGCGATGCCAACGCGCTGATGGCGCACAAACCGTTGTCGATCGAGACCGTCGATTCCAAGGTCTTGATGCTGGCGATGCAGGACATCGTCTGGCACAGCGTCGCCGAATACTTCCCGGCCGACCCCGAGCGTCCGACCCTTGGCATCAACCTGGTCGAGTTCTGCGGTGACGAGCCGGCCGAGGTCAATGCTCGGGTCGAGGCGTTCATCTCTCACCTCAAGAGCGATACCAGCGTCGAGCGCCTGGGCCACACCTTGGCCGAGGGCGCCGAGGCGGTGACCAAGGTCTACACCATGCGCAAGCGCTCGGTGGGCCTGCTGGGCAACGTCGAGGGAGAGGTTCGCCCACAGCCGTTCGTCGAGGACACCGCGGTACCACCGGAGCAACTGGCCGACTACATCGCCGATTTCCGTGCGCTGCTCGACAGCCATGGCCTGGCCTACGGCATGTTCGGTCACGTCGATGCCGGCGTGCTGCACGTGCGCCCGGCCCTGGACATGAAAGATCCGGCCCAGGCCGCGCTGGTCAAACCGATCTCCGATGCCGTCGCCGCCTTGACCCAGCGTTACGGCGGCCTGCTGTGGGGTGAGCACGGGAAGGGCCTGCGCTCTGAATACGTGCCGGAGTACTTCGGCGAGCTGTACCCGGCGCTGCAACGCCTCAAGGGCGCTTTCGACCCGCACAACCAGCTCAACCCGGGTAAGATCTGCACGCCGCCAGACAGCCCAGAAGGCCTGACCCCGGTCGATGGCGTGACCCTGCGCGGCGATCTGGACCGCACCATCGACGAGCGTGTCTGGCAGAGCTTTGGCAGCGCCGTGCATTGCAACGGCAATGGCGCCTGCTACAACTACGATCCCAACGACGCGATGTGCCCATCGTGGAAGGCCACCCGCGAGCGTCAGCACTCGCCCAAGGGACGTGCGTCGCTGATCCGTGAGTGGCTGCGCTTGCAGGGCGAGTCGGATATCGATGTGCTCGCCGCCGCCCGTGGCAAGGTGTCCTGGCTCAAGGGCCTGCCGGCGCGCCTGCGCAATGCCCGTGCTCGCCAGCAAGGGCAGGAGGACTTCTCCCACGAGGTCTATGACGCCATGGCGGGCTGCCTGGCGTGCAAGTCCTGCGCGGGGCAGTGCCCGATCAAGGTCAATGTGCCGGACTTCCGCTCGCGCTTCCTCGAGCTGTACCACGGCCGTTACCAACGCCCGCTGCGCGATTACCTGATCGGCTCGCTGGAGTTCACCATTCCGTATCTGGCTCATGCCCCTGGGCTGTACAACGCCGTGATGGGGTCCAAATGGGTGAGCAAGCTGCTGGCTGATAAAGTCGGGATGGTCGACAGCCCGTTGATCAGCCGCTTCAACTTCCAGTCGACCCTGACCCGCTGCCGCGTCGGCGTGGCGAGCGTGCCGGCCCTGCGTGAGCTGACCCCGGCCCAACGCGAGCGCTCCATTGTGCTGGTTCAGGATGCCTTCACCCGTTACTTCGAGACGCCATTGTTGGCAGCCTTCATCGAGCTGGCGCACCGTCTGGGCCATCGGGTGTTCCTGGCGCCGTACAGCGCCAATGGCAAGCCGCTGCACGTGCAGGGCTTCCTGGGCGCCTTCGCCAAGGCGGCGATCCGCAATGCCACCCAGCTTAAGGCCCTGGCCGAGTGCGGCGTGCCGCTGGTAGGCCTGGATCCGGCCATGACCCTGGTGTATCGCCAGGAGTACCAGAAGGTCGAGGGGCTGGACGGGTGCCCGAACGTACTGCTGCCCCAGGAATGGCTGATGGATGTGTTGCCTGAGCAGGCTGGTGCCGACGCTGGCAGCTTCCGCCTGATGGCCCACTGCACCGAGAAGACCAACGTGCCAGCCAGTACCCGGCAGTGGGAGCAGGTGTTCGCGCGGCTGGGCCTGAAACTGGTCACCGAAGCCACCGGTTGCTGCGGCATGTCTGGCACCTATGGTCACGAGGCGCGCAACCAGCAAACCTCGCGGACTATCTTCGAGCAGTCCTGGGCGACCAAGCTGGACAAAGAAGGGGAGCCATTGGCCACGGGGTATTCGTGCCGCAGCCAGGTCAAGCGGATGACCGAGCGTCAGATGCGCCATCCGTTGGAAGTGGTGTTGCAGTACGCGCAGCGCTGAGGTGTGTCATTCGGTGCAGGCCTCTTCGCGGGTAAACCCGCCCACGGGATCGTCGCTGCCTTTGATGGCGGTGCTGTACCTGTGTGCGGGTTAACCCGCGAAGAAGCCTGTGGCGAGCTTCAGGTTTTCAGAGGTTTTGCCGCAAGCGCTGTGCCTGGCGATACAGATACAGGCTCAGCGTCAACCCGCACCCCGCTGCCGCCGCCGCGAACAGGAACATCGAGGCAAATCCGAACCCCGCCGCCACGGCGCCCACCAGCGGCCCGGTGATCCCCAGTGACAAGTCGATGAACAGCGAATAGGCCCCCACTGCCGCGCCGCGGTTGGCTGCCGACACCTGGTTCACGGCTTCCACCCCGAGTGCCGGAAACACCAGCGAGAATCCGAACCCGCTCAACGCCGCGCCGGCCAGGGCCAGCTCGGCGCTGGGCGCCTGCCACAGCATCAACAGGCCAAGGGCTTCCACCGCCAGGCAGGCAATGGCCACACGAAACCCACCGATACGATTGATCAGGTTGCCGAACAGCAAGCGGGCACCGATGAAGCAGGCGCCGAACAGGCTCAGGCACAGCGCGGCATTGTTCCAGTCGCGACTGGCGTAGTAGAGGGTGATGAAGGTGGCGATGGTGCCAAATCCGATCGAGCCCAGGGCAAGCCCCGAGCCGTGCGGGAATACCTTGCCCAGAACCCGCAGGAACGGTAGCCGCACGCCAGCGACGATCGGCGCGGCACGCTTGGGCCAGGCCAGTAGCAGGCCGATGCCCCCCAGCAGCATGATGCTCACGCCCATGCTCCACAGCCCCAGGCTTTTCACCATCAGCACCCCGAGCGGCGCTCCAACCGCCAGGGCGCCATAGCTGGCGATGCCGTTCCAGGAGATCACCTTGGCCGTGTGCTCGGCACCGACCCGGCCGATGCCCCAGCCGATGGCGCCTGCGCCGACGAGGCTTTCCGCACTGCCCAGCACCAGGCGGCCAATGAGCAAGCAGGCCAGGCTCAGCCAGGGTTGGTCGGTGAAGAAGCTGCTGGCCAGCATCAATACGCCGCTCAGGCCGCAGCCGAACAGGCCGTACATCACGGCCTTCTTGCTGCCGAGATTGTCGATGATGCGTCCGGCCCGAGGACGACTGAGCAGGGTGGCCAAGTACTGCACGCTGATCACCAGCCCCGCGACGATGGCGCTGAAGCCCAGGTCGTTGTGCACATAACCTGGCAGCACCGCCAGGGGAATGCCGATGTTCAGGTAGCCGATGAAGGTAAAGAGGACGATGGAGACGACTTGCAGAGTGACCGCAAGGGGGCGCGGTGAGTCGGGCATGGAGGCCTTTTGCAGGTAGGGGTTCTGGACGGTGTGAAAACGCGATGACGGGCAAGTTCCCGCGAGTCAGCCGTTTTCACACAGTCGGGGGGATGCGCGATTTATTCCTGGTCGGCGCTGGATTGATCGTCGCCATCCTGTTCGACGGCAGGCGTCGGTTCGGTGTGGGCAGCAACGGTTTGCTCTTCGGGGTTCAGGCTTGGGAAGGGAAGATTCGGGATTTCATGCATCTCGTCGTTCCTCGCAAGTGTGAGTGAAAAGACTGCGCCAGGCGCGTGTGTGGCTTCGAAAAGCTGGGGCAGGATACAGGAGTCCGAATGACAGTTTGAGTTTTTTCCGCCCTGCGGCGTGGTTATGCGGGCGGCTATCGGACAATCGGGGAGGCTTCTTCGCGGGTAAACCCGCCCCACAAATGTGCTGCTGCCCTAGGGCGTGGCGTCGTATCTGTGAGAGCGGGTTTACCTGCGAACAGGCACTTACCGGCAGACGTCGGCGATGGCCGCTGCCAGTTGCTCCAGTCGCAGGGCATCGGCCCCGGCGATGTTTGCCCGGCCTGTGCCGACCATGTACACGCTGTGCTTCTCACGCAACAGGCGGACCTGCTCCGGGTTCAGCCCTGTGTAGGAGAACATCCCGCGTTGCGCGGCGATGTGGGCGAAGCGCTCGGCCAGGCCATGGGGCACCAAGGCCTTGACCAGCCCCTCGCGCAGTTCGGCGATGCGCTGGCGCATGGCGTTCACCTCTTCGACCCAGAGGGCCTTGAGGTCCGGATCGCCGAGGATCTGCGCGACTACCGCAGCGCCATGATCCGGAGGGGTGGACCACAGGTTGCGCGCCAACAGCGCCAGTTGACTGCGCACATCCAGCAGCTTCTCGGCGTCATGGCTGCAGACCAGCAGGGCGCCGGTGCGATCGCGGTACAGGCCGAAGTTCTTCGAGCAGGAGCTGGTGATCAGCAGCTCCGGCAGTTCGGCTGCGAACAGGCGAACCGCCCAGGCGTCCTCCTCCAGGCCGTCACCGAAACCTTGGTAGGCAAAGTCGATCAGCGGCAGCAGGTTGCGCTTGCGCACTACCTCGAGCACGGCGCGCCAGTCGTCCTGGCTCAGGTCGAAACCGGTGGGGTTGTGGCAGCACGCATGCAGCAGAACCACGTCGCCTTCCGGGGCCTGTTCCAGGGCCGCCAGCATGCCGGCCACATCCAGGCGGTTGTCCGCGCCCACGTAAGGGTAGTGGGATACCTTCAGTCTGGCGCCGGCAAAGATGGTCTCATGGATCGGCCAGGTGGGATCGCTGAGCCAGATGCCACGGCCCGGCAGGCAATGAGCGATGAACTCCGCCGCCAGGCGCAGGGCGCCGGTGCCGCCCGGGGTCTGGGTGGCGCCAGCACGCTGGCTGGCGAGCAGCGGCGAGGCGCTGCCCAGGACCAGCTCGCTGACCAGGCGGCCGAAGTCGGCATCGCCATGGCCGCCCACATAGCTCTTGGTGGCTTGCCGCTCCACCAGGCGCTGCTCGGCCTGCTTGACTGCCTTGGGAATCGGCGTCAGGCCTTGGGCGTCCTTGAACACGCCCACGCCCAGGTCGAACTTGGCAGGGTTGGTGTCGCGGGCGTAGGCCTCCATCAGCCCGAGGATCGGGTCGCCAGGGACCCGGCCAATGGCCGCGAAATGCATCACTTGCGCCCTTCGGCGGTCTTGGCGACTTCGTCGGTGCGCGCGCACATGATGAAGTCGTTGCGGTGCAGGCCTTTGATCGAGTGGCTCCACCAGGTGACGGTGACCTTGCCCCATTCGGTCAGCAGGCCAGGGTGGTGGCCTTCGGCCTCGGCGATTTCACCGATGGCGTTGGTGAAAGCCAGGGCGTGCTTGAAGTTCTTGAACAGGAAGACACGCTCCAGCTCCATGTGGCCGTCGCGCACTTCAATGTTCCAGTCCGGGATCTCACGGATCAGCTCGGCCAGTTCTTCGTCGGTGACTTTCGGTGCGTCGGCGCGGCAGGCTTCGCAATGGGCTTGGTTCAAGGCATTCATGGGTGTTTTTCCGATTTGAGTTGTTATCGACAAGGCGGCTCAGGCAGCCGCCTTGGGTGGAAACTTGGGTGCGTGCAGGCCCAGCTTCATGGCCTGGTGGACCATGCCCATGATGTCTTCGTGGGCCAGGTCGAATAGACGCTTGAGGTTGGGCAGTACAAAGTACAGAGGCTGCAGGATATCGATGCGATACGGCGTGCGCATGGCCTCGATCGGATCGAACGCCTGGTGCTCCGGCTCGCCGGACAGGCTGTAGACGGTTTCCTTGGGCGAGGAGAGGATGCCGCCGCCGTAGATCTTGCGACCTTGCGGGGTCTCCATCAGGCCGAATTCGATGGTCATCCAGTACAGGCGAGCCAGGTAGACGCGTTCTTCCTTGGTGGCCGCCAGGCCCAGTTTGCCGTAGGTGTGGGTGAACTCGGCGAACCAGGGGTTGGTCAGCAGCGGGCAGTGGCCGAAGATTTCATGGAAGATGTCCGGCTCCTGCAAGTAGTCCAACTCTTCCGGGGTGCGGATGAACGTGGCTACCGGGAAGCGCTTGCTGGCGAGCAGTTCGAAGAAGGTCTGGAAGGGGATCAACGCCGGAACGCGGGCAACTTGCCAGCCGGTGGTGGCGCCCAGGACTTTGTTGATTTCGCCCAACTGCGGGATGCGGTCGTGGGGCAGCTTGAGCTGCTCGATGCCGTCGAGGTATTCCTGGCAGGCGCGGCCTTCGATCACTTTCAGCTGACGGGTGATCAGGGTGTTCCACACCGCATGTTCCTGTTGCGGGTAGTCGATAAAACCATGCGCATCGGGCTCGCGTGCCACGTATTGCGTCTGTTTCATGTGGCTCTCCTGGTGAGGGCTTTCTTGTTATGTGCAGGACATGCCTTAAGGAATATCCCCTTACCTGAGCCTTTGCACGGGGTGAGCGATGCTGGAGGGCCGATTCAATGCGCTCTTTCTGTAACGATAATTTTACAAAATTGCCCGGATGCCGGAAAATCACAGCCATCGAGCTGGCCTGTCCTAGGTTTTTGTCAGCTTATCTTTACGACTTTTCCATGCGACGCTGAAATATCTGGCGCGCCTCGGGGCTTTTTCATGCGTATCAAAGTGCATTGCCAGAACCGCATCGGCATCCTGCGGGACATCCTCAACCTGCTGGTGGAATACGGTATCAACGTGTTGCGCGGGGAGGTCGGTGGCGATCACGGCAACGCCATCTACTTGCACTGCCCGAACCTGATCAATCTGCAGTTTCAGGCACTGCGGCCCAAGTTCGAATCGATCGCCGGGGTATTCGGGGTCAAGCGGGTTGGTCTGATGCCCAGCGAGCGCCGGCACATGGAGCTCAACGCCTTGTTGGGTGCGCTGGACTTCCCGGTGCTGTCGATCGACATGGGTGGCAGCATCGTCGCGGCCAACCGCAGCGCCGCCCAACTGCTGGGGGTGCGGGTCGACGAGGTGCCGGGGCTCCCGCTGGCGCGCTATGTCGAGGACTTCGACCTGCCGGAGCTGGTACGGGCCAACAAATCGCGGATCAACGGCCTGCGCATCAAGGTCAAGGGCGATGTGTTCCTCGCTGACATCGCGCCGCTGCAATCAGAGCACGACGACAGCGAGGCCTTGGCCGGCGCGGTGCTGACCCTGCACCGGGCAGATCGTATCGGTGAGCGCATCTACAATGTACGCAAGCAGGAGTTGCGCGGCTTCGACAGTATCTTCCAGAGCTCTCGGGTGATGGCCGCCGTGGTGCGCGAGGCACGGCGCATGGCGCCGCTGGATGCGCCGTTGCTGATCGAAGGTGAAACCGGCACCGGCAAAGAGCTGTTGGCGCGTGCCTGTCACCTGGCCAGCCCGCGCGGCCAGGCACCGCTGATGGCGCTCAATTGCGCAGGCCTGCCGGAGTCGATGGCTGAGACCGAGTTGTTCGGCTACGGGCCCGGTGCTTTCGAGGGGGCGCGAGCCGAGGGCAAGCTAGGTCTTTTGGAGCTGACTGCCGGTGGTACGTTGTTCCTTGACGGGGTGGGAGAGATGAGCCCGCGCCTGCAGGTCAAGCTGCTGCGGTTCCTGCAGGATGGCTGCTTCCGCCGGGTGGGCAGTGACGAGGAGGTGTATCTCGATGTTCGGGTCATTTGCGCCACCCAGGTCGATCTCTCCGAATTGTGCGCCCGGGGCGAGTTCCGCCAGGACCTGTATCACCGGCTCAATGTGCTGTCGCTGCACATCCCGCCGCTGCGCGAATGCATGGATGGCCTGGATGGGCTGGTACAGCATTTTCTCGACCAGGCCAGCCGGCAGATCGGTTGCCCCATGCCGCGTCTGGCGCCAGCGGCGATGGACAAGCTCAGCCAGTACCACTGGCCCGGCAACGTGCGGCAGTTGGAGAACGTGCTGTTCCAGGCGGTGTCGTTGTGCGAGGGCGGAGTCGTGAAAGGGGAGCATATTCGCCTGCCGGACTATGGGGCGCGGCAGCCGTTGGGTGAATTTTCGCTCGAAGGGGATCTTGCGCAAATTGTCGGACGATTTGAAAAGGCCGTACTGGAATCCTTGATGACGGAATATTCCAGTAGTCGAGCGTTGGGTAAACGTCTGGGCGTTTCCCATACGACAATAGCCAATAAGTTGCGCGACTATTCGCTCAACAAATCGGCGGAATGAAGTTAAAGAGGTGAAGTGCTCCGAAAGTGGCTGGGTGTCACTTTCGGCGCTGCGCGCCTCGGGATGTTCGAGGCGCGGCAGGCGTTACGGTCTGGATCAGCCGTTGGAGCAGCCGTTGCCCATCACGCGGTACTCCAGAATATGCTTCTGACCTTGGGAATCCTCATAGGTCATGCGGGCTGGAACCACTTCGCAAACGTTCGGGACTTCGCTCATGGAGAGTACGCGGGCGATGTCCAGATGCTGCGAATAACTGTACTGCTCAACCGGAATCTGCTCGACATCCTTTGCAACTTCGTCGGCCATCGCCGCGCTGCAAAGACCGCCAAGTACCAATGCCAGTAACGCTTTCATTTTCAATTTACCTGTCTAAGGTCGTGAGGGGGCACGCGGCGCTTTTGGCGCCGCGAGTACAGCCAAGTTTTAACTATCGTATTTAGAGGGGGATCAACTTGCCTTCGTGGGGGCTGCAACTTGAGTTAATCGCCTTGCCGTTGTTGGCGAGATGAATTTTATGGCGGGGCAGTGCATTGAAACAGATGGCGTTTTGATAAAGTTTTTTTGCCTTTTGACAGAATCTGTAACAATCCCCTGGATCGTGGCCTCGGTTTTTTTCGTCGCAGCCCTGTGAGTGCGGGGTTAGAGCGGTTGTGTAAGTTTTTGTAGGGATTCCAGCGTTTCGCTACTACCAACGTCGAATGGCTTTTCGCGCTCTGGTACAGTTACAAACGATTCCATACAAAAACAACTATTACACCGAGGTAAAACAGATGAGTGCGGCTCCCCTGTATCCCGTTCGTCCCGAGGTTGCGGCCACTACCCTGACCGACGAGGCCACCTACAAGGCCATGTACCAGCAGTCGGTGATCAACCCGGACGGCTTCTGGCGCGAGCAGGCCCAGCGCCTGGACTGGATCAAG